>NZ_LT629700.1:1295068-1618835 GCF_900103625.1 Corynebacterium mycetoides | reverse complement strand
CGGCTCGCCGCCGATGAGCACGGCGAGGGCCTCGGAGTCGGAGGTGTTGGCCAGCGTGAGCTCGGCCGCACCCACGCCGGTGTAACCGATGGCGGCACGCGGGATGGCAACCCCCTCCAGCGCCAGCCCCTCGCTGTCCGCCAGCACACCGTGCTCGAAAGCGGGATCGACGGCAAAGGTCGCGCTGCGCCCCGGGGCGAGACGGAACTGCGCCCTAACCAGCGGGGTGAATGTCTCAATCGGGCTGGCCACGCCCAGCAGCGATCCGATGAATACGTGGGCGGTGGAGGCGTCGCCAAGCGAAATCGGCTCGGGGGCGTAGTGGTCGAACTGCCGCGGCGCGCTCGAGCGGGCGTGGTCGGGCAGGGCGAGCTAGAGCTGCACGCCGTGGAGGACGGTGGTGTCGGGGGTGGAGGTCTCGGAGTGGCAGATGCCGTCGCCGGAGGTCATGAGGTTGATTTCGGCGGGCAGGACGAGCCCGCGGTTGCCGCCGGAGTCGATGTGCTGGATCTCCCCCTCAAACAGCCACGACACCGTCTGCAGCCCGGTGTGCGGGTGCGGGGCGACGTCCATGCCGCCGGTGACGGAGACGTCGTCGGGGCCGTAGTGGTCCACGAAACACCACGCGCCGATGAGCGAGCGCTGCCGCTGCGGCAGCGTGCGGCGCACCGTCATCGCACGCGGACCGCCGAGCGGCACCTCGCGGGCGGTGATGATTTCCACGTCCACCCCCGGGCGGTGCCCGTCCGGGTTGGCGCCCCCTCCCGTTTCCAACACGTACTCGGACGGTTCCCGCTCCACGTTGCTCACGGCGCCAGAATACATTTTGCCAGCACCGACAAACCGGGTACAAGTGGACCAATGAACACAATGACCGGCGGCCTGCTCGCCACTATCGCGCTGCTGAGCGCCTCTGGACCGCTGGGGATTGACATGTATCTGCCCGGCCTGCCGACGCTGCAGGAGGATCTTGGGCACAACCCCGGCGGCGGCGCAGCTGACCATTACGGCATTCGTGCTCGGCATGGCGGTGGGCAACCTGCTGTTCGGCGCGGTATCCGACAGCACCGGGCGCAGGCGCCCGATCTTCGTGGCGTCGGTGACATTCCTCGCCGCGTCCATTATGTGCGCCGCGGCGCCGTCGATTGAGCTGCTCGTTGCCGCGCGCCTGCTCCAGGGCTTGGCGGGGGGAACGTGCATCGTGGTCTCCCGCGCGATCGTGCCCGACGTCGCGCGCGGCCGGGAGGCGGCGAAGATGTTGTCCGCGCTGCTGGCGATCACGGGATTCGTTCCGGCGATCGCGCCGGTGCTCGGCGGGATATTGCTGCCGGCCGTGGGGTGGCGCGGCATCTTCTGGACGATCGCCGCCGTCAACCTGGTCCAGATCCTCGTCGCGGTTGTACTCCTGCCCGAGACGCTGCCGCCCGAGCGCCGCTCGGAACGGGCACTTTACGGGCTGTTCCCCCGCATCGGCCGCTGCCTGCGGCGCCCCGCGTTCGTCGGATACATGGCCGCCTCCGGTCTGGGCTTCGGATCCCTCTTTTCCTACATCGCGGCCTCACCCCTGGTCCTCCAGGAGCAACTGGGGCTCTCCCCGACCGCCTACGCGCTCGTCTTCGGCGCCATGGCGCTGCTTCTGCCCCTGTCCAACGCCGCGAACATGCGCGTGGTGGCCTTCGTTCACCCGCGCCGGGCCCTTCTTGTCGCCCTGCTTGTCTACGCGCTCGCCGGCGCATTCCTCCTCCTCCAGGCGCTCACCTCCCCGACGCTTGCCGTTGCCGTTCCCACCATGGCGGTGTTGTCGCTCATGTCCGGGTTTGTCATGGCGAACGCGACCGCCCTCGCTGTGGAGGTCGTGCGCGACATCGGCACGGGGGCGGGCAGCGCCATGGGGTTCTTCCAATTCGTCGTCGCCGGCGCCGTTCCCCCGCTTGTTGCCCTCGGCGCCAACCATATGGTCGCGATGGCGCTCAGCATCGGCGGGTGCGCGACCGTCGGGCTCGTCTTCTTGCTGCTGCTCACCCCGGCCGAGGCCGAGAAGGCGCAGCCCGGCAGCTAATCGACGTCCGGCAACGCGTCGGTGGACGACGGGTAGGACCCCTGGGCGCCGCGTCGAGTAGCGGAAAAGGCCCCCACCCGGGCGGCGTAGCGCGCGGCGGCTACTAGAGTGTCGCCCTCGGCGAGCCGGTGCACGAGCGCGCCCACGAACGCGTCGCCCGCCCCCGTGGAATCCACGGCGTCGACCGACGGGGTGGGGATGGGCGTGAGCTGATCGCCCTCCGCGACGACAGCGCCGCGGGCGCCGCGCGTGAGCACCACGGAGGCGAAGCCGAGCTCGGTCAAGGCGCTGGCCATGGCCTCCTCGCTGGCTGGGACGTCGGCGACGCCGAGCTGGGCGAGGATGAGGCCGGCCTCGTGTTCGTTGGCCACGAGGGGATCGGCCGCGAGAAGGTCGGCGCGCTCCACCTCGATGACGGGGGCGAGGTTGACCACCACGCGGCCCGTCGCCAAGCGGACCGCCGCGGAGAACCCGGAGGCGGGGATCTCTCCCTGGAGCAGGACGATGCCGGCGGACTCCACTGCCTCGCGTCGCGACGCCACGAAGTCGCCGTCGACGGCTGTGTTGGCGCCGCCGACGACCACGATGGTGTTCTCTCCGCTCTCGGACACCGTGATAACCGCAAGACCCGTCGAGCCCTCCACCGTCGCGACATCGCTCATGTCCACGCCCGCGGCGCTCAAAAACTCAGTTGCCGGGGCAGCGTAGGCGTCGGTTCCCACCGCGCCGACCATGCGCACCGTCGCACCCAGGTTCGCGGCCGCCACGGCCTGGTTGGCGCCCTTTCCACCGGCGGAGATGCCGCCGTCGCGGCCCAGCAGAGTCTCCCCCGGCAGCGGGTGGCGCTCCACGAGCACGAACAGATCGGCGTTGATGGAGCCCACGACGGTAATGGAAGTCATGGGTGACAGCCTAGATAATCCGCCTCTCGCGAGCCTTATCGACGGCCGCAGTCCGGTTGTCCACCCCCAGTTTGGAATAGATGTGGATCAGGTGGGTTTTCACCGTCGCCTCGGAAATGAACAGCGAGGACGCGATCTCCCGGTTGGATTTGCCCGTTTGCAGCGCCTGGAGGATCTCGATCTCCCGGTTGGACAGCGCCTGGTCGGGATGCATGACGCGCTCCGCGAGCACGCTCGCGATCTGCGGGGACATCACGCGCCTGCCGGCGGCCGCTCCCACAATCGCGTCGTGCAGCTCGTGCTCGGGGGCGTCTTTGAGCATGTAGCCCAGCGCCCCGACCTCTACGGCGGCGAGCACGTCGGCCTGCGTGTCGTAGGTGGTCAAGATGAGCACCGGAGGCCCGCCCGCCGCGGCGAGGCGGCGCGTGACCTCGATGCCGTCCACGTCGGGCATCTGGATATCGGTGACCACCAGGTCGATTCCCTCGGGCATGGTCTCCACCGCCACGCCCGAGGAGCTTTCGGCGACGACCTCGATGTCGCCGAAGGAGTCCAGTACGGCGCGCAGTCCGGCGCGGACGACGGGGTGGTCGTCAATAAGCATGACGCGGATCATGAGAGCCCTCCTTGTAGGGGCACGGTAGCGGCGAGCACGTTTCCTTCGATGGTCAATTCTCCCCCGGCCTCGGCCACGCGGGCGCGCAGGCCGCGCAGGCCGTAACCCTCCGGGCCGGTGATGCCGCGGCCGTTGTCGTACACGTCCACGGTCGCCTGCGTGCCCAGCGTATCCACGGTGACTACCGCCTCCGTCGCGCCGGCGTGGCGCACGATGTTGCTCAAGCCCTCGCGCACCACGCTCTCGACCACGCCCGCGGCGGGTTCGGGCAGGCCGACGGCGCTCACGCGAACGCTCAGCTCGGTGCCGAGCGCGCGCTGGCGCTCCTCGGCGGCGCGGGCGAGGCGCTGGACACGCACCGGCAACGGTTCCGTCGACCCCGCGTTGCCCGTGACAATGCGGCGCGCCTCGGCGAGGTTGTCCGTGGCGGTCGCGCGGATGGTGTCCAGCGTCGCGCGGGCTTTCACCGGGTCGTCCAGCTGCTTGTCCAGCGCGCGACCGAGCAGCACGATGGAGCTCAGGCCCTGGGCGATGGTGTCGTGCACCTCCCGCGAGAGCCTCGAGCGCTCCGCGGCCACGCCCGCCTCGTGCTCGGCGGCGGCGAGCTCCATCTGCGCCGCCTGCAGGTCCACCACGAGCTGCTTGTAGTGCTCCGTTTCGCTGCGCAGCGCTGTGTAGGAGTGGACGATGAGGAGCGCCACCGCGGTGCCTATTGACGGCCCGATGAGGCCGCCGACCCCGCTCATCGGCCACGTTACCGACAGGGTGAACGCGAGGATACCCGCCGAAACGACGAGCCCCGGGCCCACGGGCAGCACGTAGCTGACCAGGATCACCAGCGGAAACTCCAGCCACACGAAGGAGGAGGAGAGCAGCGTCATGCCCAGCCACAGCGCGGTGATCACCGCGAGCCAGCCCAGCGCCGCCGCCCGAGAATACGGCCGGCCCTCATTGTGGTAGACGGTGCCGGCGAGGTAGGTAAGCGCGAACACGGCCCCGAGGCACAGCGCGGCGAGGTTGCCCCGCGCGTTGACGAGGCCGACTGCCAGCAGGACGGCGACGAGCACGTGCAGGCTCACGCGCAGAAAGGCCAGGATGCGGTTGGTGTTGCTCACGGAAGTCAAGGGTAGTTCGTCGGTTCGATGCACTGTGTCCGCCACGGAGTGTTGAGGTGAGTGGCTGCGCTCCGGTGTTGCGCTGTCCCTCCGGTTAAGACCGGACGGTGAAAGATGCGCCGAAATCCGCCGAATCCCTTCACTCTTCCCCATCTGGTCTTAGGGGGAACGGGACGCCGCC
Organism: Corynebacterium mycetoides; assembly: GCF_900103625.1. Taxonomy (NCBI): domain Bacteria; kingdom Bacillati; phylum Actinomycetota; class Actinomycetes; order Mycobacteriales; family Corynebacteriaceae; genus Corynebacterium; species Corynebacterium mycetoides. The sequence goes on along the minus strand of NZ_LT629700.1, from coordinate 1,613,962 downwards.
AGACGCCGCGGCGTAGTGCCCCGCTGCACCAGATCCACCGATCGGTTGATGCGAGATTCAACCGCGCTAGCGATGTGGGAACCCCCTGCTCACGGCCACACTTAGAGTCATGTTCGTAGGAATCAGAGAAATCAAAGGCGCCCTGGGCCGCTTCAGCCTCATCGTCGGCGTGGTCGGGCTGATCACGCTGCTCGTGGTCATGCTGACCGGGCTCACGGCCGGCCTGGGCAAGCAAAACACCTCCGCGCTCGAAGCGCTCGACCCCCAATCCGTCACCTTCAGCAACATGGATGACCCGTCGTACTCCACCTCGCGCATCGCGCTTGGCGACGTCCCGGCGGGCGCCACGCCCCTGGGCACCGGCCAGACAATGCTCACCACCGCTGACGACACCGAAATCTCCGCCGCGGTACTCGGCCTGCCGAAGGGCACCGCGCTCCCCACCGGCGGAGTCATGGGCGACGAGGCCGTCGCCTCCGCCTCGCTCGGATTAACCGACGGTGACGAGGTCGGCGTCGGCGGGGCGTCGATAAGCGTCGGCGAGGTCGCGGACGACCTCTACTACTCCCACTCCCCCGTCCTGTGGGTGCCCACCGAGACGTGGCAGGCCGCGATGCACACCGACGCCGCCGGAACCGTGCTGCTGAACAGCGACGACTCCGGCATCACCCTGGGGCAGTCGTTCAACGCGCTGCCCGCCTACGGATCGGAGCAGGGCTCACTGAAACTCATCCAGGGTTTCCTCTACGCCATCGCGGCGCTGGTCACCATCGCCTTCCTGACCGTGTGGACCATCCAGCGCACCCGCGACCTGTCCATCCTGCGCGCCCTCGGCGCGTCCAGCTCCTACCTGCGCAAGGACGCCCTCGGGCAGGCCGCGCTCATCCTCGCCATCGGCGTGATCGGCGGAGGCGTCCTCGCCCTCGGCCTCGGTGCGATTGCCGCGCAGGTAGCACCGTTTTCCCTCAACGTGATCACCGTCGTCGCCCCGCCGCTCGCCCTGTGGGTGCTCGGCATGGCCGGCGCCTGGCTGGCCACCAGCTCCATTACCAAGATCGACCCGCAGCAAGCACTCGGAGGTATCGCTTAAATGCTCACCATGACCGACGTCACCGTCACCTTCCCCGACGGCGAACGCACCCTCACCGCCCTAGACAACATCTCCTTCGCCGCCGACCCTGGCCATCTGACCTTCATCGTCGGTGAGTCCGGCTCCGGAAAATCCACCCTGCTCTCCGCCGCGGCGGGCCTGATCATCCCGGATTCCGGCGAGGTGCTTGTGGGCGGATCCCCCGTGAACGACAAGGTCCGGCTGGACAAGATCGGCATGATCTTCCAGCAGGCCAACCTGATCAAGGCCCTCAACGTGCGCGAGCAGCTGCTGGTGACCGACCACATGCGCGGCATCAAACCCCGCGCTGGGCGCGCCGACGAACTGCTCGAGACCGTGGGCCTGGGCGGCCTCGGCGAGCGCCGCATCGAGCAGCTCTCCGGCGGCCAGCGGCAGCGCGTCGGCATCGCCCGCGCGCTGATGGGTCAGCCCCCGCTCATTCTTGCCGACGAACCCACCGCCGCCCTGGACTCCGAGCGCAGCCACGAAATTGTCGCGCTGCTGCGCACACTGGTCGAGGAAAACAACATCGCCGGCGCCTTTGTCACCCACGACCGCTCCCTCATTTCGGAGCGCGACAGAGTGGTGGAAGTCAAAGACGGCCGCGTCACCGCTCTCGTCGGGGCGCCGGTGAGCTAGTGGAAGATGACCTGCGCGTTATCCGCACCCGTGCAGGTCACAATCCCGACGCCGTTATCCGCGCAATCCATGGAGTAGGACTTCCCGGTAGTCGGACTGTGGGCGGTGACTGTCTTAGGAAGGTAATCGCGGATGTTCTCGAGACTGGATACGCCCGACGTCAGCTCAGCAATGACGTTGTGGGCGAACGGACAGCTGGTGTTGGCGTTTACCGCCAATTCGGAAATGCCCCATCCGTCGCCGACTGCACAGATGGTGACTGCCTGGCCGTTGAAGTTAGCGGTGGTGCTCTGCTCCTGCGCCGCCGCGGCGGTCGAGGACGCCGAGCTGGAGGAAACGGGACTCGTGGCCGACGCTGGCGTAGGCGTTGGCGCCACCGTCGTGAGCGTCGAGGTGACGGTTACCTGCGTCGGCTCCGTGGACTCCGTTGTGGTTGAGCAAGAAGTTACAGCGAGGGCGGCGGCGCACAGCGCGCCCGCAACTCGGGAGCTACGCATTGTCAACGTCCTTACAATCGAGACTATCGAGGCCGGATACCCCAAGCCTATCGGGTGCGCGCCCGTCTCACCGCAGAATCGGTCGCGACCACAGAGCAAGCACCGCTCCCGCGGCCGCGGCGAGAACAGCCGTGCTCAGCAGCGTTCCTGCGAGCACTCCCCCGTCGACGGCCACCGCTCCCAGCGCAGAGCCGGCGGCGATGCCGACTTGGAAGGTGACCACGTACAAGGCCGAGGCCCGGTCCTGGTTCGCTCCGCCCGCGAAGAGGAAGACCGTGGTCGCCACCGTGGGCAGCGCCCCGGCGCCGACACCGAAGACCACGATGAAGGCCACGGTGAAGGCCACGGTGAGCCCGGAGGCGGACGCCCCCTCGAAGCTCAGGGCGAGAAGCCCGATACCTGCGGCAACGACCATCAGGGCCGTGGGCGCCACGTTGAGGCGGATCATCCGCCGGTCCACGCGGCGCCCGGCCCACAGCACGCCGACAATTCCCACGACGCCGTACAGCGACAGGCCCGCCGCCACCCACGCCGGACCCGCCGTACGCTCCACGATCAGCCCGAGGTAGGTATACGTGGTAAACAGCGCGGTGACCGCCAGCGTCAAAAACACCACCAGGGACGGGAGCGCGGAGCGCTGCCCTTCCGCCCGCCCGGCACCGTCCGCAGGCACCGCCGCCATGTGCGGCAGGGACACCTGCAGAACCACGAACGCGGCCACGACCAGGGCACCGAGAATCCAGGTTGTCTGCCGCCAGCCGATCATCGCGCCGAAGAACGTCGCTAGCGGGGATCCCACGATGAGCGCCATGGTGGAGCCCAGCGACACCGTCGCCACGGCGCGTCCGGTCTGCCCGGGCCCCGCCAGGCGCGCGGCCATCGGGTTGACCAGCGACCAGAACAGCCCGTGGGTCAGCGCCGCTGCGACGCGGGCGAGCACCAGCATGGCGTAGTTCACCGCAGTCGCCTGCGCAACGACCCCGATGAGCAGGAACACAAGCGTGGACATGAACAGCGGCGTGCGGTCGAAACGCCGTGTCACGTGCGTCAACGGGATGGTCACCACGGCCACGACGCCCGCGTACACGGTCATGAGCAGGCCGATCCGCCCCTCGGTCACCCCGAGATCCGCCGCCATCGGCAAGATCAGCCCGACGGCGAACATCTCGAAAGTGACGTAAACGAACGCCGCGAAACTCATCGCGGACAGCGGAACCAGGGGGAATCTCACCCGATCAATCTAGCCGTCGCCGCCCGAACGTGCCCGGCGATGACGCTTGCCGACGTCTGCGCCTCGCCCCACGGCGTCTCCGCCGCCAGCCGGGCCGCCATTCCGTGAATGCAGATGGACGCGGCCAGCCCGTCCGTGGCGCGCTGCGGGTCCTGCGCCCCATCGTGCGCCATGCGCGCCCCGATGATTCCGGCCAGCACGTCGCCGGAACCGGGCGTGGCCGCCCAAGAGTTGCCCGCGTCGATAATCTCCGCGGAACCGCTCCCGTGGGCCACGATGGTCGCCCGGCCCTTGCGCACCACCGTGCACTGCAGCGCGGAAGCCAGCTCACGCGCCTCGGCGAGCCGGTTGGATTCGCCCAGCTCCAGCGCTTCACGCAGCCGCGCGAATTCCCCATCGTGGGGCGTGATGATAGTGGGGGTCTCCCTGCGTTGCACGAGATCACGCAGGTGGGTGTGCTGTTCCAACAACGTGAGCCCGTCGGCGTCGATAAGCACGGGCAAGTCCTGGCCCAGCACCCACTCCAGTTCGCGGCTGGCCGCGTCGTCCGCGCCCGCGCCGGGGCCGAACACCCACGCCTGGACGCGGCCCGCCTGGTCCAGGGTCTCGGCTGCCACGACCTCCGGGTGGGCGCGCACCACTTCGAGGGCCTGCGGGCCCGCGTAGCGCACCATGCCCGGGGTCGCCGTCACCGCGCCCGCGGTGCACAGGACCGCCGCGCCCGGGTACGAGCCGCTGCCCGCGCGGATGCCCACGACTCCCCCGGTGTACTTGTCGTCGTTGAAACCCGGCTCCGGGTTCGGCACCGCGGCGGGGCCAAGGGCGCTGATCCCCTCCGGCCACGCGCGATCCGTGCCCGACGCCCGGTAGATCGGCGTGCCGTCGAAAAGCCGCAGCTGGTCGTGCAGGCAAGTCGACGCGGTGCCAATGTCGGCGAGCAGCTGGATGCCGCACTCCGGGGCCAGAGCGTGGGCGAGACGCCAGCCTCCGAAGGTGACGGTCACGTCCGCGGTTACGTGGTTGCCCCCGCGCTGGCCGGTGTCCGCGTCGATTCCGCTGGGCACGTCGACGGACAGCACTGTTGCATCCTCAGTCGCGCGCAAGATGCGCGCCGGAAGGTCACCTGCGCCGCCGAGGCCGAGGACACCGTCTATGACCAGGGCGTACTCCCCCTCAGGCGCCTCAACCACCGTGCCGCCCGCATTGCGGAACGCGGTAAGTGCGCGTTCGTGAGCCGTGCCGAACACCGGCCAGGCGTCGACCTCGCGGCCGGACATGGCCAGCTCGGCGGCGGCGTAGAGGGCGTCCCCGCCGTTGCCACCCTTGCCCGCGAGGACGAGCACTCGGCCGGGCAGACCCATAGACTCCGCGACCTGGGCCACGGCGTGAGCCGCCGACTGCATCAGCTCGTCCGGGTGTTCCTGGGCGTCCAGCAGCGGCTGCTCCGCCGCCCTAATCTGCTGCGCTGTGTAAGCCAGATTCTGCATGACTTTCACTGTAGTTATAGTTTACTGCTGGCACCCAGGGCACCAAAACAGGTTGCGGCCCTCCACCGTGCGCACTGCCACGGGACTGCCGCACACGAAGCACGGCTCGCCGGCTCGCCGGTAGACATAGACCTCGCCGCCGTGATCGTCCTTGCGCGGGTCGCGTCCCATCGCCTCCGGGGTGTGCTCGTCGCGCACCGTGTCGATGCGGCCGTGCTCAACCCCGTAGCGCATCAGCTCCACCAGGTCAGACCACACGGCATCGAACTCGGCGCGTCCCAGCTGGTTGCCGGGCAGGAAGGGGGAGATGCCCTGGCGGAACAACGCCTCGGCGCGGTAGATGTTGCCCACGCCGGCGAACAGCTTCTGGTCCATCATGAGCGAGCCAATTGCGCGTTTCGACGCCCGCACCCGCGCGTACAGGTCCTCCGGCACGGCGTCGTCACGCAGGGGGTCGTGCCCCGTGCGGTCGATGATGCCCTGCATCTCGGCGGGGGAGACATAGCGGCAAAACTGCGGCCCGCGCAGGTTGGCGGCCTCGTCCCCCGTCACGAGGCGCAAGCGGATCTGCCCCCACACGTCGGCGGCCGGTTCGAAGCGCAGGCTGCCGATGAGACCTAAGTGGATGTAGATGATGTGCCCGGTGGAAAACTCGAGGAAGAGGTGCTTGCCGTGGGCTTCGGCGAGCGTGAGCACGGAGGCGTCGACAAGCGAGGGCTCGAACCTGCCCTGCGGCGAGGAAACAGCCAACGGCCCGCCGCGGAACCTCGAATTCAGGTGCGCGGCGAGCCGGTGAATCACGTGACCTTCAGGCATCCGCCCGATTCTACTGGTCGTTTACTGGTCGGTTACTGGTCGATGGCTTCCGCGGTGACCACGATGCCGTCGGCGTCGGCGTAGAGGAAGTGGCCCGGGTAGAAGACCACGCCGCCGAAGGACACCTGGACGTTGAGCTCGCCGGCGCCGTCCTTGGCGGACTTGCGCGGGTTGGTGCCCAGCGCCTTGCAGCCGAACGGCATCTTCGCCACCTCGGCGGAATCACGAATCGCGCCGTTGATGACAACCCCGGCCCAGCCGTTGTCCACACCCGCCTGGGCGATCATGTCGCCCATGAGCGCCGTGTGCAGGCCGCCGTGGCCGTCGATGACAAGCACGCGGCCGTTGCCGGGGGAGTTGAGCGTCTTCTTCACCAGGCCGTTGTCTTGGAAGCACTTGATGGTGGCAATCTCACCGCAGAACGCGGTGTTGCCGCCGTAGTTGAAGAACTGGGTGTCGCAGCTTGCCAGCTGCTCTTGGTCACCGTAGAGGTCGGCGATGTCAGCCGTAGCCATGGGGGAAGGCATCTCGGGGGTCTCCTTATCAAGCGGGATTGTGGGTAGACGAAAGAGGGGAAACCTTGTCCCAAGGCTTCCCCTCTCTCACGTGCTAGTTCGTGCTGGGTGCTAGAACTGAGCTTCCTCGGTGGAGCCCTTCAGGGCTGCGGTGGAGGTGTTCGGGTCGACGGTGGTGGCGATGGTGTCGAAGTAGCCGGCGCCCACCTCGCGCTGGTGCTTGACGGCGGTGAAGCCGCGCTCCTCGGCAGCCTGGAACTCGCGGTTCTGCAGGTCGACGAAGGCGGTCATGCCCTCGCGAGCGTAGCCGTGAGCCAGGTCGAACATGCCGTAGTTGAGGGAGTGGAAGCCAGCCAGGGTGATGAACTGGAAGGCGAAGCCCATCGCGCCGAGCTCCTTCTGGAACTTCGCGATCTCCTCGGGGGAGAGGTGCTTGGACCAGTTGAAGGACGGCGAGCAGTTGTAGGCGAGCAGCTGATCCGGGAACTCAGCCTTGACCGCCTCGGAGAACTTCTTGGCCAGCTCGAGGTCCGGGGTTCCGGTCTCCATCCAGATGAGGTCGGCGTACGGAGCGTAGCTCTTCGCGCGGGCGATGCAGGGCTCGATGCCGTTCTTGACGTAGTAGTAGCCCTCAGCGGACTTCTCGCCGGTCAGGAACTGCTGGTCGCGCTCGTCGACGTCGGAGGTGATCAGGGTAGCTGCCTCAGCGTCGGTGCGGGCGATGACGACGGTCGGGGTGTTGGCGACGTCGGCAGCCAGGCGAGCGGAGGTCAGGGTGCGGATGTGCTGCTGGGTCGGGATGAGGACCTTGCCGCCGAGGTGGCCGCACTTCTTCTCGGAAGCGAGCTGATCCTCCCAGTGGGTGCCGGCGGCACCGGCAGCGATCATGGCCTTCTGCAGCTCATAGACGTTCAGAGCGCCGCCGAAGCCGGCCTCGCCGTCAGCGACGACCGGGACAACCCAGTTGTCGACGGAGCCGTCGCCCTCGACGCGGGCGATCTCGTCGGCGCGCAGCATCGCGTTGTTGACGCGGCGGACAACGTTGGGAACGGAGTTGGCCGGGTACAGGGACTGGTCCGGGTAGGTGTGGCCGGAGAGGTTGGCGTCACCTGCGACCTGCCAGCCGGAGAGGTAAATGGCCTTCAGGCCGCCGCGCACCTGCTGCACGGCCTGGTTACCGGTGAGAGCGCCGAGGGCGTGGATGTACTTGCCGTCGCCCTGGTTGACGCCCTCCCACAGGATCTCCGCGCCGCGCTTAGCCAGGGTGTGCTCCTCGACGACGGTGCCCTGGAGCTGCTCAACCTGCTCCGCGGTGTAGTCGCGCTGAACGCCCGCCCAACGGGGGTTCTCGTCCCAGTCCTTCTGGATCTCGGCTGCGGTACGTACCTTGCCTGTGTTGGTGGTCATGCATGCCCCTTTCATGGGAAAATCGTGCGTCTGCTTGCCAATCCCGCCTGCTGTGAACTGTGACACTGGGCGGGTGACATTGTTACCAGTATTGCTACGGGGGTGATCTGCGTCAACATCTCGAGCGTTGTTAGTTTTCGCACGGGGGGGCGGGCCAGATCAGTTAATATTGCAAAGATTCCCCCCTAGTGCGAGCCCGGGGTCTACCGTGTAACTCCAGTTAGAGCGCCTTTTGCCAGGCCCTGCGGGGGAAACTTTCAGGGGGGAGAAAGCCCTCGCCGACAGGGGAGCGGGCTGTTAAACCCAAAAACATCGGGGGTAATCCAGGGTTGCTAACCCACCCATCCCGTGACTTCCGTGATCGGCCTCACTAATCTCGAGTTACACGTTGGAAGCAACACCGAAAGGATAAAGTTTTTATGACCTCCACGACTGAGCCCCCCTTTGCGGGTTTCGAGGACAACACCGAACGCGTAGAGGTGGCGGGCCTGCAGGTGGCTAAACCGCTGTACGACTTTGTCACTAACTCTCTGCTTCCCGAGATTGGCTTCGACGCAGATAAGTTCTGGCAGGAAGCCGCCAGCTACTTCGCCGATCTCACGCCGAAGAACAAGCAGCTGCTCGAGCGCCGCGACGACCTGCAGCGCCAGATGGACGAGTACTACCGCGCTAACCCGGGCCAGCCGGACCCGGCGGAGCACGAGAAGTTCCTCCGCCAGATCGGCTACATGGTGGATCAGCCGCACGGAACGCAGATCCGCACCGAGAACGTCGACCCGGAGTTCTCCGAGGTGGCCGGCCCGCAGCTCGTGGTGCCCATCACCAACGCCCGCTTCGCCATTAACGCGGCGAACGCCCGCTTCGGCTCGCTGTACGACGCGCTGTACGGAACGGACGTCATCTCCGAGGAGGGCGGCGCGGAGCCGGGCAAGGGTTACAACCCCGTGCGCGGCGACAAGGTGATCGCGTGGGCGCGCGACTTCTTGGATAAGGCCGTCCCGCTCGAGGGTGCCAGCCACGCCGATGTGGAGAAGTACTCGGTGTCCGGCGGCTCCTTCGCCGCCACGGTCAACGGCACCGAGGTCGCGCTCGCCAACCCCGATGTATACGTCGGCTACCAGGGCGACGTGAACAACCCCGAGGCGATTCTTCTGCGCAACAACGGCCTGCACATCCTCATCCAGATCGACCCGGAGCACCCCGTCGGCAAGGGCGACAAGGCGCACGTCAAGGACGTCGTGCTCGAGGCCGCCGTGAGCTCGATCATGGACTTCGAGGACTCTTCCGCCGCCGTCGACGGCGCCGACAAGGCCGCCGCGTACGCCACCTGGTTCGGCCTGAACAAGGGCGATATTTCGGAGACCGTGACCAAGGGCGACAAGTCGTTTGAGCGCACCCAGGAAGACGACCTCTTCTACACCGCGAAGGACGGCGGCGAGGTCCGCCTGCACGGCCGCGCCATGATGCTGTGCCGCAACGTCGGCCACCTCATGACCACCCCGGCCATCCTCGTCGACGGCGAGGAGGTCCCGGAGGGCCTGCTCGACGGCCTGATCACCGTCGCCTCCGCGATCCCGGGCATCCGCGAGGACAACCCGCACCGCAACTCCCGCACCGGGTCGATGTACATCGTCAAACCCAAGCAGCACGGCCCGGAGGAGGTCGCCTTCACCAACGAGATCTTCGATCGCGTGGAGAAGATCCTCAGCCTGCCGCAGTACACCGTCAAGGTCGGCGTCATGGATGAGGAGCGCCGCACCACGGTGAACCTCGACGCCTGCATCGACGCCGCCGCCGATCGCCTGGTGTTCATCAACACCGGCTTCCTCGACCGCACGGGCGATGAGATCCACACCTCGATGTACGCGGGGCCGTTCGTCCGCAAGGCCGGCCTGCAGACCGCAGCGTGGAAGCAGGCTTACGAGAACAACAACGTCGACGCCGGCATCGAACACGGCCTGCCGGGCCGCGCCCAGATCGGCAAGGGCATGTGGGCCGAGACCGAACACATGGCGGCCATGCTGGAGAAGAAGATCGGCCAGCCGAAGGAAGGAGCGAACACCGCGTGGGTGCCGTCGCCGACGGGCGCCACCCTGCACGCCACCCACTACCACCAGGTGGACGTTTTCGCCGTCCAGGAGGAGCTGCGCAACGCCGGCCGCCGCGAGAGCCTGCTCGACATCCTCACCGTGCCGGTCGCCGAGGGCGACATCTGGACGGAGGAGGAAAAGCGCGAGGAGCTGGACAACAACTGCCAGTCCATCCTGGGGTACGTGGTGCGCTGGGTGGAGCAGGGCGTCGGCTGCTCGAAGGTCCCGGACATCCACAACGTCGACCTGATGGAGGACCGCGCCACCCTGCGCATCTCCTCCCAGATTCTGGCGAACTGGCTGGTCCACGGCGTGGTTACCGAGGACCAGGTTGTCGAGTCGCTCGAGCGCATGGCCAAGGTCGTCGACGAGCAGAACGCGGGTGACCCGAACTACCTGCCCATGGCCGCCGACTACGACCAGTCCATCGGTTTCCAGGCCGCGAAGGATCTCATCCTCAAGGGCACCGAGTCGCCGTCGGGCTACACCGAGCCGATCCTGCACGCGAAGCGTCGCGAGTTCAAGCACGTGCACGGCATCGCGTAAGAAGGACCGCGCAGGAATTGAACCACCCTCACCCCGCCCTACGACGAATGTCACACGGGCGGGGTAGGGGTGTTCGCGCGTGTACGCGCTAGACTCAAGAGGCGTTATTTCTTTCACGTGACAGAAAGGCGTCCGCATGCCGTACACACAAGGCTTCGACCGCGAGAAGTACATTGAAATGCAGTCCGAGCACATCAGCGCCCGCCGCGCCGAAATCGGAGGGAAGCTCTACCTGGAGATGGGCGGCAAGCTTTTCGACGACCACCATGCGTCCCGCGTCCTTCCCGGCTTCACCCCCGACAACAAGATCGCCATGCTGGAGCGCATCAAGGATGAGGTCGAGATCATGGTGTGCGTCAACGCCGCCGACATCGTGCGGCAGAAAGTCCGCGCCGACCTCGGCATCACCTACGAGGACGACGTGCTGCGCCTGGTCGACGTATTCCGCGAGCGCGGCTTCCTGGTGGAAAACGTGGTTGTCACCCAGCTCGAGCCCGGCAACGCCCCGGCCGAGGCGTTCGTCGAGCGCCTCGAGCGCCTGGGACTCAAGGTGTCGCGCCACCGGGTCATCCCCGGGTACCCGAACGACACGGCGCGGATCGTCTCCGACGAAGGTTTCGGGCTCAACGAGTACGCGGAGACGAGCCGGGACCTCATTGTCATGACCGCGCCGGGCCCGGGCTCCGGCAAGCTGGCCACGTGCCTGTCGCAGGTCTACCACGAGCACAAGCGCGGTATCCCCGCCGGTTACGCCAAGTTTGAGACGTTTCCCATCTGGAACCTGCCGCTGTCGCACCCGGTCAACCTCGCCTACGAGGCCGCTACCGCGGATCTGGATGACATCAACGTCATCGACCAGTACCACCTCGAGGCCTACGGGGAGAAGGTGTCCAGCTACAACCGCGACATCGAGGTCTTCCCGCTGCTCAAATCGCTGCTCAAGGAGGTGACCGGGGAGGAGCCGTACCAGTCGCCCACGGACATGGGTGTGAACATGGCGGGCTACTGCATTTCGGACGACGCGGCCTGCCGCCACGCGGCGGAGCAGGAAATTATCCGCCGCTACCTCAAAGAGCTTGTCGACGAGCGCCGTACCGACCGCGACTCGACCTTCTCCGACCGCATCTCCAACGTGATGCGCAAAGCGGAGTGCACGGTGTCCATGCGCACCGTGGTGGCGCCGGCGCTCGAGGTGGCGGAGGCGACGGGCAACCCCGGTGCCGCGCTGGAGCTACCCAGCGGGGAGATCGTCACGGGCAAGACGTCGGACCTGCTCGGCCCGTCCGCCGCGGTGCTGCTCAATGCACTCAAAAAGCTGGCCCACATCGACGACGACGTCCACCTGCTCTCGCCGGACTCGATCGAGCCGATCCAGTCGCTCAAGACCACCTATCTCGGCTCTGCCAACCCGCGCCTGCACACGGACGAAGTGCTGATCGCCCTGTCCGCCTCGGCCGCCCGCAACCCCGACGCCGCCCGCGCGCTGGAGCAGCTGCCGCAGCTTCGCGGCTGCGACGCGCACACCACCACCATCCTCGGGTCCGTGGACGAAGGCATCTTCCGCAACCTCGGTGTGCTGGTCACCTCCGAGCCGAAGTACTGGAAGAAGGCGCTCTACCACAAGAAATAGGCGCGGAAATGGGTAGGCTCGGGCCCATGAAACTAGAGTTCACCCCCGAAGACACCGTCCTTGCCGTCGTCGCCCACCCCGATGACATGGAGTACGGCGCGTCGGTGGCCGTCGCAAAGTGGGCGAGTGAGGGGATAGAGGTCAACTACCTTCTGCTCACCCACGGCGAGGCCGGCATCTCGGGGATGGAGCCCGCGCAGACCGCGCAGGTGCGGGCGAAGGAGCAGCGCGACGCCTGCGATCAGGTGGGGGTGCGGGAGCTCACTCTGCTGGACTTCCCCGACGGCCTGCTCGAGCACGGCCTCGAGCTGCGCAAGGCGATCGCCGGCTACAACCGCCGGCTGAAGCCTTCCATCCAGAACTTCGACGTGATGGCGCCTTGGGGGCTCAACCAGGCGGATCACCACGCGGCGGGGCTGGCCACTGTGGACGCGGCGCGCGATGCGGGCAACGAGTGGCTCTTCCCGGAGCTGGGGGAGAAGCACCAGGCGAAAACACTGCTCATTGCCAACCACCCCGAGCCGACCTGCGGCGTGGAGGTCAGCGAGCGCGACATCGCCCGCGGTATCTCCAGTCTGCGGTCGCACCGGCAGTACCTCGAGGTTCTGCCGGACCACGCGAGCCGCGAGGAAATCGTCCGCGGGGCGGCTGAGCAGGGCGGAGAGGTGGCGGGTACGCGGTACGCGATCACGTTTGCGTCCCGTCAGCTATAAATGAAAAAGAGGAGTACCATTTCAGGCATGGACATCAAAAACGTTACAGTACTCGGCGCCGGCGTTCTCGGCGCACAGATCGCACTCGTTACAGCTTTCCGCGGATTCAACGTCGTCTCCTGGGACATCAACGATGATGCCCTCGCGGCGGCGGCGAAGCGCTTCGACGCCTTCGGCGCCCGGATTGTGGCCGACCTCGACGACGCCACTGAGGAGTCGATGACCGAGGGTCGCGCACGCCTGACCCAGACCACCGACCTCGAGGAGGCCGTGCGCGGGGCAGACCTCATCATTGAGGCTGTGCCCGAAAACATCGACATCAAGCGAGACGTGCTCGGGCGCGCCAGCGCGGCGGCGTCGGATGCGACCATCTTCGCCACCAACACCTCGACACTTCTCCCCAGCGAGTTCGCGGACGCCGTTTCCTCTCCGGAGCGGTTCCTGGCGCTTCACTTCGCCAACAACATCTGGATCCAGAACACGGCCGAGATCATGCCTCACGCCGGCACGGACCTGAAGTATGTGGACGTCCTCTTCGACTTCGCTGAGCGGATCGGCATGGTGCCCGTGAAGCTGAAGAAGGAGCAGCCCGGTTACATCCTCAACACCCTTCTCGTGCCGTGGCTGAAGGCTGGCCAGTACCTGCTGGCCAACGAGATCGCCGAGCCGGCCGACATCGACCGGGACTGGCGCAACTCCACGGGATCGCCCAGGGGCCCGTTCGAGATCATGGACATCGTCGGCCTGCGCACGGTTCTCGCCGTGGGCCAGGCACAGGGGAACAAGGAGGAGTGGCAGGACAAGTTCTCCTCCATCCTCGAGGAAATGATCGCCGCGGGCCACATCGGCGTCGAGTCCGGGCAGGGCTTCTACACCTACGACAAGTAGGGCTGAAGGACTAGCTCGCACCATGCCCTAGGATCAGGGTATGACGAGCAAGATCCTCCTGTACTACAAGTTCCAGCCCATCGCGGATCCGGACGCTGTCCGGCTGTGGCAGCGGGACTTGTGCGAGGGGCTGGGCCTTCACGGCCGCATCGTCGTGTCCAAGGACGGAATCAATGGCACGGTGGGCGGCCCTATTGACGCGTGCAAAACCTACGCCAGGAAGACCAAGGAGTACTTCCGGGGCATGGAGTTCAAGTGGTCTGAGGGCGGCAAGGACGACTTCCCCAAGCTCAGCGTCAAGGCGCGCGAGGAGATCGTCTCCTTCGGTGTCCCCGGGGAGCTGAAAGTGGACGAGCACGGGGTCGTCGGCGGAGGCACCCACCTCTCGCCTGAGCAGGTTAACGCGCTCGTGGCCAACAGGGGAGACGAGGTGGTGTTCTTCGACGGACGCAACGCCCGCGAGGCCGAAATCGGCAAATTCAGAAACGCCGTGGTGCCTGACGTGGAGACGACCCACGACTTTATCGGGGAGCTGGAATCCGGGAAGTACGACTGGATGAAGGACAAGCCCGTGGTGTCATACTGCACAGGCGGCATCCGCTGCGAGGTCCTCTCCAGTCTGATGATCAACCGGGGGTTTACAGAGGTCTACCAGATCGACGGCGGAATCGTCCGCTACGGCGAGAAGTTCGGCAACTCCGGCCTGTGGGAAGGCTCCCTGTACGTCTTCGACAAGCGCATGCACACCGAGTTCGGGGCGCCAGACGACCCCGATTACGTGCAGCTGGGGCACTGCGCGCACTGCGGCGAGGCGACGAACGACTTCCACAACTGCGCGAACGAGCCGCACTGCCGCAGCCAGTACCTTAGTTGCCCGAACTGCCGTGAGCGCAACCCCTACTGCGCGGAATGCACCGCGGCGGGGGCTGGGGCGGGGTCTGGGGCGGGGGAAGCGGCCGAGAGCGCCTAGGCGGTATCGACGGCGATGAGGCCGATTGTCACCGTGAGCCACCACATGGTGAAGGGGACAAGCGGCAGCCAGAAGACGCCCATCCACGGCACCCAGCGCTCGTAGCGGTTGAGTTTGCGCACCATAATCACGGCGCACCCCAATAGCCCCGAGACGGGCGGAATGGAGGACAGGATCGCCCACCACATCCTCCAGCTTTCGGTGCAGAGCCAGGCGCCGCTGTCGGGGGTGCAGAGCGGTCCGCCCTGGAGCCGGGAGGCGAGCGCGATGGCGAAAGCAACGACAAAGGTGATAAGAACCGTCGCCGCGGCATAGGCGATGGCCTGGCGTGTCGACGCCCGGTTGCGGCGGTCCACCTCTACCGGATCGGGACCGGCGGCGAGGTCGTCGAAGGATTTCGGTTCCGGCGGAACACGGTTGTATCGGTCGGTGGGCGAGGGGCGGAGGTTTTCGGGGTGGTCCCCGGGCTGGCTGTCGTGCATGGTCCCCACCCTAGGCACTCGCGTACGGGAAGATCAGCGCGGGGGCCGGGACGTGGCGCAGGAATTTCCCCGGGTGCGCCTTGCCGAACACCCACTTGAGCTGGGTTGTCGGCCGCACCGCCAGGCACGCCAGGTCTCCCTTCTTCCACTTGACGGAGTGCACGGCCTTCTTCCAGCCGTGGTCGACGGCAACGGCTACCTCGACTACGAGTCCGTCGTCGGCGGGCGGGTCGAGGGCGTGCGCGGCGTCGATGACGGCGTCCCGGGCGTGGTCGAGCTTCCCGAGCGCGGATTCGTACCATTGGGCGGACGTGTTCGGGGTGTCGAGGCTCGCGTCGAGGTCAGAGCCGGTCAGGGTATCTGGCGAGATGGCGATGAGCCGGATCGGCACACCGATGCGCCGCGCGAGAGCGGTCGCCTCCCACAGGCCGGCGTTGCGCTCGAGACCGTTGCGCCCGGGGAAGATGTAGTTAACCCGCGTCACGCCTTTCTTGGACAGCTTCAGATTCTGCGGCACGATCAGAAGGGGTTTCGTGGTCGACTCGAGCAGCGAATCAACCAGCGACGACACGAGGAGCGTCCCCTTCGGCTTCCTCGCCCGAGACCCGAGAAGA
The DNA here is from genome assembly GCF_900103625.1 of Corynebacterium mycetoides. NCBI lineage: Bacteria > Bacillati > Actinomycetota > Actinomycetes > Mycobacteriales > Corynebacteriaceae > Corynebacterium > Corynebacterium mycetoides. The sequence goes on along the minus strand of NZ_LT629700.1, from coordinate 1,598,326 downwards.
ATCATGTGTGCGTCCAACTCGTCCGCGGCTCGGGTCAGCGAGGAGCTTTCGCTTGTCGACGCCATCATGCGCGCCGGCTCGAGCGCCCACATTTCCTCTTCCACGTACTCTTCGAGCGCGGTGCGCGCCGTGGCGGCAAACGCCTCCGACTGGTCGCGGAGCAATTTCTTGAACTTCTTGCCCGTGGCCGGTGTCGACGACGCCCACGTCGCTGGAGCCACAACCTGGACAGCCAAAGGCACGGATTTGCCTAGCCAGCCCGCGAGCTGAAGCACTTCGTCGTTCGAACCGCCGTTAGCCCCGTGCCAGGCGGCGGTGACGCGCAGCGGGTCGCTCAAGGGGTTATCCCATGGTGTAGTCGAAGTGAGAGGTCGAAGTGACATGCGGGTTACTTTAGATTGACGTAAAGGTGACCCCCATACTAACCGCTCAGTCGGTCGAGCCTGAATTGTGCCCGTTGACGTATTTTTCTGCCAGGACGTTGACTATGTCCGCCAGCTCGTCGAGCCGCTGTAGATCTGCCTCGGGAAGGGCGCCCAGCATATCGCCCAGGTACTTCGTGCGCTCATCGCCGACGCGGTTCAACTCCGCCTCGCCCTCCCGGGTAATCCCGACGCTCACCCCCCGCCGGTCCGACTCGTCGCGGATGCGCTGCACGAGCCCGCGCTTTTCCAACTGGTTGATCGTGTTGGACGCGGTGGGCATGCGTACGCCCTCGGCCTCGGCGAGCCGGTTGATGCGCGACGGCCCGTCGTCCTTCAGCCGGGTCATGATGGACAGCTGCGGGCCGGTGAGGTCGGACTGGTGGGCGTTGCGGAAGTACATGACGTACAAACTCGTCATGGCGGGCCGGACACGTTGCGCGATGGCGTGCGGGTCCGGCGAGCCTGAGGGGTTTGCGTCTGCGGGTTCATTCTGTGCCATGCGTTCCTCGAGTTATATTCTGCAAACTAACTGTCCGTAAACACTAGCACTTTCCCCGGTCGGTATCATCGGCGGTGTGTTCGCTTACACCAGGGAAGTCTCGCACGAGTGGCTCAGGCGCACGCTGCTGCGGGAGTTTCACGCCGGCCGGGTGCCGGTGGACGAGGTCTGCGACGCCGACTTCCTCTTGCGGGCGGCGGCGGAGTACCACGGCCACGATGCGCCTCGGCCCTGTCCCATCTGCGGTAAAACGATGCGTGAGGTCTCATGGGTCTACGGCGACAACCTGGGCAGGCGCTCGGGCACGGCCCGGAGCGAGGAGGAAATCGGGCGCCTCGTTGATGAGGTGGGCCCCATTACGGTCCACGTCGTAGAGGTATGCCCGCACTGCCGCTGGAACTACCTCCTGCGGGAAGTCACAGCTGCACCAGTAGTGTGATTTTGTGTCGGAAGCAGTAGTCTGTCCTCAAGCAATTTCAGCAAGTTACCGATCACTAGCCAGTAAGAAGCGCGCAGGGAATTCACGTGTCAGAAAATGAACAGAGTGTGGCTGGCAGCACCCGCAAGACCGGTGCAGGTTCCAACCGCAGTCAAGCAACCGCGAAGATGAGCTCCCGCACCCGGCAATGGCTTCTCGCCGCGGTGCTTTTCATCCTCCTCCTCGCAGCAGTGCCGGCCACCTGGTTCACCTGGCAGTACGCCCGGGCCGAGATCCCCCAGCCCGGGGAGATCGATACCGCGCAGATTTCCAACATCTACTTCTCCGACGGCGTGACCGAGCTCGCGCGGACTGTCCCGGCGGAGGGAAACCGGGTGCAGATTCCTCTGGAGGAGGTCCCGGAGCACGTGCAGAATGCCGTGCTGGCGGCAGAGGACCGCGACTTCTGGACAAACTCGGGTTTCTCCTTCACAGGTTTCGCCCGCGCAGCATTAGGCCAGCTCACCGGCAACCCGTCGGCGGGCGGCGGCTCCACCATCACGCAGCAGTACGTGAAGAACGCACTCGTGGGTAATGAGCATTCGTACGAGCGCAAGGCGAAAGAGCTCGTCTACTCCATCAAGATGACCAATCAGTGGGACAAAGAAGACATTCTCGCCGCCTACCTCAACACCGTCTATTTCGGACGCAATGCCTACGGCATCGAGGCGGCCGCGCACGCTTTCTTTGACAAGCCCGCCAGCGAGCTCACCGTGGAAGAGGCCGGCGTGCTGGCCGCGTCCATCCAGCTTCCCAGCCAGCTCGACCCCTGGGTCAACCCCGACGCGGCGCAGGCCCGCTGGAACTACGTGATGGACGGTCTCGTGGAAATGGGCGAGGTGACGCCGCAGGAGCGCGGCACCCTCCAGTACCCCGAGACACGTGACCCGTCGACCTACTCCGCGTACACAGAGGCGACCGGCGCGAACGGCCTGATCAAGAACCAGGTCATGGAGGAGCTGAAATCCATCGGCATTACCGAGGAGGACGTCACCAACCGCGGCCTGCAGATCACCACCACCATTGACGCTCAGATCCAGGCGGAGGCCGAGCGGGTGTCCCGCCAGCGCCTGTCAACCTTGCAGGACGACGCCCGAGCGGCACTCGTGTCCATCGAGCCCCAGACCGGTGCCGTCCGCGCCTACTACGGCGGCGACGACGCCAGCGGCTGGGATTACGCCAACGCCGGGTTGCAGACGGGCTCCACCTTCAAGATTTTCGCCCTCGCCGCGGCTCTGCAGCAGGGCATTCCGTTGACCGCCACCTTCGATGCCTCGCCCGTGACCTTGCCGGGCAACAACGTCGTCACCAACTGGGACGGCGGCGGCAGCGGAAGAATCACCATGCTGGACGCGACTAAAACGTCCTCCAACACGGCGTTCCTGCGCATCCAAGACGAGCTGGACAACACCACCCAGGACACCGCAGACATGGCGCACGCACTCGGCGTCGCCCGGTCGATCCCGGGCATCCCGGAGACACTTCGGGAAAACGGCGGCCAGCCGTACGAGGGCATCGTGCTCGGCCAATACCAATCGCGCGTTGTGGACATAGCCACCGCAATGGCCACCTTGGCCAACCGGGGATCGCACCACCCGACGTACTTTGTCCAGCACGTCGAGGACGCCAAGGGCGAGGTCCTGTTCGAGATGGACAACTCCTACGTCGAGCGCGGCGTCGCCCAGCAGGTCGCGGACAACGTCAACGAGGCGCTGCAGACCGTAGTGCGCTACGCCAACGCCACCCTCGCCGGCGGCCGCCCCGCAGCAGGCAAGACGGGCACCTCTCAGCTCGGCGACACCGGCAACAACAAGGATGCGTGGATGGTCGGCGCCACCCCGCAGTTGGCTACCGCCGTGTGGGTGGGAACAGCGGACAATACGTCAGCCATCTTCAACGAGTGGGGCGGGAACATGTACGGCTCCGCGACACCGGCCAAGATCTGGAAAGACGTGATGGACTCCGCCCACCAGGGCAAGGAGGTGATCGACTTCCCCACCGCAACACCCGTCTACTGGGGTATCAATCCCTACAGTGGCGGCAGCGGGCTGGGCGGGTCGAGTTGGTCCGGCGGGTACTCCACGGGCTACGGAAGTGGCAACGGGTACGGATACGGTGGCGGTTACAGCTCCGGCACCGGATCCAACACCGGCACGGGCACCGACGGGGGCGCGGCCAGCACCCCGGCTCCCGCCCCGGCACCGGCCCCCGCGCCGGCTCCTCCACCCGCCCCGGCGCCGGCGCCCGCGCCGGTCCCCGCGCCGACGGTGCCCGACCCGGTGCAGGACTTTCTGAACGACGTTCTGGGGTAGCGTCAAGGCGTGAAGAACTCGAGCCAGACGACGACCCCGGCCGGCCGTGCCAGGTGGGCTCACCCGGATGACCGCGTGCAGCCTGGCCGGACCGAACCACTCGCTTTCGGGTGGGTGAATTTCCTCGGGGGGCCGATGGGCCGTTTCGCGCCGATCGGCCAATCCCGCTTCTGGTCCCCCCTGCGGGCCATCGTGGCGGTCGCGTGGGTTTTCCTGGGCCTCGGCGCCCTAGCCAAGGCGAACTGCGCCGGAGGCACGCCCGATGAAAGCGGAGTCCTTCAGCTGAACTGGGGCGGCAACCGCCAGTACACGTCGTTTTGCTACAACGACATCGTTCCGCTCTACAGCGGCCGCGGCTTGGACCAGCCCGGGTTCGCCTACGACTACTCCTGGGTTGAGGGAGGCCTCACCCGCTACATGGAGTACCCGGTGCTGGCCGGCATCTTCCAGAACGTGATGGGGTTTATTGCCCGCAACACGTATTTCCTGGTGGACGCGTTGCTGCCGGAGCCGGGCTGGTACTTCTACCTCACCGCGCTGGTGATGGCGGTGCTGTGGGTCATCACCGCGCGCATGGTCGCGGAACTCGCCGGTAACCGGATCTGGGACACACTGCTCGTGGCGGCCTCACCCCTGGTCATCATGCACGCGTTCACCAACTGGGACATTCCCTCGGTTTTCTTCCTCGTGGCCGCGCTGCTGGCCGCGCGCAACGAGAGGTTCGCGCTCGCCGGCGCGCTCATCGGTCTCGGGACAGCCTTCAAGCTGTGGCCGCTGTTCGCGCTCGGCGCCTACCTCGTTCTGGCGATCAGGACGAAGCGGTGGGAGCCATTGCTCACCATGGTGGCCGCGGCCGTGGTGACGTGGGTGGCAGTCAATCTCCCCGTGTATCTCCGCTCCCCCGAGGCGTGGTCGGAGTTCCAACGCCTGAACACCGAACGATCGTGGGAATGGACAACCATTTACGCGGTGGCCTCCCGCGCGTTCGGGTGGACTGGGTTCGACTCGGGCGGGGGCACTCCGGAGATTCTGAACACTGTGACGCTTCTGCTGTTTATCGCAGGGTGCGCGTTCACCGCGGTGATCGGCCTAATCGCCCCGCGCGACCCGCGGGTGGCCGAGATCCTATTTCTCACGGTCGCGTTCTTCCTGCTTTTCAACAAGGTGTGGAGCCCGCAGTACTCCCTCTGGCTCGTGATTCCCGCGGTTCTCGCGCTGCCCCACTGGCGTCTGCTGGCGACGTGGATGACCGTGGACATGCTCGTCTGGCCCATCCTCATGTGGCACATGCTGGGGACGGAGAACAAGGGGTTGCCCGGGGAGTTCCTCAACGTCGTCGTCATCGCCCGCGACGGCTTCATTATCGCGATGATGGTGCTCGTCGTCGCGCAGATGCTGGGGCGGCGTCGCGATAAGGTGCTCGAGGCGCACAACGGGTTCGACCCCCTGTTGACCCGGCCCGAGCAGTGGCGAGCAACCGGAGCTCAGCCGTGACGGGACCGACGATCATCGGGATCGGCTCCATCATCATCGGTTTCGCGCTGATTGCAGCCGCATTCCTTGCGGTGGCGCGGTGGCGCCGGACGGGGTTGGCCGTGGGTCTGGGGATCGCGGCCTTCTTCTTCGTTACCGTGATCCCGGTGATTCTCGCGGTGTTCGTGGCGGCACCCAACCCTGGTATTTCCTGAGTTTCACACATTAGGTGGGTTGAGTACGTGCCCGAACAACGAAAGAGGACACATGAAGATCTCGAAAATGCCCGCCGCCGCAATGGTCGCCGCCGCCGCCATGAGTACTCTGGCCGCCTGCGGAACCGAAACGGAAACGGCAACTCCGGAAACCGTGACAGTCACTGAATCTCAGGACGCGGGAGACCAGGACGTGGCGGCACAGCCAACGGACCAGCGCGAGGAGAAGCAGGCCGCACAGCTTCCGGCGTCGGTAAGCGGATACACCGACGAGGCGCGCAACGAGCTTGCCGACAAAGGCGTGACCGAAGCCGACGTCGAGCGCGCCCTCGAGGCCGCCAACAACAACGAGGCCGGGGTCTCCGTGGAGTGGGATGACGACGGGTACTACGAGATCGAGTTCCAGGACATCGAGATCGACATCCGCCCCGACGGCACCGTGACTGAGGTCGACCGCTAGGACGCCGCCCGCCGGCGTGCGGACGTCGACAAGCATTTTGCCCCACCACCTGCGTGTTGTAGGCTGGTGGGGTTGCTTGACGCAACGACCCTCCTGCCATCGCCGACCGGCGGTGGCCGAAACCATTAACAGACCATAGGAGGTGATGAGGTCCGTGCGTCACTACGAAGTAATGATTATCCTCGATCCGCAGCAGGATGAACGCACCGTTGCCCCGTCCCTGGATAAGTTCCTGGAGACCGTCCGCAAGGACAACGGCACGGTAGAGAAGGTTGATGTGTGGGGTAAGCGCCGTCTTGCCTACCCGATCAACAAGAAGGAAGAGGGCATCTACGCGGTGATCAACCTTGATTGCGCCGCAGAGACCGTCGCTGAGCTTGACCGCGTCCTGAACCTGAACGAAGGCGTTCTCCGCACCAAGGTTCTCCGCACCGACAAGTAAGAGCGGATAGGCTCGTTACCACAACGGACCACTTCTTCGAAAGGCTCAACGAACATGGCACAGGGAGACACCCCCATCACCGTTGTCGGCAACCTTGTCGCCGACCCGGAACTGCGTTTCACCCCCAGCGGTGCCGCAGTGGCAAATTTCCGCATCGCCTCCACCCCGCGCACGTTTAACCGTGACACCAACCAGTGGGAGGACGGCGAAGCCCTGTTCTTGACCTGCAACGTCTGGCGCCAAGCCGCCGAGAACGTCGCGGAATCCCTGAGCAAGGGGATGCGCGTGATTGTCAACGGCCGCCTGAAGCAACGCTCCTACCAAACCCGCGAAGGTGAGAACCGCACGGTGTTCGAAGTCGAAGTCGACGAGGTCGGCCCCTCCCTGAAGTACGCGACAGCCAACGTTTCCCGGACCCCGCGTGAGGGCGGCTCCGGAAGCTACGGCGGCAACCAGGGCGGAGGCAACCAGGGCGGCTACGGCGGCGGGAACCAGGGTGGGTACTCCGGTGGGAACCCCGGCCAGCAGGCTCCGGCCAACCGGGGCGGCAACCAGCAGCCGCAGAATGATCCGTGGAACTCCGCGCCGCCGGCCGGCGGCTTCGGCGGGATGGATGACGAGCCCCCGTTCTAAACGCTTGAACCCCGTTTACACATCACCATTTTTCAACTCTAGGAAGGTTAGGATTCATGAAACTGATCCTCACCGCTGCCGTTGACAACCTTGGCGAGCCCGGCGATATCGTCGAGGTCAAGGGTGGCTACGGACGCAACTTCCTGCTCCCGCGCGGGCTCGCAATCCCGGCCACCCGCGGCGCAGAGAAGCAGATCGAAGATATCAAGCGCGCACAGGCTGAGCGTCAGGTGCGCGACCTCGACCACGCCAAGGAGCTGCGCGACCAGCTCGACCAGCTCACCGGCGTGCAGGTCAAAGTCCGCACTTCCGAGGCAGGCAAGCTGTTCGGCTCCGTGCAGGCTGCAGACATCGCCGACGCCGTCAAGGCGGCCGGCGGCCCGACCCTGGACAAGCGTCGCATCGACGTGCCGAAGGGTCTCGTGACCAAGACCGGCGGATACCAGGTCAAGGTCAACCTCCACGATGACGTGGAGGGCAAGGTGAACTTCCAGGTCGTCAGCGCGTAACACACCGCTTGACGGCGACCGCGCACCGCGGTCCAACGACAACAGCATCCGGCGCGGGCCCCACTTGTGAGGAGTGGGGCCCGCGCTGTGTCATGAGCACGCGCCGGGCACCTAATCCATTTCCGAGTTGCAGTCGATTATGCATTCGGTGAGACTAACGGTCATGCAACAATCCAGCGGCAGGCACGACAACACCACCGGCACACAGGACATTATCCTCGGGGTGATTCTCGTCGCCGCCGGGATTCTCGCGATCGTGTTCGCGTGGGGTGCGGTGTCCTACCTCACGGCGCTGGTCTCCTTCGTAGCCGGCGGGTGGCTCGCGGCCAGGGGAGTGGGAAAGAACCGATCGGGCTAGCGCTCTGGATCGGTCACCTCGATCATGAACCGGGCCACGCCCGCGGGGTCCTCCAGCCAATCGCGCATGGCCCGGTAGGCGAGGGTGCTTTCCAGATCTATCGCGGTGCTCAGCGCGTCCTGGGTGATCTCCACAATGTGAGCTCCGGGAATGGCGAGGAGAATCGGCGAGTGGGTCACCATGATGATTTGCGCTCCCCGCTGGCTAAGCCGGTGCAGCATCGCGAGCAGCGCCATCTGCCGCACTGCCGATAGCCCCGACTCCGGCTCGTCGAGCAGGTACACGCCGTCAGGTACGAACGTCTCCACCAGTGTCATCACGGATTCCCCGTGGGACATGTGGTGGAGATTATGCGCATTGGGACCGTCATCGCCCAGCTCCGTGGCGTGGTCGAAGTGCTTTTCCGCGCGAAGGAAGTAGCCCTGCTTAGCGCGCGGGCCCGTTTCCACCCGCACAGTGTGAAACAACGGGTCCGGGAAGCCAGCCGTTTCAATCCTGTATGCGCCGCCGGCGGTGTTGAACCCGTACCCGCGGGCGATGGCGTGCAACAAGGTTGACTTCCCCACGCCGTTGTCGCCGGTGATGACGGTGACGGGGTGCGCCAACTCGAGGCGGCCGCGGGCCAGAAGGTGCGCCACAGCCGGGACGTCGCGCACCCACGGCTCGGCGCGTGGGCGTTCGCGCACGCTGAGTGCAGTGATGAACGTCATTGCTGGACCAGGTAATCGGCGGTTCCCCGCGGGTCGGAGGTGAAATCCTCCCACGCCCGCACTGCCTCAGACTCGTCGTACATCACGGGTGACAAACCGTCGCCGGTCATCTCGAACAGCTGCGCCCCTGGTATCCCGAGCAGCACCGGGGAGTGTGTCGACATGATGACCTGGGCACCGCGACCAGCCAGGTGCCACAGAATGCCCAGAAGTTCGAGCTGCGCGAAAACGGACAGGCCGTCCTCCGGTTCGTCGAGAAGCACCAGCGTCTCGGGGCTCAGCCTCTCCCGCAGGATGCGCAACAACCCCTGGCCGTGACTGAGTTGGTTCAGGTTGGCGAAGGGTTCGTCGACAAGGGTTTCGTAATAGCCCGCGAGGCCCGAATAGGTTTCCCCGCGCAGAAAAAATACGTCGCGGGGGTTGCGCGGTCGGCGCAGGGCGAGTGCGCGCCACAGGTCGGAGACGGGATCCTCCACGGAGCTGAACCGCGCATTGCGCGACCCGCCCTCGGGGTTCGCCCCGGCAGCGACCGCGATCGCCTCGACGAGAGTGGACTTGCCGGAGCCGTTCTCCCCGCTGATCGCCGTGATGGGTCGGGTGAGTTCTAGCGGGGAGGCGACGAGCGAGCGCACCACGGGCAGATCCGCGAGGTACCCGCCCACGTGCGCGTCGACGCTAATCTTGTCAACGAACACGCTCCAAGCCTAGCGGCACTCGAGACCTACTTGCCGTGTGGGACGACGACCGCGCGGCCGGAGATGGCGCCGTCGACAAGCTGCTGGTAGGCGTCGAGCGCCTGATCCAGCGGGAAGGTGGTCACCGGGGGCACGATCTGGCCGGCCTTGTACATGTCGACCACCTCGTGGAGCTCCTCGATGGTGCCCCAGTAGGTGTTCACCAGCTCGGCCTCATACGGGGTGGTCAAAAACGCCCATTCGTAGGGGGAGAGGTTGCCCAGGCCGACGATGGTGACGCGGCCCTGGCGGGCGACGGACTTCATTGCGGTGCCCACGGTGGCGCCCACGCCGACGAAATCGAAAACCGCGTCGACGCCCCTGCCGCCGGTGATCTCCCGGATGCACTCCACTTGGCCCTCGCCGCCCGCGACGGTGATCGCGCCGAGCTTCTCGGCCTCCGCCATCGCGTCTTCCTTCATGTCGGTGGCGATGATGGTGGCCCCGGTCAGGGCGTTGAGAATCTGTACGCCGATGATCCCGAGGCCTCCGAGGCCGATAACCAGGGCGAATTTCCCGCCGCCGTTGAGGGTGGGGAGCGCGAGCTTGATGGCGTGGTAGGGGGTCAAGCCGGCGTCCGCGAGTGGGGCGGCGCTCACCGGGTCGGCGTCGCCCAGCGGGACGAGGTTGCGCGCGGGGACCACCACGTATTCGGCCATCCCGCCGTCTAACCCGAGGCCGATTGCGGCGTAGTCGAGCTTGTCCGCGTTCTCGCAGTAGGTGTCCTGCCCGCGGCTGCACGCGCGGCAGACGCCGCAGCCGACGGGGCCGTAGACGAGGTAGGCGGCCCCGACTTCGATCCCGTTGACGCCCTCGCCGACCTCCTCCACCCAGCCGGAGTTTTCGTGGCCGAGGGTGAACTCAGGATCGACCTTCGGGTTGATGCCCTCGTCGAACTCGTGGAAGACGGCCACGTCCGAGTGGCAGGCGCCCGCGCCGGCTACCTTGAGCAGTACCTGGCCCGGGCCCGGGGTGGGTTTGTCTACTTCCTTAATCTCGGGGAAGGTGTGGTATCCGATGTGTCGTACGGCTTTCAAGTGTGCTCCTTACGTCTCGCGTGGGGTGTTCGTCCCCGACCGTACGGCGAAATCCCAGGTGGAAGCGGTTTTCAATAGTCCTGAGCATTTTCCTCACCCTGTGGATAACTTCGAGGGAGCAGGCGCTTGTCGACGCCCCCCGGAACCCCGTATCTCCCCCGGCCGGAAGAGTCAAACCGTGAGGTGAGAGAGTTATGCACGGCTATCGCCCACGGGGGACATCTGAATATAATCGTCTTGACGAGGCGCTTTGCTGGAAAGCGTGAGCCCACGCGGGCCAATTGTCCCCACGTTATCCACAGGTAGTGCACACGGATGTGTGCAGCCCCCTGCACAACGTCCCCTTTGTGCACAGGCCCTGTGGATAACTTCCGTCCGGATGTCCCGGAATGGTCCGCGGCGCTGTAGGATCATGACCGAAACGTCAAGCGGGAGGGATGGTGCGAGATGGCCCAGGGCAGTCACGCGACGAGTTTCGACGACTCGGCTGATTTTGTGCTGCCGCCCGAGCCCGTCGAGGAGGGGCGGTCGAACTTCAACCGCTCCCGCTCCGATCTGACGGAATACCGGCAGCCGCCCCACGACGAGCGCGCGGAGCGCGGCGTGATCGGCGCGATGCTGCTCAGCCCGGATACCGTTGTCGACGTTATTGATGAGCTCAGCGCCGAGGATTTTTATTTCCCGGCCCACCAGCTCATCTTCGGTGCGATCGTGGACTTGTATGCGAGCGGCTCCGATATTGACGTCCTTATCGTCGCCGGCCGCCTCGACCGGTTGAACCAGCTAGAGAGAGTCGGCGGCGCCCCCTACCTGCACACGCTGATCTCTGAGGTCCCGACGGCCGCGAACGCGCGCTACTACGCGGAGATTGTCACGGAGAAGTCCCTGCTGCGCCAGCTGGTCAACGCCGGGACAAACGTCGTCCAGCTTGGCTACGAGGGTGAGGACGGCATGGAGATCGAAGCCCTGGTGGACAGGGCCCAGCAGGAAGTCTTCAAGGTGTCTAAGAAGCAGAGCGGCGACGATTACCGCGTGCTCTCCGACCTGCTCAAGCCGACGATCGACGAGCTGACGGCGATCGCCAGCGGCGGCGGTCTCGAAAAGGGCGTGCCCACCGGCTTCCTCGACCTCGACCGCCTGACCAACGGGCTGCACGCGGGGCAGATGGTGATCATCGCGGCGCGACCCGGTGTGGGCAAGTCCACCCTGGCGCTCGACTTCATGCGCTCGTGCTCCATCAACCACGGAAAGACCTCGGTGATCTTCTCCCTGGAAATGAGCGCCTCCGAGATCATCATGCGCATGCTCTCCGCCGAAACCGAGATCAAGCTTTCCTCCATGCGCTCGGGCCAGATGGAGGAGAACGACTGGGAGAAGCTGACCACCCGGCTCACGGAGATCCAGGACGCCCCGCTGTTTATCGATGACTCTCCGAACCTGACCATGATGGAGATCCGCACCAAGGCGCGCAGAATCAAGCAGCAGCACGGCCTCGACCTCATCGTGCTGGACTACCTCCAGCTCATGAGCTCCGGGCGCAAGGTGGAATCCCGGCAGCAGGAGGTATCTGAGTTCTCCCGCCAGCTCAAGCTCCTGGCCAAGGAGCTCGAGGTGCCGGTTGTCGCCATCTCCCAGCTCAACCGCGGCCCGGAGGCGCGCACCGACAAGCGCCCCCAGCTCGCCGACCTGCGCGAGTCGGGCTCGCTGGAGCAGGACGCGGACATGGTGTTCCTGCTGTACCGCCCGGACTCCCAGGACCGTGATGACGAACGCGCGGGCGAGGCCGACATCATCGTGGCCAAGCACCGCGGCGGCCCGATTGACACGATCCCGGTGGCTCACCAGCTGCACTACTCGCGGTTTGTCAATATGGCGCGCGGCTAGCCGGGTTAGCCGGGTTAGCAAAGCCTAACCTGCGGTGACACCGGACGAAATGATGTCTATTCTCAGTTTCAGACGCGCCACTTCGGCGCCCTGATCAGAGAGACAACAGGGGAGAGATCAATGTCCGTGCGACGTATCAACGCATCCGAACCGTGCGCGCGCACGGTCGCCAGCCTCGACGACAACATCACCGTCGCCGATACCGGGAACTCGACGGTGCTCTACAACCTGCCCCGCGACATCGACGCGATTGATGACGTCGTGGGAACCCCGCGCCGCGGCGGTTTCGGGCGCAGGCTGCGGCAGCTCTTCGGCCGCGGCGCCTAAACGCCGGGGCGGACTAGCTCAGGGCACGACCGCGCTGCTCCGGCAGCGTGAACGCGGCCACGCACGCGACCGCAAAGGCCACGGCGAAGACGGCGAACACAGCCGTCGTCCCGCCGAACGCGAGGACCGGGGGAACGAGCAGCGGCGCCAGGATGGAGCCGATCCGCCCGAACGCCGCGCCCGCGCCGGTCCCGGTAGCCCTGATCTCGGTGGGGTAAAGCTCCGGCCCGATGGCGTACAGTGCGCCCCAGGCGCCCAGGTTGAAAAACGACAGGAGGCAGCCCGCGGCGATGATCTGCCACTCGGCCGACGCCAAGCCGTAGAGCAGGGCGGCTACGGCCGACCCGGCGAGGAAGACCGACAGGGTCTTGCGGCGCCCCCACACCTCGATCAGCCAGGCCGCCGCCGCGTAGCCCGGAAGCTGGGCAAGTGTGATGATCAAGGTGAAGGTGAAGGACTTCACCAGGGTGAACCCCTGGCTCACCAGAAGCGACGGGATCCAGATAAACGCCCCGTAGTAGGCCAGCGAGACGCAGAACCAGACTATCCAGAAAGACAGCGTACGACCGCGCAGCTCCTTGCCCCAGATGCCACCCGTGAATTCCTCGGGCTCCTCGTGGGGGAGGGCATCGACCTCCAGGGGGTGGACCTCTGCCTCGAAGGACTGGACGATCGCCTCGGCCTCGTCGTGGCGCCCCTTGGATTCGAGGAAACGCACGGACTCGGGCAGGGATAGGCGGACGACGATGGCGTAGACGGCGGGCACGGCCCCGAGCGCCAGGCCCCAGCGCCAGCCGTTGTCGCTCTGAGCCACAACGAAGGTCCCGATGACGGCTGCGGCGATCCACCCGACCGCCCAGAAGGCCTCGAGCAGGACGACCATGCGTCCGCGCACGCGCCGGGGGGAGAATTCGCTCACCAGCGTGGAGGCCACGGGCAGTTCCGCGCCCAGCCCGAGGCCGACGATAAAGCGGAACACCATGAGCACACCCACGGAGGTCACCAGGGCCGATGCCCCGGTGGCGATGCCGTAGATGAGCAACGTGGCGGCGAATACCTGGCGCCGCCCGAGCTTGTCGGCCAGCAATCCGCCCAGGGAGGCGCCGATGGCCATGCCGACGAATCCGATGGAAGCGATCCATGAGGTAGTGGATTTGTCCAGCTCCCAGTGCACCGCTAGGGCGGCGATGATGAAGGAGACGAGCCCGATGTCCATCGCGTCGAGCGCCCAGCCGATGCCGGAGCCGACGAGGAGGCGGCGGTGTTTGCGTGTCACCGGCAAGCGGTCGAGGCGCTCGGTGCGGGTCAGGCCCTGGTCCGGTGCACCGTGGAGGGTATCTGGTGTTGACTGGGTCACAGCTGGAAATGCTACACCGTCATTGTCGGTCACCTATTACTTCCCCGATACAGGGGCGAAACGGCGCAGACGCAGCGAGTTCATGACGACGAACACGGAGGAAAACGCCATGGCGATGCCGGCGAGCATGGGGTTGAGCAGGCCGACTGCCGCGACGGGAATGAGCAGCGCGTTGTAGGCGAAGGCCCAGAAAAGGTTGCCCTTGATGGTGCGCAATGTGCGCCGGGACAGCCGGATGGCGTCGACCACGGCACCGAGCGAGGTGTTTATCAGGGTGATGTCGGAGGCCTCGATGGCGACGTCGGTGCCGGTGCCCATCGCCAGGCCTAGGTCGGCCTGCGCCAGCGCGGCGGCGTCGTTGACCCCGTCGCCGACCATCGCCACGTTGCGGCCCTCGCCCTGCAGGCGCTTGACCACATCGACCTTGCCCTCAGGCATGACACCGGCGGTGACGTTGGCGGGGTCGATGCCCACTTCCTCGGCCACGGCGAGGGCGGCGCCGGAGTTGTCGCCGGTCAGCATCACCGGCTCCAGCCCCAGGCCGCGGAGCTGGGCTACAGCGGCGGCCGACGATTCTTTCACGGTATCCCGGACGGAGATGACGCCCACCACGTCCCCGTCGACCTCCACGACCACGGGAGTCGTGCCGTCTTCCTGTGCGGACGCGAACACGGTTTCCAGCTCCCCGAGCTCGCCCACGTCGCTGGGCGGGCGGCCGACGCGCACCTGGTGGGCGTCGACAAGCGCGCTCACCCCGAGGCCGGGTTCGTTGCGGAAGGAGCTGGCCTGCGGCGCGGTCGGCGCGGCGCGGACAATCGCCTCGGCGATGGGGTGCTCGGACCCCGCCTCGGCCGCCGCGGCCAGCTCGAGCACGCGGTCGGTCTCCCAGCCGCGGGCGGCCGCGACGCCGACCACGCCCATGTCGCCGGAGGTGATGGTGCCGGTCTTGTCCATCACGATGGTGCCCACCTGGCGGGTCGATTCGAGCATTTCCGGGCCCTTGATAAGGAGCCCCAGATGGGCGCCACGGCCCGTGCCCACCAGGATCGCCGTGGGGGTTGCCAGGCCTAGGGCGCAAGGGCACGCGATGATGAGCACCGCCACCGCGGCCGTGAACGCCGTGACGGTGTCGTGCCCGGCGAGGAAATGGCCGACGAGTGAGAGAACGGAGATCGCGATGACCGCGGGGACGAAGACGGCCGAGATGCGGTCGACGAGACGCTCCACGGGGGCCTCGCCAGCCTGGGCGTCCCGGACCAGCCGGGCCATCTGGGACAGCGTGGTGTCGGAGCCCACGCGGGTCGCCCGGGCGACGAGGCGCCCGGAGGTGTTCAGAGTCGCGCCGGTGACTACCGAGCCGTCGGAAACCTCGACGGGGACGGACTCCCCGGTGAGCATCGACTCGTCCACGGCGGAATGACCGGCGACGACGATACCGTCCGTGGGGATCTTCTCGCCGGGGCGAACCACGAACTCATCCCCCACGACGAGCTGGCTGGTGGGGATGCGCACCTCGGTGCCGTCGCGAAGCACGGAGGCCTCTTTGGCGCCGAGGGTGAGAAGGTCGCGCAGCGCCTGGGACGACTGGCCCTTCGCCCGCACTTCGAACCACCTCCCGAGCAGGAGGAACGTGATAACCACGCAGACGGTTTCGAGGTAGATTTCGTCGCTCGCGTGGTGGCCGGGCGCAAGGCTCATCTCCATCACCATGCCGGGCTCGCCGGCGGTGCCGAAGAACAGGGCCCAGATGGACCACAGGTATGCGGCGGCGGTGCCGAGCGTGATCAGCGTGTCCATCGTGGTCGCCCCGTGGCGCAGGTTCGTGATCGTGTTGCGGTGGAACACCGCTCCGCCGGCGAAGTACACCAGCGTGGTCGCGGCGAGCGCGGCCCACTGCCAGTTCATGAACTGCCAGGCCGGGACCATGGACACCAGCAACACCGGCAGCGAGACCAACGCGCACCAGATCACGGTGTTTTTCAGGCTCTCGGCTGTGCGCTCGCGCGCGGAATCGAGGGCATCGCTTGCCGACGCCCCCTCCTCGCGCTCGTCTCCTCCCGGAGGCGCCATGGCGAACGCGTCGTACCCGGCCCCGCGGATCGCCTCAATGAGTTCGTCGGGCGCGGTCACACCGGGGTCGTAGTCCACCGTCGCCGTCTCGGTGGAGAAGTTCACAGCGGCTTCGACGCCGTCGAGCTTGTTCAGTTTGCGCTGCACGCGCTATGAGCACGACGTGCAGGTCATACCTGTCACGCCGAGCTCGATGTGCTGCAAGTTCGGTGCGATCATACCACCACACTATACCCCTAGGGGGTATGAAACCAGGTTTACTTCAGGGAGTAACCGGCCTCGTGCACGGCCTTAGCCACCTCTTCCGCGGAGAAGCCGTCCCCGGAGACCTCAAGGGCGCCGGTTGTGTGGTCCACGGACACATCGGTGACGCCGGCGATGGCCGACACCTCCTCCTTGACGCTGGCCTCGCAGTGGGTGCAGGTCATGCCCTCAACGGTGAACTGGCGAACAGTCATTGTGATGTCCTCTCTCGTACTTTTGTCTTTGTATTGCGCAGGCGGGTCGCCCGCTTACCATAGGCGCCATGGTAGCGGGGAATAGTGAGAGCGTTGCTAGGGTTGGAAACTACTGGAAGCGATTGATTCCCAAGAAACCAAAGATGAGGAGTTTTACCTAATGGCAACCATCGACGTTACAGAGGACACCTTCGAGCAGACCGTTAGCGCGGAGGGGACGGTTTTCGTCGACGCGTGGGCTGACTGGTGCGGACCCTGCAAGGCTTTCGCCCCGACCTATGAAAAGACGTCCGAGGCTCACCCCGACGCCACCTTTGCCAAGCTCGACACCGAGGCAAACCCGCAGATCACGGCCGCCCTTGAGATCCAGGCCATCCCGACTCTGATGGCCTTCCGTGACGGCATCATGGTATTCCGCCAGTCGGGTGCTCTGCCGCCGGCCGCTTTCGAGGACCTGGTCGGCCAGGTCAAGGCGCTCGATATGGACGACGTCCGCCGCCAGATCGCGGAGCAGAACAACCAGCAGGACTAAGTAGACCCGCCCGCCGACTAGGCACCACAAGCGCACTCACCCTCCCCGGGTGGGTGCGCTTTTTGCGTAGACTCGGCGGTGCTTAGCACCCGATGAAAGGATCGATGAACCATGGCAAACCCGTTCAGCAAGGGTTGGAAGTACCTGATGCAGTCGTTCGATACCAAGATTGATGAGAACGCCGACCCGAAGGTCCAGATCCAACAGGCGGTGGCCGGAGCGAAGAAGCAGCACGCGGAGCTGAGCCAGCACGCCGCGAACATTATCGGCAACCGCAACCAGCTGCAGATGAAGCTGGAGCGGCTCATCTCCTCCCAGGAGGACCTGCAGACCAAGGCGCGCACGGCGCTCCAGGCAGCAGACAAGGCGAGCGCGGAGGGTGACGCAGAGAAGGCGCGGGGATTCAACGAGACCGCCGAGGTCATCGCGGCCCAGCTCGTCTCCGTGGAGCAGGAACTTGAGCAGACCAAGCAGGCCTACGCCGCGGCCGAGCAGGCCGCGACGGAGGCACAGCAGAAGCAGAAGCAGTCCGAGGCACGCCTCCAGGAGCAGCTCAACCAGGTGTCTCAGCTCGAGTCGCAGCTCAACCAGGCCAAAATGCAGGAGCAGACGGCCGCCACCATGGACACCCTTAACCAGTTCGGGGGCAACGACAACGTTCCCACCCTCGACGGGGTGCGCGACAAGATCGAGCGCCGCTACGCCACGGCGCTCGGTGCCCAGGAGCTGGCGAAGGGGTCCATGACCGACCGCATCGCGGAGATCGAGTCGGCGGGCACGGACGTCGCCGCTTCCAACCGTTTGGCGGAGATCCGCGCGTCCATGTCCACGGGCGGTGCCGCCGGAACGGAGCTCGAGGCAGGGGAAAAGGAACCAGCCGCCGAGCTTCCTGAGGCGGACGCCGAAGCAGCTGGCGGGGCAGCGGGCGAGGAGAAGAAGGACTAACTCCTTCGCCTCGCCCTGCTCCGGGCTACCGGCTGCGGATGTTGATGAGTACCCCGCGGATGCCGGAATGGAATCCGTCACGCAGATTCACCCGCTGGTGCTCTGTGAGGGTGTACTCGTGCAGCGTTTCGCAGGCGAACTGGAGCAGCGGCCTGTCGATCTCAGGCGGGAGCCCGCCGCCGGAGAGCATGTGGGCCTTGTCGCGCTGCTCTGATGAGGCGGCGTTGTCGTACCACCACGTCGCGTACTGCTGCCCCACGTCAAAAGGCGTCTGGAAGCCCGCGGACGTCCACACTTCCTCAGGGAGCGGAACGTAACGGGAGCGCAGCTTCCGGCGCGGTGCCATCATGGAGGGCTTCGGCGTCGGCTTGGCTCCGCCCGCCGCGACGTCCAGTGGCGACGGGGCCGGGCGTGTGCCGGACATGTTGGCGTCGGTGTTCGCCTGGACCTCAGCCTCGGAGGGCTCCTCACAAATGTCGGCCTCTGTGTCCTGGTCGGCGGTGATGTTGCCGGCAGAGTCCGGGAGGATCAGCGGGGACGCCGACTTGGTGGCCTCCGCGGCCGCCGGGTTTTCGGGCTTGTCCGAGGCCCCCGTGCTCGGTGTGTTCTCTGCGCTCTCCGGCTGTCCGCGCAGCGGGTCCGGGCTGAACCCGGGGACGGCCGTGGGGCCGCGGTCTGTGTCGAGCGGCTCGGCGTCGTTAAGCGGGCGTTCCCGAAACACGGGCGGAAGCGGTCCCTCGAGAACCTGCAGCTGCATGGCTTCCGAGAAATCTTCGCGAGGATCCAGGATGGTCGTCGTGTCGCAGGCGTGGCGCAGGGCAGACGACATGGAGTCCCAGCCGAACCCGTAGAGGTGGACGCGCACACCGTAGTTGGTGGCTTCCTCCACCCCCGGGATCATGTCAGCGTCGCCGGAAATGAGGACGAAGTCGGCGAACTGTTGGCGCGTGGCGTGGATGACCAGGTCCGCCACGAGCCGGGTGTCCACAGCTTTCTGGGTGCGCCTCTCGCCCCACTCGATGAGCTGGCCGGTGCGCAGTTGCACCCCGTCGCACTGACGCAGAGCGCGCTGGTAGCGGTGCGGGCCGGAGTCGGGTATCCCGTCATACCAGTACTGGCGGTGAATGGGTTGGTGTAGTTGGTAGGTCACCATCGAACCGATGGTGGAGACTACTTCAGGCAGATCAATTTCTAATTGTGCGCGTGCACCGATTTCCCACGAGTTGTAAAAACTTGCGAGCAAGTATGAGGTGTCCACGAACACAAGCGTGCGTTCAAACATGGCTCCTAAATTCCGATTCTTTAGTGTCTAAACATTCTTTTACTTAAACCAGTGTGCACGATGAACGCCCCTCTCGTCACATTTTTCAATGGGGACAGGGGTAGGGCCCCCGTGCATTTGGTTGTGGTTAACCAACGAACCAGCCGGCGGTTTCGTTCCCGCGCTGTAAGGTTGGTTACTTGATTAACCAACCAGCGAAGGCGGTAGCCGGATGAATTCCGATGTCGAGCCCTTGTTTGTCCAAGTGGCGCGGTTCGTGCAGGACCTCATCGTGGAGGGCTCGCTCGAGCCGGGGCAGCGGGCTCCGTCAACCACCGAGCTCGCGGCCTTCCACGAGATCAACCCGGCAACCGCACGAAAGGGCCTGAGCTTGCTTGTCGACGCCGGCGTCCTGGAGAAGCGACGCGGAATCGGCATGTTCGTCACCCCTAGAGCACGAGAGGTGGTGTTGGAAGAACGACGACACGACTTCGCCGGCGACTTCATCGCGCCGCTTATCGACGAAGCCCTGCGCCTCGGATACTCCCGCGAGAGCCTCCAAGATCTCGTCGGTAGGGTCGCGGAAAGCCGCGGCATGTACCGCTAGCTTTTTGTGTGTTGTGCTGGGGGTTTGTGTTTGGTGGTGGGGGTGTGTAACTTTGTGTGAGTCAGCGAGACCGACAACGCCCCGCCGGATGATGTTCTGGTGAGATGGCGGACAGGAAAACTACCGCTGGTGCTTCCTTTGATTGGCTGCGATTGTTGTCGTGGTTGGTTTTGGGTGTGCGTGTGTTGTGTGAGAACTCGATAGTGTGCCAATGTACTTTTGTTTTTTGTTTGTGGTTTGTGTGGTTGTGCATTGTGGTGTGTCTGCTCATGTTCTGCGTTGTGTGGGGTGTGGGTGGGTGTGTGCCGGTTGTGGTGTCGTGAACCTTTGATGGCGGCATTGCTGGTGGTTTCACCGTGATGTGTGATTGTTTCAGATCGCATTTTTTTGCTGGCCCTGGTTTTTCCTCGTCGGATTGTGGGGTCAGTGTTTGTAGGTAATTTTAGGATTGGCCAGTTCATTGCCCTTGCTGTGTGTGGGGGTGGTGGTTGGTTTGTTTGTGGTTGGGTTTGGGCTTTTCACGCCTGGATGTTTCTGCTGAAATGTTTTTGTGGAGAGTTTGATCCTGGCTCAGGATGAACGCTGGCGGCGTGCTTAACACATGCAAGTCGAACGGAAAGGCCGAAGCTTGCTTTGGTACTCGAGTGGCGAACGGGTGAGTAACACGTGGGTGATCTGCCCTGTACTTCGGGATAAGCTTGGGAAACTGGGTCTAATACCGGATAGGAGCTGCATGTTGGTGTGTGGTTGGAAAGCTTTTGCGGTATGGGATGAGCTCGCGGCCTATCAGCTTGTTGGTGGGGTAATGGCCTACCAAGGCGTCGACGGGTAGCCGGCCTGAGAGGGTGTGCGGCCACATTGGGACTGAGATACGGCCCAGACTCCTACGGGAGGCAGCAGTGGGGAATATTGCACAATGGGCGCAAGCCTGATGCAGCGACGCCGCGTGGGGGATGACGGCCTTCGGGTTGTAAACTCCTTTCGCCAGGGACGAAGCGCAAGTGACGGTACCTGGATAAGAAGCACCGGCTAACTACGTGCCAGCAGCCGCGGTAATACGTAGGGTGCGAGCGTTGTCCGGAATTACTGGGCGTAAAGAGCTCGTAGGTGGTTTGTCGCGTCGTTTGTGTAAGTCCACGGCTTAACTGTGGGACTGCAGGCGATACGGGCATAACTTGAGTGCTGTAGGGGAGACTGGAATTCCTGGTGTAGCGGTGAAATGCGCAGATATCAGGAGGAACACCGATGGCGAAGGCAGGTCTCTGGGCAGTAACTGACGCTGAGGAGCGAAAGCATGGGTAGCGAACAGGATTAGATACCCTGGTAGTCCATGCCGTAAACGGTGGGCGCTAGGTGTGAGTCCCTTCCACGGGGTTCGTGCCGTAGCTAACGCATTAAGCGCCCCGCCTGGGGAGTACGGCCGCAAGGCTAAAACTCAAAGGAATTGACGGGGGCCCGCACAAGCGGCGGAGCATGTGGATTAATTCGATGCAACGCGAAGAACCTTACCTGGGCTTGACATACACTAGATCGCTGTAGAGATACGGTTTCCCTTTGTGGCTGGTGTACAGGTGGTGCATGGTTGTCGTCAGCTCGTGTCGTGAGATGTTGGGTTAAGTCCCGCAACGAGCGCAACCCTTGTCTTATGTTGCCAGCACGTTGTGGTGGGGACTCATGAGAGACTGCCGGGGTTAACTCGGAGGAAGGTGGGGATGACGTCAAATCATCATGCCCCTTATGTCCAGGGCTTCACACATGCTACAATGGTCGGTACAACGCGTGTGCGACACTGTGAGGTGGGGCTAATCGCTGAAAGCCGGTCGTAGTTCGGATTGGGGTCTGCAACTCGACCCCATGAAGTCGGAGTCGCTAGTAATCGCAGATCAGCAATGCTGCGGTGAATACGTTCCCGGGCCTTGTACACACCGCCCGTCACGTCATGAAAGTTGGTAACACCCGAAGCCAGTGGCCTATCCTTGTGGGGGAGCTGTCGAAGGTGGGATCGGCGATTGGGACGAAGTCGTAACAAGGTAGCCGTACCGGAAGGTGCGGCTGGATCACCTCCTTTCTAAGGAGCTTTATTGTTTTGTGCCTGCCCCGTGCGCATGGTTGTGTGTGGGGTGTGGGTGTGGTGGTTGAGTCGCCGTGTGTGTGGCTGCCACTGTAAATATTAAAAAAAATTGTCCGGGTGGACGCGCACCGGCATGGGCTGTTGTGAGTGCCTTATGCGAGTGTCGCATCGTGATGTGTGTCCGTGTGGGCCGCAGGCAGGAAACGAGTGTGGGTGTGTTGGCATGCTGTTGGGTCTCTGGGGCAGCACGTGTGTTGTTTCCTTGTGGCCTTGCCGTGTGTGGCTGTGACTTTCCGGGTGTTTTCGGGGGGTTGTGGTTGTGCGGGGTGGGTGTGGTGTGTGAGAACTGTATAGTGGACGCGAGCATCTTTATTTTTTGTGTGTGTTTGTTTTTTGTGTGTGTTTTTTGTTTAGGGCGTACGGTGGATGCCTTGGCATGCTGAGCCGATGAAGGACGTGTGAGGCTGCGTTATGCCTCGGGGAGTTGCCAACTAAGCGTTGATCCGAGGATGTCCGAATGGGGAAACCTGGCACCAGTTGTGTGGTGTTACCTGCAGGTGAATTCATAGCTTGTGTGGGGGTGACGCGGGGAAGTGAAACATCTCAGTACCCGTAGGAGAAGAAAATAATAATGATTCTGCTAGTAGCGGCGAGCGAACGTGGATGAGGCTAAACCATGTGCGTGTGATACCTGGCAGGGGTTGCGTGTGTGGGGTTGTGGGATGCGATTTGTTGCAAGGGCTGCCACCTTTGCCTGCGCTTATGGTTGTGTTAGCGGAAGTCACTTGGGATGGTGCGCCGGAGTGGGTGAGAGCCCCTGTACGTGAAAGCATGATTGTGGTGTGGTGGATTGTGTCCCGAGTAGCAGCGGGCTCGTGGAATCTGCTGTGAATCTGCCGGGACCACCCGGTAAGCCTAAATACTCAGTGTGACCGATAGTGGATAGTACCGTGAGGGAATGGTGAAAAGTACCCCGGGAGGGGAGTGAAATAGTTCCTGAAACCGTGCGCTTACAATCCGTCAGAGCACCTCGTGTGTGTGATGGCGTGCCTTTTGAAGAATGAGCCTGCGAGTCAGCGGCATGTCGCGAGGTTAACCCTGGTGGGGTAGCCGTAGCGAAAGCGAATCCGAACAGGGTGTTGTAAGTGGCATGTCCTGGACCCGAAGCGGGGTGATCTACCCATGGCCAGTGTGAAGCAGCTGTAAGAGGTTGTGGAGGCGCGAACCCACTTAGGTTGAAAACTGAGGGGATGAGTTGTGGGTAGGGGTGAAAGGCCAATCAAACTCCGTGATAGCTGGTTCTCCCCGAAATGCATTTAGGTGCAGCGTTATGTGTGCTTGCCGGAGGTAGAGCTACTGGTTGGTTGAGCGGGACTATCATCTTAGCAATGTCAGCCAAACTCCGAATGCCGGTTGAAGTGGTGCATGGCAGTGAGACTGTGGGGGATAAGCTTCATAGTCGAGAGGGAAACAGCCCAGATCGCCGGTTAAGGCCCCTAAGGGTGTACTAAGTGGAAAAGGATGTGGGATCGCGAAGACAGCCAGGAGGTTGGCTTAGAAGCAGCCATCCTTGAAAGAGTGCGTAATAGCTCACTGGTCGAGTGGTTCCGCGCCGACAATGTAGTGGGGCTCAAGTACACCGCCGAAGCCGCGGCACATGCTTTTGTGTGTGGGTAGGGGAGCGTCGTGTATGGGGTGAAGCAGTACCGTGAGGGGTTGTGGACTGTGCACGAGTGAGAATGCAGGCATGAGTAACGAGTGGTAAGTGAGAATCTTATCCGCCGGATGACTAAGGGTTCCTGGGTCAAGTTCGTCTTCCCAGGGTGAGTCGGGTCCTAAGGCGAGGCCGACAGGCGTAGTCGATGGTTAACGGGTTGATATTCCCGTACCCGTGTGCATGCGTCAAAGGGTGAAGCGGTGATACTAACTGCTGTGCGTTGCCGCACTGTTCCGCCTTGTGCGGGTGGTGTGGTGGTAATCGGTGGGGCCTGAGTCGTGGTAGCCCAGTGATGGGGTGACGCAGTGAGGTAGCCCAGCCACTTATTGGATTGTGGTGTAAGCGTGTGGCACGAGTCCTTGTTAAATGCGGGACTCATTGTGTGTGAGGCGTGATGCGTAGCCCTTGTGGGTGATGTGGGTGATCCTGTGCTGCCGAGAAAAGCCTCTAGCGAGTGTGTGTACGGCCCGTACCCGAAACCGACACAGGTGGTCAGGTAGAGAATACTAAGGCGGTCGGGTGAACTGTGGTTAAGGAACTCGGCAAATTACCCCCGTAACTTCGGGAGAAGGGGGACCATGGTTGGTGATCAACTTTTACGGTTGTGAGCTGGTTGTGGTCGCAGAGAATAGAGGGGAGCGACTGTTTATCAAAAACACAGGTCCGTGCGAAAACGTGATGTTGATGTATACGGACTGACGCCTGCCCGGTGCTGGAAGGTTAAGAGGACCTGTTAGGGCATTTTGGTGTCCGAAGCGGAGAATTTAAGCCCCAGTAAACGGCGGTGGTAACTATAACCATCCTAAGGTAGCGAAATTCCTTGTCGGGTAAGTTCCGACCTGCACGAATGGCGTAACGACTCCCCTGCTGTCTCAACCACAGGCCCGGTGAAATTGCAGTACGAGTAAAGATGCTCGTTTCGCGCGGCAGGACGAAAAGACCCCGGGACCTTCACTATAGCTTGGTATTGGTGTTCGGTGCGGTTTGTGTAGGATAGGTGGGAGACTGTGAAGCTGTCACGCTAGTGGTGGTGGAGTCGTTGTTGAAATACCACTCTGACCGTAGTGGATACCTTAACCTTGGCCCATGATCTGGGTTGGGGACAGTGCCTGGTGGGTAGTTTAACTGGGGCGGTTGCCTCCCAAAGAGTAACGGAGGCGCCCAAAGGTTCCCTCAGCCTGGTTGGCAATCAGGTGTAAGAGTGTAAGTGCACAAGGGGGCTTGACTGTGAGACGTACGTGTCGAGCAGGGACGAAAGTCGGGACTAGTGATCCGGCACCAACGTGTGGAAGTGGTGTCGCTCAACGGATAAAAGGTACCCCGGGGATAACAGGCTGATCTTCCCCAAGAGTCCATATCGACGGGATGGTTTGGCACCTCGATGTCGGCTCGTCGCATCCTGGGGCTGGAGTAGGTCCCAAGGGTTGGGCTGTTCGCCCATTAAAGCGGCACGCGAGCTGGGTTCAGAACGTCGTGAGACAGTTCGGTCTCTATCCGCCGCGCGCGTTGAAACTTGAAGAAGGCTGTCCCTAGTACGAGAGGACCGGGACGGACGTACCTCTGGTGTGCCAGTTGTTCCGCCAGGAGCATGGCTGGTTGGCTACGTACGGGAGGGATAACCGCTGAAAGCATCTAAGCGGGAAGCCTGTTTTAAGATGAGGTTTCTGTTGAGGTTCCCTAGAGACGATGGGGTTGATAGGCCGGATCTGGAAGGTGGGTAACCATCGGAGGTGACTGGTACTAATACACCGACTAAAAACACGGGCAACCAAACAAACGATCAATGTTGAGCACAAGACTTTGTTGAGCACAAGATTTTATTGTGTGTGCCGCGTCCACTATGCAGTGTCTGACACACCACACCCCACAGTACGAGCGTGTACCCGGTGCAGGCCGCACCAACCGAACACGCAGCATGATTGTTGTGATCATGATTGCGGGGGTTGGGTTAATTGGATATGTGTTGTCGCATCACCACATCAAACAGGTGCGCACCGACCGGCCAGGCCGGTGTGTGCGCGGGTTTGTGTGTGGGTCGGCACGCCCCATTGGGTGTGTCGGTGGTTGATGGCGGCGGGGAAACGCCCGGTCCCATTCCGAACCCGGAAGCTAAGCCCGCCCGCGCCGATGGTACTGCCCCCGGGAGGGGGTGGGAGAGTAGGTTACCGCCGACCCAACAACTTCACAATCAACAAAAAAAGAAAATACTGTGCGCCCCGGCCACCACACCCCCACCACAGGGTGACTGGTGACCGGGGCACACACATATGCGCACACGGCGGTGGCACCACCCGGCAACACTAAACCCGCACCGTGGCCCTACCGTAAACCCCGCAAAGCGGAGTCGCAGCATTTGATTAGTGCGTTAGAGCCCCGCTGTGCGCGGATCGGATCTCTCGAGCAGTCCGCACCGCGGACCCGCAGGAGTAGCTGGCCGGCAACCTATCGCAGAAAGAAACTCCACGCTGCGGACTTTCAACAAGCAACGGCTAACGCGTTAACCCCACGGCGTGCGGTTCTCATCCCTCGAAAAGTCCGCAATGCGGACTTTCAACAAGCGACGGCTTAGCGGAGCAACCCACCACGAGACGTGCCGGGCGCGGAACAACACAGCAACAAGTCTGCAATGCGGACTTACCGTCCGGCGCTGCATGCCGAAAACTCCGCATTGCGGACTTCCCACCAAGTGCTGCTTATGGTTTGACCCCGTACATCGGGCCCTCCACCGGCGCCGCCTTTGAAAGTCCGCATTGCGGACTTCCCACAGGCGACGGTTAATGGATCCCCCGATGAGCACGGTGATGCGCGGATCGCGGTCTGCGGAAACTCTGCATTGCAGAGTTTCCGCTATTGTTCCCTTGCAACCACAAACTCCGCAATGCGGATGTCAGCGCTCTTCGAAAAGTAGCCCAAAACGCTCCTTGAAAAGTAGCCCACCCGGAAAAGATTGGATGGGTGATTTCATTGGAGGAATGGGCGCAGATCCGAGGTGCTGTTGCAAAGTTGGGGCAGTAGGAAGAGCGACGCGAAATAATCACAGCCATGGGTATCTTCTCCGGTCTTCATTTCCCCCGTGACATCATTCTGTGGGCAGTGCGGTGGTACTGCCGCTACGGGGTGAGCTACCGCGATCTGGAGGAAATGATGACTTCAGCGGGGCGTGCCGGTCGATCACACCACGATCTACCGCTGGGTCCAGAAACACGCCCCTGAGCTGGACAAGCAAACACGGTGGTACCGGCAGGTACCTGACTGGCAGGCCAGTTCCTGGCGGGTGGATGAGACCTATATCCGGGTCGGCGGCAGGTGGTGCTATCTCTATCGGGGGATCACCGCCGGGGTTGCGATGCTCCTATATTGTGTCAAGCGCTTTTCAGAAATTTTTCGTAGGCCGATGCTAATTCCGTCAACGGACGTTTTCCAGTCTCGATGTCACTGATCCTCGCCGGGGCACACCCCAAATGCTTCGAGGGTGTCAGATGGTTTGTGTGTGAGGGATTCCCCTCATACCAAGGAGATGAACCAGAATGACTACCGTGGCACGACGAAACCCAGAGGACTCCGCAAAGATCAAAGCGATCGAGGAAAAGCTCCTCGCCAATCCTGAGATGGCGAAGCTGATCGACGAGCTCGGCACCTCCACCACGGATGCCAACGATCTCGTCCGGGGCCTGCTCCAGGCCTCGATCAACCGGGGCCTCAACGCCGAGATGGATGCCCACCTCGGCTACCAGCACGGCGACCGGAACAGCAAGGAAGCCGCTGGTCAGAACAATTCCCGTAACGGTTCCTACCCCAAGCGGGTCGATTCGAACTACGGACCGGTCGATGTCGCTGTTCCCCGGGACCGTGACGGATCCTTCCTGCCGACAATGGTGCCCAAAGGATCCCGCCGGCTGACCGACGTCGACGACATGATCATCAGTCTCTATGCCGGTGGCATGACCGTCCGAGACATCCAGCACCACATGGCCACCGCCATGGGCGTGGACATCTCCCATGAAACAATCTCCGCGATCACCGATGCGGTCCTCGAGGAGGTCATGATCTGGCAGAACCGCCAACTTGATGAGTTCTACCCCGTGGTCTTCCTCGATGCGTTACGGATCAAAGTCCGTGACGGGGGCCGGGTGGTCAACAAATCCGCGTACCTGGCTATCGGGGTGGACATGGAGGGGATCAAACACATCCTGGGTATCTGGCTGGCTAAAGAGGAAGGAGCCTCGTTCTGGGCGCAGGTGTGTGCCAACCTCGCTACCCGCGGAGTGCACGATGTGTTCATCGTGTGCTGTGACGGGCTCAAGGGTCTGCCGGAGGCTGTGGAAGCCACCTGGCCGGATTCGATGGTCCAGACCTGTGTCGTCCACCTGATCAGGGCAGCAAACCGGTGGGTGGCCTATGGAGATCGTAAGGCGGTGTCCGCCGAGTTGAAGAAGATCTACACCGCCCCCACCGAGCAAACCGCTCTGGCGGCGTTGACGGAGTTCGAGGCCTCCGAGCTGGGGGAAAAGTATCCGCAGTCAGTCAAGGTGTGGCGCGATGCGTGGGACCGGTTCATCCCGTTCCTGGAGTTCCCACCGATGGCTAGGAAGGTGATCTACACCACGAACTCGATTGAGTCGATGAACAACGAGCTGCGTAAAGCCACCCGGAATCGGGTGCAGTTCACCAACGATGAGTCTGCGATCAAAACCTTGTGGTTGATGATCTGCAACATTGAGGACAAACGGGCCGCCAAGCGTGCTAAGCAGGGCAAACGGGTCGCGGCGACCAGCGGCCGGCTGATCGAGGGCAGGCGGGTGACGAACTGGAAGCAGGCCATCAACCAGATGTCTGTGGCTTACCCTGACCGCTTCGAGCCCTACCTCTAATAATCACGCCCCACACACAAACAACTTGACACGCTCAATGCTTCGCTACAACCACCTGGGTGAGATGCTTCGCGATACGCAGTTCTTTCAACTCATCCCGACGAAGATCCCTGGGCTGTGACGTACTGCGCCTGGTGCATATGACCCGGTAGATCTCCCGGACGATCGCGCGCTTCAGGCAGCGAATAATCTCCCTTTTCGACAACCCCTCCTCGGTACGCCGGGCGACGTACTCCCTGGTGCGCTGGTCACACTTCATCCTCACCATAGCGATTCGGTACAACGCTGAGTTCGCCCGCCGGTCACCACCACGATTGAGCCGGTGCCGGTTGGTTCGCCCAGAGCTTGCCGGCAGTGGAGCCACTCCACATAAGTGCGCCAGCGCTGCTTCGGAGTGGATGCGCTCCGGATTATCGCCGATGCTGATCAGCAGATCAGCGGAAACAAGAGCCCCACATCCCACGATGTTGCTGACATGGGGATTGATCACTGACACCAGGGCAGCGATCCGGGTTTCCAGCTCATCGCACTGCACCCGCAATGCGCGGTAGGTCGTGGCCAGAATCTTCAGGCTGGTCAGCACACCATTTCGCGGATCAGTAACATCCGACGACGGTCGGCAGTACACCAACGCGTTGACCAGAGCGTGGTTGGTCATCGTGGCGTAGCGGGTGCGGATGTCATCAGGGGCTGTGACCAGCAACGACTTCATCGTTGTGATGAGTTTCGCGGTGGTGGACACCAGCTGTTTCCGGGTGATCTGTAACGCTCGTAACGACTCCACCGGGCCCGTGGAATCTTTAGGCGTGCTCAGCCCTTCCCCGGTCAGGACCTGTCGCGCGGCGGCAAGGGCATCCACCGGATCTGATTTCCCGTCCCGGCGTCGAATGCTGCGGGCCGGGCGCAGGACTTCAACGACCGTGTAGCCACGGTCTATGAGGTGCCGGGTTAATCCGGCACCGAAGGAGTTGGTTCCTTCTACTCCGACGGCGCCGACACCGTGCTTGCTGAGGAACTCGGCGAGGTGTGTGTAGCCGGGCCTGGTGGTGGGGAAGGTTTCGGTGGCCAGGTGCCGGCCGGTTGGGGTCACCGCGGCGACGGTGTGGGTGTCGGTGTGGGTGTCGACCCCGGCGACGGGGCTTGCGGAGAGGTCGATGTCTGTGGTCATGGCTGTCAACGCTTTCGCATAGGGAAGTGATGAAGGTAGCCGCTGATCCGAGGGTTCGAGCAGACAGGACACTGATGGGACTACTACTATGGCACCTGCCGGGGTGGTCACGGTGAGAGGTCACGCTCCTATGAGGTCATGACCGAATCGCCGGATCGCGGTGCGGGGCGAGAACCAGCCCGGAAGACAGATCGCAACGAAGGCACACAATCAGATTGTGGCCAGTCCGTTAGTGGGTCATTCCGGATGGTTCTTGTCCCGCACTCCCATTATCAGTGTCCCTTAGTGTGGTGTAACGCTTGCTGATGGTGGGCCCTGGCAGATATAGGGGCGGCCATCGTCAGTAACCTTTCGACTCAACTACCACATCTCACCGAAAGGCACATGACGATGACCGCTGCTCCGCATTCTATCGACCCTGCAACCTATCTGGACGATCTGCTGGCACAGGCCTCCCCGGATCTGATGCGGCAGATGCTGCAAGGGTTTATCAACCAGATCCTCTCCGCCCAAGCTGACACCGTTTGCGGGGCTGAATATGGTGTCGCTTCTGCCGAGCGGGTCAACCACCGCAACGGGTACCGTCACCGCGACCTTGATACCCGTGTGGGCACGATCGATGTGGCGGTGCCGAAACTGCGCCACGGAGCGTTCTTCCCGGACTGGCTGTTAGAGCGCCGCTCACGGGCCGAGCGCGCCTTATCGACTGTGATCGCGACCTGCTACCTCAAAGGGGTTTCCACCCGCAGGATGAATGACCTGGTGGCAACACTTGGGGGGCCCGACCCCTGGAAAGTGGACACAGGGAATTGAACTTATGCGGTCAAGGTGAGTTTACCGCAGGTGCGGTTTTCGAACTCGAGGGGCGACAGATAATCGCACCATGAGTGTCTGCGCTTCTGGTTGTAGCGCACACACCACGCGAAGACGTCCCGTCTGGCGTGCAGCAGTGAGTCGAAGCATTTCCGGTTTTGCAGCACCTCGCGTTTCAATGTCGCGTTGAACGACTCCGCTAGCGCGTTGTCTGCGCTGGTTCCCACCGCTCCCATCGATTGGGTCACCCCTAGCATCGTGCATCGTGAGCTAAATGCCTTCGAGGTATAGACACTGCCGTGATCTGAATGAAAAATCGCTCCTTTCAGACTGCCTCGGGCGCGCTGTGTTGAGTCCAGCGCATCGATAACCAGATCGACGCGCATGTGGTCAGCAATAGAAAATCCCACCAGCCTGCGGGAATAACAATCGATCACGGTGGCAAGATACATATTGCCGCCACCGGATACCGGCAGGTAGGTAATGTCGCCGACGAGCACGCGATTCGGCGCCGGGGCATGAAACTGCCTGCAAACAAGATCTGGAAAGACACCACGGCCAGCATCTGCCACGGTGGTGCGCACGCGGCGTTTCTTCGTGAACCCCTGGATGCCCATAGTCTTCATGATGCGTGCGACGCGTTTGTGATTGACCACCGCATGCGCCCCCGAATCAGGATCGTTCAACGCCGCGGCGATGCGCTTAGCTCCGTAGAGTCCGTGTTCCTCACGGAACACAGTGCGGATACGAGCACCGAGAACAGCATCGTCAAGAACCTTCTGGCGGCGCGCGGCCTGTGTGTTTTTCCACTTGTAATAGGAAGATCGCCGCACCTTCAGCACGTGGCACATCCGCTTGACCGAATACTCGGTGCGATGGTCCCGGATGAACTTGAAGCGGATCACAAGCCCATCTCTTTCGCAAAATACTGCGCCGCCTTGCGAAGGATGTCTCGCTCTTCTTGAAGAAGCCGGTTCTGCTTCTCGAGTTGTCGGATCCGCTCTAAATCCGATGATGTCCGGGCTCGAGCTGCAGCATCAATCGCGCGGGCTTTTTTGCCCGTGCCATAGCGCTTGACCCAGGCAGCGAGACTGCCACGGTTAACACCGAGATCATGAGCAACCGAATTAAGAGACACACCGTCTGTGTCTTCATACATCGCGACCGCGTCGCGCTTGAACTCCTCAGTATAGGACTTACGAGGCATGAACTGAGACTACCCTCCTCCGGCTGTCAACCGGGGCTAGCCTATGTCCACCAACAAGGGGTCAGGTCCGATGTGGGCGACCACCGCAGTACCTTTCGAATCAACTCCTACATCTCCTCGAAAGGAACACCACGATGGCCGCTGGCCCCCATTCTATCGACCCCACCACCTACCTCGACGACCTGCTGTCTCAAGCCTCTCCGGACCTGATGAGACAGATGCTGCAGAACTTCATCAACCAGATCCTGTCCACCCAGGCCGACCAGATCTGCGGCGCCGAATACGCCACCACATCCGAGTCCCGCACCAACGTCCGCAACGGCTACCGCCACCGAGACCTCGACACCAGAGTCGGCACCATCGACGTCGCCGTGCCCAAACTCAGAACCGGCTCGTTCTTCCCGGACTGGCTGCTGGAACGACGCACCCGGGCAGAACGGGCCCTGACCACCGTGATCGCCACCTGCTACCTCAAAGGCGTCTCCACCCGCAGGATGAACGACCTGGTGGCGTCGTTGGGGATCAACAACCTCTCAAAATCGCAGGTCTCAGAGATGGCCAAAGATCTCGATCAGATGGTGGAAGATTTCCGCACCCGACCCCTGGATACCGGCCCCTACCTCTATGTTTCCTGCGACGCGTTGACCATGAAGGTGCGTGAAGGCGGACGGGTCGTGAAAACCTCCGTGCTGCTGGCCACCGGCGTGAACGCCGAAGGCTACCGCGAACTACTCGGCATGCAGGTCGCCACATCCGAGTCCGTGGCCTCCTGGACGGGTTTCTTTCGCAACCTGAAAGCCCGCGGCCTGAATGAGGTGTACCTGGTCACCAGCGACGCGCACCTGGGGATCCAGCACGCCATCGGCGAGCTCCTGCCCAACGCCTCCTGGCAACGGTGTCGCACGCACTTCGCTAAGAACCTCTCCGGACTGGTGCCCAAAAGCCAATGGCCGACATTGTCGGCGATGTTCCACACGATCTTCCAGCAACCTGACGCCGCATCGGTGTGGAACCAGGCCCGGGAAGTAGTGACTTTCTGTGAGCAGAAGTTCCCCCATGTCGCGCACTCACCTCGAGGAAGCGCTCGACGAGCTGCTGGCGTTCACGAACACGCCAAGGACGGTGTGGACGAAGGTGTGGTCGAACAACCCGACCGAGCGGTTGAACCGGGAGATCCGCCGGCGCACCGACGTCGTGGGGATCTTCCCGAACCGAGATGCCGTCGTGCGCCTGGTCGGGGCGGTGCTGGCTGAGCAGCACGAGTGAGAAGGATCCAGCAGAAGCGCTACATGTCGCTGACGGCCCTGGACCAGACGAAGACCATGATGAACGCCAACGTCATCGACGCCGGCGAAGCCACTCAGGAGGTCGCATGAGCCAGTCGCAACACCGGGCTCGTGCCGGTCCCTGAGATCGTCATGCTGCCTGTTTTATCGAAAGGGCAGATACACCACTCGCGTGGACTTGACCATCGGACGTTGAAAGGGATGGAGGCGATGCACTCATTGCGGAAAGGGCAAGGCACGATGTTTGACCTCACGGGCAACCGAACCCGGACGCGGTGATCGTCAACCGGGTCTTCGAGACGGCCTGAGAACGCCCACACGCAGCGGCCATCAGGGAATGAGAAACTGAGTTTTTGCGGCTCTCCCCCCAACTTTGCAACAGCACCGGTTGATGTTGCAGGTGGGGATGTGGTCGAGGTTGTTCAGCGGCGCGATCTTTTCGACCAGCAGCACCACAGTGGCCATCAACCCGATCATGCCGCCGCCAGCAGCAGGACTCCCAGCCTCCAGCCGGCAACAGGGGCGGTCAGAGTGGCCTGGCCGCCGTTCTCGACGGGGTGTGGTGGTCGGGTCCCGGCCTGTCACCGGGCGAAACGGGCGATAGCGTCGGTGACTTCCTGGAACTTCGCGTCGGCCTCCTCTCCTCCTAACTGGGCGGCGTCACGGACGCAGTGTTTCATGTGGTCATCGAGTAGTCCCAGGGCAACGCTGCGTAGGGCAGCATTGACCGCGGAGATCTGGGTAAGGATGTCGATGCAGTACTGTTCCTCGTCGACCATGCTGTGCAGGCCCCGGGTCTGGCCCTCGATGCGCTTGAGGCGGGCGAGATAGCGATCCTTGTCGTTGATGTAGCCATGGGTGGTGTGACAGGT
Source organism: Corynebacterium mycetoides (assembly GCF_900103625.1). Classification (NCBI taxonomy): domain Bacteria; kingdom Bacillati; phylum Actinomycetota; class Actinomycetes; order Mycobacteriales; family Corynebacteriaceae; genus Corynebacterium; species Corynebacterium mycetoides. Next base: position 1,564,595 of record NZ_LT629700.1, on the reverse strand, counting down.
GTCGGCCCCACCCGAGGGGGAAACGGCCTGATCAGGGGTGCGAGTATCCACAATGGTCTCCTTGCTGAAAAAAGGGGGCAGGTATGTCCTGAGTCAGTTGCGGGTCGATCAGGATGGAAAGCCCGAGGGTATGGAATGAGGCGTGAGGACCTCATGGTCCCCACGCCCTGTGGCGTTATTCGGATAAGTAGTCGGCAGATTGTCGGCCCGGAGGGGCCTGCCGGGTGGGGCCGGGGGAGAGGTAAGGAGCAGGTACTTGGGGACGGAGGTCTGAGTGTTATTGGAGGGACTCAGCCGCAGGAGGAGGACACGGGGTTCCTTATCGCTAGAAAAGGATGCGGATTAGGCGGTGACCGGCTGCCGCACGGAGGGGCGAGCGGGCTGCGGTGAGGAACTGGTGTTGTCGTGGGAGGGCTTGAATCTACGCAGCGTAAGGGAGTTGGAGACCACGAACACCGAGGAGAAGCCCATCGCAATGCCCGCCAACCCCGGATTGAGGAAACCGATCGCGGCGACCGGGATCAGCACGACGTTGTAGGCGAACGCCCAGAACAGGTTGCCCTTGATGGTGCCCAGCGTGCGACGTGACAGACGGATGGCATCGCCCGCGGAGCGCAGGTCGTTGTTCATTAAGGTGATATCGGAGGCCTCGATGGCCACATCCGTGCCCGCCCCCATGGCCAGACCCAGATCGGCCTGGGCCAGGGCGGCCGCGTCATTGACGCCGTCGCCGACCATGGCGACCTTCTTGCCCTCATGTTGCAGCTTCTCGATGACCGCGACCTTGTCCTGCGGCATGACCTCGGCACTCACGTTGGCCGCATCGATGCCCACCTCTTGGGCGACGGCGGCCCCGGCCTTCGCGTTATCGCCGGTGAGCAGGTACGGACTCAACCCCAGCCTGCGGAACTGGGCGACCGCTTCCGCTGAGGAGTCTTTGATGGCATCGCGCACCACGACCACACCGGCGGGCTGGTCATCGACGTAGACGGCCACCGGGGTCGCGCCCTGCGACTGTGCGTGGTCGAAGGCGGTCGTGAGGTCACGGGGCAGCTGGCCGGCGGGACGGCCGACGGTGACGACGTGACCCTTGACGGTGGCCGTGACGCCCCGGCCGGCGGTGCTGTCGAAGTCGGTGGCCTCCTGGATGTTCCCGGAGCGCTCGGCCTCGGTGACAATCGCCTTGGCGATGGGGTGCTCGGAGCCTGCTTCGACGGCCGCCGACAAGGCGAGGACCTCGTTGTTGGTGTAGCCGTCGGCGGCGTGGACGCCGGTGACCGACATGACCCCGGAGGTGACGGTGCCGGTCTTGTCCATGACGATGGTGTCGACCTGGCGGGTGGATTCGAGGACCTCCGGGCCCTTGATCAACAAGCCCAGCTGCGCGCCCCGGGAGGTGCCCACCAGCAGGGCGGTCGGGGTGGCCAGTCCCAGGGCGCATGGGCAAGCGATGATCAGCACCGCGACTGCGGCGGAAAAGGCCCAGTTCGCCCCGCTGCCGAGGGCGAGGTGGACGATCAGGGTGATGATGGAGACGACAATGACCGTCGGGACGAAGACCGAGGAAATCTTATCCACCAGGCGCTGGACCGGGGCTTTTTTCGCCTGGGCGTCAGTGACCAGCTTGGCCATCTGGGACAGCGTGGTCTCCGAACCTGTGCGGGTGACTTCGACCAGCAGTCGACCGGAGGTGTTGATCGTCGCGCCCGTGACCGGGGTGCCGGGGGCGGCCTCGACGGGAACGGACTCGCCGGTCAGCATCGACTCGTCGATGGCCGAGGTGCCCTCGATGACACGACCGTCGGTGGCGATCTTCTCACCCGGGCGGACGACGAAGACGTCACCGACTGTCAGCTGGGAGACCGGGACGCGGACTTCCTCACCGTCGCGGATCACCGCGGCGTCTTTCGCACCCATGTCCAGCAGGGACTTCAGCGCCGCGGAGGACTGGCCCTTGGCGCGGACCTCAAACCACCGGCCGAGCAACAGGAAGGTGATGACTACGGCGATGGTCTCGAGGTAGATGTGGTCCATGCCGTCATGGCGGGGCAGCAGGCTCATCTCCATGACCATGCCGGGGTGCCCGGCGTTGCCGAAAAACAAGGCCCACAGCGACCACAAATACGCAGCGGTAGTGCCCAGAGACACGAGCGTGTCCATCGTGGTCGAGCGGTGACGCAGGTTGGTTAAGGTCGCCCGGTGGAACGGGGCGCCACCGTAGAAGTAGATCAGGGTGGACATGACGAGCAGGGCCCACTGCCAATTCATGAACTGCAGGGACGGGATCATCGAGATCGCGACCACCGGAACGGAGAGGATCGTCGACCCGATCAGACGCGACTTCAGGTCTGTGGCCTCGGCCTCGCGGGCCTGTTCGTGGCGGTCACCGACCACCTCGGTGTCCTCCTCCGGGCCGCTGTCCACGGCGGAGGCGTGTTGATCCCCCATGGTAAACGCGTCGTACCCGGCACCCCGCACGGTTTCGATCAGCCGATCGGCGTCGACTTTGGTGGGGTCGTAACTGACGGAGGCGGATTCGGTGGCGAAGTTGACGGTGGCCTCCACGCCATCGAGCTTGTTGAGCTTGCGCTCCACCCGCCCTGAGCACGACGTACAGGTCATGCCGGTGACGCCCAGATCGACCTGGAGTAGGTCAACCGACGGTTGTGTCTGAATCATCAGTGATCAGTCCTTCAGCAAACAGTGGTGAGGTGCATCTCCGAGGTCCCAAAAGGCCCGCCCACAGATGCACCGTCGGGGATATCGAACCGGCATGGCTGGGCCTGATGGGCATATCCAGCAGGGTTGGCCCGGCCGTGTCTACCCGAGGTGGGGACCGGGCCCAGGGATTAGGGCTTGACGGTGTAGCCGGCTGTCGTGACAGCGGCGACAACATCGTCGTCGGTGAAGTTTTCACCCGTGACGGTCACCTGCCCGGTATCCACGGTGGCCTCCACCATGGTCACACCGGCGACCTCGCCGATCTCCTCCTCCACGGAGGACTTGCAGTGTCCGCAGGTCATGCCTTCGATGATGTACTTCTTTGTTACGGCGCTCATCAGATGATCCTTTCCTTGATGTCCTGAAGGGCAAGAGTGGAGATGCCCCAACAACCTTCAACCTATACCCATGGGGGGTATCAGTCAAGGAGGTGTCTGCCCCTAAGCGTCCCGTTCGGCGGGCAGGACTTCCGGAACGGCCGCGATCGTTGCTGCACTTCTTGTGCAAAATGTACGTTAAAGGGTATGGGCATCACGGTCACCCTCAGTCAGTTCCGCAGCGAACAAAGCCGCTATCTTGATGCCGCCCAACGTGAGCCGGTCACCTTCCTCAGTCGCGGGCCCCGCCGCCGGGCGGTGGTGGTCTCCCCGGACTTCTACGACCGGGCGGTTCGGGCGCTGGAGGATGGCGAGGATATCCGTGCCGCAGCGGCGGCCCGCCAGGAGGCGGGCGGTGTCTCCCACGAGGAGTTCACGTCCGACCTCGAACTGGACTGACCTGCCTGTCCATACCTGTGCCGCGGTATTTGATCATCGATAAGCTTTCAACTGCGACAGCCCTTCGCACGCTGGCCCGGCAATGGCAGCAGTGATTGCCACCGCCATCGACGCCCTGGCCCACGTTCCGCCGTCTCGGCGGAGTGGAAAAGTTGCGGGGCGGCGACGGGGAGTGCTGTAGCTGGGTAGTCCACGGCCGTCAATGACGGTGAGCTGATCAGCGTCTCGGTTCCAAGGAAGACAGGCACTCATACTCGCATCGTTGAGTGGGATGAGGCCGGTCCCTGGCGTTCCTGCGCATGACGCATGACTGCCGAATCTGAACAAATAAGGAATGGACAGCTGAGACACGCTACATCAGGCTGCTAGCGGGGCCTTTTTTCGTTGCCCGTATCGGGTCAGACCCCGCGGCTTGTACACCGCCAGTACCGTAGCCACCAGCAATACCAAGGCTGCTGCCACGGAGTGGAGGACCGGGGAGAAATTCCGCACGGCCTCCAGCCCCACGCCCGGGTCTGCCGCCACCCGGGCAAGATACTCGAAGGTCCGCATGTACAGCACCAACACACCTGTCGCCACCACAGTGAGCCCCAGCTTGAACACCACCCAGTAGTGTCGGAACAATCCCCACTTCGTCCCCAGGGATTGAAGGACTCCGGTCACCAGCGAGGCCACCGCCAGGGGAACGAGCGCCCACCACGCCACCTGCTCCATCACCCGATACGTCCCCCGGACCGCCATCTCATCCGCGCTCACTATCCCCATGACCGCCATCGCGATAAAGGCGAGCACCATCCCGAGCCAGCCGACCGAGCAGACCACATGTGCCACCAGCGCGGCCTTGCGTATTCGTGGGGTCATCACTCTCGCCATTAGAGGTGCTCCTGGACCAGGAACGCCCCCTCGGCCGGCATCCCCAACCCATGGCGACTGGGCCCATGGTTGCCGTCTCCAAACACCAGTACCAGCACGACCGAGTCATGCGCCTGAAGGCTTCGCGGTCATCCGGAGGAAAACACCGCACGATCACCACCTCGCAGACCAAGGGGCGTCTCGCCCTCGTGGCTGTAGCCGCCGGCACGGTCTCATCCGCCGGCGTCGGTGGCGCCACGGCCGCCACCTTGCAAGCCCCGGCCGAGGTCGAGGCTCCGGTCTCCCCGGAGGCTGCCACCGTCGAGGTGGATTTGGCCACCAACGACACGGCCCTGTCCTCGAGTGGGACGCAGGCCGCACCGCAGATTCTCGCGATCTCCGAATTCAAGCCGGTCGCCAACATCGACGAGCAGCTGGACAAGGCCATCCAGTACAACGCCGAGCGGGCCGAGAACGAGCGCGCTGCCCGCGCGCCCTCGGTGGTCAAGCCCGCTGAAGGCACCTTCACCTCCGGTTCCGGCGTGCGCTGGGGAACCCTCCACGCGGGTATCGACATCGCCAACGTCGTGGGTACCCCGATCCTCGCGGCGATGGGCGGCACTGTCATCGACTCCAGCCCGGCCTCCGGTTTCGGGCAGTGGATCCGCATCCAGCACGATGATGGCTCGATTGCCGTCTACGGTCATATGGAGACTCTCGACGTGACCGTTGGGGAACGCGTCACCGCTGGTCAGAGGATCGCTGGCATGGGCAACCGGGGGTTTTCCACCGGCTCTCACCTGCACTTCGAGCTTTACCCGACTGGCAGCGGGGCGGTCGACCCGTTGCCCTGGCTCGCCGAGCACGGCGTCACCTTCTAACCTTCCCGCACTCACCAGGACCGGCCCCGACACCGGAACCGGCGGCAGTGACTGGGCGTGAGGCACCCGCCTCAGACCGCAGAGACGCTTCTCACTCATCGCCGACACAGCCCGGACTTGATAGCTTCTCCAGGCAGGGCAGACCGGGGCACAGGGGAAGCAGTCCGTGCTCGTCATATATGGGGGCGGCGAGCGTCCCGCCAACGAGGAGCAGGTGCCGTAATCCACGTTTAGTGGGATACTTCCGTAACCTGCCTTCTCCTGCGCCAGCTGACGAGGCCGGTAACCGCAGGCCATGCAAGAGCCAGCATCGCGAGAACCAACAGGGGCGTATCCCCCATGCGCGCATACGGCGTCAAACCAGTATGAAGGGGAACGGTTGCCGTCAGCAGTTCGTTCGTGCCCAGGCCACTGAGTTGTGAGACTGTGCCGTCGGGCTGGATAACTGCGGAGTATCCGGTGGGGGCAGCCTGGAGAACGGTGCGGCCAAACTCGCGGGCACGCATCCGGGATGCGGCCACTTCAATTGCAGGTACTTCCTCGGTCACAAAAGACGCGGCGTTGGTCGGTGCGAGGAGTAGCTGCCCACCATTGCGAACGGCATCGGCGACCCGGTCGGCGAAGAAGACCTCATAAGAAATGACGATCCCCAATCGTGGTGTCCCGCTGGGATCGAGCACCGCCGGTCCCTCTCCGGCAATGGCGTCGCGGGGGATGAACCGTGCGTCCTCGCTGAGTCGTTCAATCAGATTGCGCATAGGGATGTACTCGCCGAACGGCACACGATGATGCTTCTCATAGCGTCCTAACCGGGTCCCGTCCGGTCCCCACACTATGGATGCGTTCCGGAAATGTTGATCCTCGGATTCGGTAATTCCGACGACGATGTTCGTGTCGAGTTGCCTGGCCAGTTCAGCGAAAGCTGCATCAACGCGCGTCCCGTCGATTGAGCCGTCGATATTGACGACGTTTTCGGGCAGCAGAACCAGATCAGGGTCCCCGGTGATATCTTCGGCAGCCTGTAGGTGCCGGCGGGTCGTATCAAACGGATCGGTATTGACCGCGCGAAGCCCGCGGGGGCCTCCACCCTGCACGAGCACGACGTCAAGGCTGCCTTCTGCCGTATCATCTACGATCGTTGGCGCGAACGCCGGTACCGCGAGTACCACGACCACTGCGACCACGGATGCTGCACGGGCTCGTCTCGGCCCGAATATGACAGCGGTAACAACGGCCCCCGGAACTGCGGCCAACGCGGTCACCAGGAGAGTCCCACCCAGGGGCGCTGCCGTCATGAAAGGACCATCGGTCTGGCTGTATCCGAAAGCGGACAGCGGGAAACCGCCGAACGGGAACCGGTGCTGCACAGCCTCCAATAACACCAAGGCAGCAGGGGTGAGCATCCACCAGCCCGACCAGCGGCTGCGAAAAGCCGCCTCGTTAGGCGATACCGCGGCAACCAGCATTAACAGTAGCGCCTGAACGGCAACAACAGCAGCGTATCCGGCAGTGTTGAAGTCGGTGAGCCAGCGCAGAGCAAGAGCGTAGTGCGCCACCCCGCCCAACCCACCGAGCCACAAACGGTTACGCAGTGGTTGACCTGCCAAAGCCAGCATGAACATAGTCACGCCCACCGGGAACAGCACCCACCAACCGCATGGCGGCAGCGCCAGCCACCAGACCACCGCAGCTCCCATCATGAGCGCGGTGGGACCGGCCAATCTGCGCCAGTTATCGCCGGCTATCCCCCGGGAAAGACGTGAGACTGTCACGTCTGCTGCAGTACTAGCCTTCACCGGAGATCACGGCCTTCTTCGGGCTGCTGCTCAGTTGTGAATATATGCCCAATCCTTCGAGTCATGTGACAGCAACTTTCAGTACTTTCCCAGTGGATCTGGGGGTGTCCGGCAAAGCGTTGACGAATCCGGATTTAGTTCAGGCCGGCGTAGGAGTGCAGGCCGGAGACGACCAGGTTGATGAAAAACAGGTTGAAGATTATCGTGGCCGGGGGCAGGATATTGATCCACGCGGCCTTGTGATCGCGCCACCCGGCCGTGGCACGGGCATGCAGGTAGGCGACATAGAGCACCCAGGAGATAAAGGATGCGGTCTCCTTCGGATCCCATCCTCAAAACCGGCCCCACGAGGCCTCCGCCCAGATCGCACCCAGAACAATGCCCAACCCCAGCACGGGCAACGTAATGATGGCGGACTTGTAGGCCAGGGCGTCAAGCTTTTTCGCACTCGGCAGCGGCTTGGCCACAGCACCGAAGAAGCCACGCTCCGCACCCTTCGGCTGCCAGATACGCAGCCGCTGGGAAATATGTACGAGTACATCTCCATGATCTGCGTGGACAAGCTGCAGGTCATCGACTTCCGCCCGACACGGTGCACACCACTGGCCCCAAGCGTTGAGGACGACGACCTCGCCTTCAAAATCAGACAGGCTGATCTCCTCACCCTCCTCCATCAGCGACGGGCCGGAGAAGTCCGGCAGCGGGGCACGTTCCTCCTTTGCGTAGATAATCTCGGTTTGGCCTCCTGGTGAGTGGAACTGGAAGGTGCACCCGACGGCGACGGCGTTTCGGGCGCCGTCGCCTGAGGAACAGGCCGTCAGGGTCACGGCGCTGAGCACCGCGGCAACCGCGATGGCGGCTCTGCGGGGTGTGCTCGGCATGGATTAGATCTCCTTGTTCCGGGGCGGTGGGGAAGAAGACGGTGTTCTGGTTGTCCCGGAAGACCACAACACCGAGGAAGGTCATCGTGCTGCCCGGTGGGTGGTCTGCAGCGACCCAGCTCACCCCAGCGACCGACCATGCTGTGGGGTTAGGCGTACCGCAGGGAACTCATCATCCCGGTTTCCTGGTGATAAGCGTTGTGGCAGTGAAACGCCCACTCACCGGGGTTGTCGGCGATCAAGTCCGCGTTCACCGTTTTGCCGGGGAGAATGAGGACAGTGTCCTTGCGCAGGCCGCTACTTCCGGGAAGAGCCCAGGTATGCCCGTGCAGGTGCATCGGATGGGGCATGGCCGTGGGGTTGTGCATCCGCATCCGCAGGCGTTGGCCTTCTTGGACTGTGCCCGGGGAATCAGCACCGTCGATGCGCAGTCCCCACTGGTAGGGCAACATCTGGCCGGTTAATTCGACCGCTGTTTCCTTATCCACGTCACCGGCCGGGAGCAGGGCTAGTTCCGCCGGCTCAAAGGACGTCAAGAAGGTACCGGGGGCAGTGAGTTCAGGGAAGGTAGTCTCTGGTGCGGGGGTCTGGCCCGCGGCGGTCCGGATGACGGCAAACGCCCGGTCGTCCTTGCCGGCGGCCAGGGCGGTCAGGGGAAAGACACCATCACCGAGTACCACCTCCACGTCGACGCGTTCACCCATCGAGAGGTAGAACGACTCGATGTCGTGGGGACGGACCGGGAAACCGTCGACGTGGGTGACGGTCATACGGTGGCCACCGAGAGCCACCTTGAAGATGGTGTCAGCGCCGGAGTTGATGAACCTCAGGCGGGCTTTATCCCCCGGTCGGGCATTAAACGTTCGGTGCGCCCGGGGAATGCGTCCGTTGATGAGGTAGTGCGGATACATCACATCGCCGGCATCCCCGCCCAGAGCCAGATCGGGCGTGCCGTGGGCCATCATGCCCCCCTCACCACCCATATCCATCCCGCCGTGGCCACCCATGTCCATGTTTCCGTGTCCGCCCATGTCCATCCCCGTCAACATGGTCAGCTGATCTTCGGGACTGCTGCCGTCGATGCCGTCCAGCCAGTCGTCGAGCACGATGGTCCACTCGACGTCCTGGTCCTCAGCGTCTTGCGGGTCACGGACGATCAGAGGGGCGTGCAGACCCCGGTCGAGTTGTAGGCCGGTGTGAGAATGGTAGAAGTAGGTGCCACCGTGGGGGACTTCAAAAACATAGGAGAAAGACTCGCCAGGTTCAATGGGGTCCTGGGTCATGCCGGGCACACCGTCGGCTGCGTTGTGGAGCGCGATGCCATGCCAGTGGACGGAGGTGCTCTCAGGCAGTTCATTGGTGATATCGACCTGGAGGACGTCGCCGGCGGTGGCCTCAATGGCCGTATCCCCGGTGTCAGAGACGTATCCCCACGTCTTGGCTTCGATGCCGCCGATATCCAGGGAGAGGGGCCGGGCGGTCAGTGTCCGGCGCACCGTCGGCTCACCGAGCGCAGTGGGGGTGGGAGTGGGGCGAAGGGAGGGACCTGGTGCAGAGGCAGCGGGTCCAGGGTCGCTGGTGCAGGCGGCCACGGCCCCGGTGCCGGCGAGGACGAGCCCGCCGAGCAGAAACTGTCGTCGGGAAAACGCGTTCGTCATGATTTAACCTTCCTTGGTGCAAGATTTCAGTGACACGGGAGACAGGCGCAGGTGAGGACCCTGCTGAGCCATCACGTCAGGCGCAGGTCTGTGACACAGGTGGCACCGTCGTCGGTGGTGGAAAACTCCGTGGTGCCGGTACGCCCCTGGTAGCTGACCTCAATCAGGCCGGTGGCATCATCGGGAAGCCAGAAGCCAATAAACCCGTTGTCGAAGGTGGTTGTCGCCTCGTCCACCAGCACCTCACCGGTCGCCTCATCGGTGATCGTGACCTGGATATCCTCATTGTCGAGTTCCCCCAGGCAGGTCGTAAGGCTGTGGTAGAAGCAGTCGTGGGTGGAGGTGAGGTAGGGTGCGATCGAGACATACGTCTGATTGTCGGGAAGATCGACCACGACTTCCTGGTCATCGCTCGAGAGCAGCAGTTCATCGGCACGCACTGAGGCGATCAGATCCGTGGGACGCTCAGTGACCTTCTGCCGGTCGAGGTGATCAATGATCTCCACCGCGTCCATGGCGGCCAGGCCATGGGTAGTCAGGAATGTGTCCTGGGACTCCGTCCCGTCGGCGGTGGGTTCCGGGTCGGCGGCTGAACACCCCGTGAGGGCGAGGGCAAGGGCGGCGGCTGCGATCGCTGCTCGTTTCACGTCAATCTCCTTGGATCGTGGTAAGACCGTGAGAAGACACCGCCTCAAGGTCGATGCCATACCTTTATCTAGCACGGGTACCTGACGGACTAGAATCCAAAAACCCTGCTCACAGTCTTATAACAGGGCGAAAAGGGGGTGAATTCGGTGGGCTGGGTCACCACCGGAACACCACCCCACAGCCGTGGGCGATGTCCTTCCACCCGCCCCGGGTATGCGGTGCAGGCAGTGAAATCCCTGGTGGCGCCTGCTGAACCGACCAGGGGAGGCGATGTCGCCGGCCCGGGGTGGGGCACAGGGGTGACGGCGGTCGAAGGGTGATGTTTGAAGATTTGATGAAGTTTTCCCCGCCGGGCACTGAGCGAGGGTGGTATTCCCCTGGCCGGAGCGATACTGGGGTCTATGGCTGACCGCACACCGACCACCGCCACGCCCCCGGGGCGGGTGCTGGTCGTCGATGATGAACAACCCCTGGCTCAGATGGTGGCCTCCTACCTCATCCGGGCCGGCTTCGATACCCGCCAGGCGCACACCGGCACCCAGGCCGTGGACGAGACCCGTCACTTTTCCCCCGATGTTGTGGTGCTGGATCTGGGGCTGCCCGAACTCGACGGCCTGGAGGTGTGCCGACGGATCCGCACCTTCTCGGACTGCTACATCCTCATGCTCACCGCGCGTGGCAGCGAGGACGACAAGATCAGCGGTTTGACCCTGGGGGCGGATGACTACATCACCAAACCTTTTAGCATCCGGGAACTGGTGACCCGGGTGCATGCGGTGCTGCGCCGCCCGCGCACCAGCACCACCCCACCGCAGGTGACCACCCCTTTGATCGTTGGTGACCTCATCCTTGACCCCGTCGCCCATCAGGTGCGGGTGGGGGAGACGACCGTGGAGCTCACCCGCACGGAGTTCGAGCTGCTGGTTGCCCTGGCCCTGCGCCCCGGCCAGGTGCTGACCCGCCACGACCTGGTCACCGAGGTCTGGGACACCACCTGGGTCGGTGATGAACGCATCGTCGATGTCCACATCGGCAACTTGCGTCGCAAGCTCGGCACCGACACCCGGGGCCGGGGGTTTATCGACACCGTGCGTGGCGTGGGCTACCGGGTGGGGCAGCCATGAATCACGGACCCGGCCTGACCTTCCGCTTCCTGACCGCCCAGGTGTTGGTCGTGGTGATTAGCCTGCTGGTGGCCGCGACCGTGGCCACGATGGTGGGCCCGACCCTGTTCCATGATCATATGTTGATGGCCGGCCGGGAGGACCCCTCGCTGGAGCTGTTCCATGCCGAGCAGGCCTACCGGGACGCCAACCTGATCACCCTGGCCGTCGCCCTGCCCACCGCCTTGATCAGCGCCCTGCTGGCCAGCCTGTGGTTATCGCGTCGCCTGCGCACCCCCCTGCAGGATCTCACCCGCGCCGCTACCAGCCTGACGGCCGGCAACTATCGTATCCGCGTGCCCGCCGGAGAAGCAGGCCCCGAGGTCACCACCCTGGCGCATGCCTTCAACACCATGGCCGACCGGCTGGAACACACCGAAGAGGTCCGCCGCCAGATGCTCTCTGATCTGGCCCACGAAATGGGCACCCCCTTATCGGTGCTCACGGTCTACCTCGATGGTCTCCAGGACGGGGCCGTGGACTGGAATAATGCCACCCACACGATCATGGCTGACCAACTCACCCGCCTGACCCGGTTGATGGAAGACATCGACGATGTCTCCCGGGCCCAGGAACACCGGATCGAGTTGGACCTGGCGGAGGAAGGGCTCGGGGATCTGCTCCATACCGCCGCTGCTGCCGCGGGGGAAGCTTATGCTGACAAAGGCGTCGATTTACAGGTCGAGACCATTACGGACACCGCCCGGGTGCTCGTGGACCGGCAACGCTTCGGCCAGGTGATGAGCAATCTCCTGTCGAACGCGCTACGGCACACCCCGGCGGGCGGGCAGGTCCGGATCAGCGTCCACCGACAGGGGGCGTCCACCGCGCTCATCCACGTCGCCGATGACGGCGAGGGCATCCCACCTGGCCAGCTCGGACACATCTTCGAACGCTTCTACCGGGGGGATGCCGCCCGCAGCCGGGACAACGGCGGGGCCGGTATCGGCCTGACCATCTCCAAGGCATTGGTCGAGGCCCACGGCGGCACTCTCACCGCCACCTCCCCCGGACCCGGTCGCGGAGCGGTGTTTGCCCTCCGCCTCCCGCTGTCCCCTCCCGACAGTGAGGAGGCTGCTCGGTGACCACACCCTGCCCCGCGTGAGGGCCGTGCCCTCCACCCCTTGAAAATATACCCCAGGGGGGTATATGCTAGAGAGTAGCATCGCCACATCCCACCGACCCGTAGGAGCTTTCCCATGATCACCTCCCCGCCCCGCCTCTTGCCGATGGCCTCCCACGGCTGCAGCTGTTGCGGACCTGCCTCACGTGCCGACACCGCCTCCATCCCTGCCGCCAGCGACTCGTCAGCAGGAGGGGCCTCCCTTAGCTGCCAGGTCACCGGCCTGACCTGCGGGCACTGCGCGAAAAGCGTGACCCAGGCCCTTCAGGCCCTCCCCCAGGTCGACGACGTCCAGATTGATCTCGCTGCTGGTGGTGTTTCCACCGTCACGGTGACCGGTGTCGTACCTCCGGAGATGGTTCGCCGGGCCATTGAGGAGGCCGGCTACACCGTCTTATCCTGATCAGTTTTACCCATCATCTCGACCCCGACCGGGTTGAGCGAAAGGAACGTCATGAGCACTCCCCACCATTCCGGCGATCACCATGGTGATCACCCCGCTCCGGAAACAGACCACACCCACCACCCGGATCATGCCAGCCACGAACACCACGCAGATGCCGACACCCACGGCCAGGCGATGCCCCACGATCACCCGCACTCCGCCCTGGACGAAGACCACCACGTTCATGGTCACGGCGAACACGCCGGACACAGCACCGCAATGTTTCGGGACCGCTTCTGGTGGTCGCTGATTCTGTCCATTCCCGTCGTTATTTTCAGCCCCATGGTCGCCCACCTGCTCGGCTACCACCTCCCGGCATTCCCCGGATCCACCTGGATCCCCCCGGTGCTGGGCACGATCATCTTCGTCTACGGCGGAACGCCTTTCCTCAAGGGCGGATGGAAAGAACTGAAATCCCGCCAACCCGGGATGATGCTCCTGATCGCCATGGCCATCACCGTGGCGTTTGTCGCCTCCTGGGTCACCACTCTGGGGCTGGGCGGTTTTGACCTGGACTTCTGGTGGGAGCTGTCCCTGCTGGTGACCATCATGCTGCTGGGCCACTGGCTGGAGATGCGTGCTCTCGGGGCCGCGTCCTCCGCGCTTGACGCGCTGGCTGCCCTGCTGCCGGATGAGGCCGAGAAAGTCATCGACGGGACCACCCGCACCGTGGCCATCTCCGAGCTGGTCGTCGACGACGTCGTGCTGGTGAGGGCCGGTGCCCGGGTGCCGGCCGACGGAACCATCCTCGACGGAGCCGCCGAATTCGATGAGGCGATGATCACCGGCGAATCCCGTCCCGTCTTCCGCGACACCGGTGACAAGGTGGTCGCCGGTACCGTGGCCACCGACAACACCGTCCGCATCCGGGTGGAGGCTACCGGCGGGGACACCGCCCTGGCCGGGATCCAACGCATGGTTGCCGACGCCCAGGAGTCCTCCTCCCGGGCCCAGGCCCTGGCGGATCGGGCGGCGGCGTTGTTGTTCTGGTTCGCGCTGATCTCCGCTCTGATCACCGCGGTGGTGTGGACCATCATCGGCAGCCCGGACGATGCCGTGGTGCGCACGGTCACGGTTCTGGTCATCGCCTGTCCGCACGCCCTGGGCCTGGCGATTCCGCTGGTCATAGCGATCTCCACCGAGCGGGCCGCGAAATCCGGGGTGCTCATCAAGGACCGGATGGCGCTCGAGCGGATGCGCACCATCGACGTGGTGCTCTTCGACAAAACCGGCACCCTGACCGAGGGTGCGCACGCGGTCACCGGTGTCGCGGCAGCTGTCGGCGTCACCGAGGGCGAGCTGCTGGCCCTGGCCGCCGCCGCGGAGGCCGACAGCGAGCACCCCGTGGCCCGCGCCATCGTGGCGGCCGCGGCCGCCCATCCCGAGGCCTCCCGTCGGCAAATCCGTGCAACTGATTTCAGCGCCGCCTCCGGCCGGGGGGTCCGGGCCACTGTCGATGGCGCTGAAATCCTCGTGGGCGGGCCGAACATGCTGCGCGAGTTCAACCTCACCACCCCGGCCGAGCTCACCGACACCACCAGCGCCTGGACCGGGCGTGGGGCCGGTGTGCTCCATATTGTCCGCGACGGTCAGATCATCGGTGCGGTGGCCGTCGAGGACAAGATCCGCCCCGAATCCCGCGCCGCCGTGAAAGCCCTGCAGGACCGCGGGGTGAAGGTCGCGATGATCACCGGTGACGCGCAGCAGGTGGCCCAGGCGGTTGGCCAGGACCTGGGGATCGATGAGGTCTTCGCCGAGGTCCTGCCCCAGGACAAGGACTCCAAGGTCACCCAGTTACAGGAGCGTGGCCTGAGCGTGGCCATGGTCGGCGACGGTGTCAACGACGCCCCCGCTCTGACCCGCGCGGAGGTCGGTATCGCCATCGGGGCCGGCACGGATGTGGCCATGGAATCCGCCGGAGTGGTCCTGGCCAGTGATGACCCGCGTGCAGTGCTGTCGATGATTGAGCTCTCGCAGGCCAGCTACCGCAAGATGATCCAGAACCTCATCTGGGCCTCTGGCTACAACATCCTCGCCGTGCCGCTGGCCGCCGGCGTGCTCGCCTCGATCGGGTTCGTGCTGTCCCCGGCCGTGGGCGCGATCTTGATGTCTGCCTCGACCATCGTGGTGGCCCTGAACGCCCAGCTGTTGCGCCGCATTGATCTGGATCCGGCCCACCTGGCTCCGACCGACGGGAAGGAGGAGAAGGCTGCTGTGAGCTCTGCAGCCCCCGTCCGCTGACTTTTAATCCTTCATCGACTCCCCCATACACAACCTCCGAAAGGGAACCCCCATGAAGCGCACCATCACCATCGCCGCTCTCGCCTTGACCTCCACCCTGGTTTTGTCCGCCTGCGCAGATAACACTGAGGGAGAAAACACCGACACCACGACCATCGCCACTACGCCCGCCCCCAACACCACCGAAACGACCGGGGCCACCACGGATCCTGAGACAGAGACGGGGGCGGCCGGAGAGGTCTCCGCCGAGCACAATGACGCGGACATCATGTTCGCACAGATGATGATCCCGCATCACCAACAGGCCGTGGAGATGAGTGAAATCCTCCTGGCCAAGGACGATATCCCGGCCGAGGTCATCGAGTTCGCCCAGGGTGTTATCGATGCCCAGGGCCCGGAGATCGACCGGATGAATACCATGCTCGAGACCTGGGAAGAAGATCCGGTCACCGGTGATATGGGTGAGATGGACCATGGCGGGATGAGTGGAATGATGAGCGAGGAGGACATGACAGCCCTCGAGGACGCCCAGGGCACCGAGGCTGCCCGGCTCTACCTTGAGCAGATGACCGCCCACCATGAGGGCGCCGTCGATATGGCCCGCGATGAGGTCACTGATGGCCAGAACCCGCAGGCCATCGCTCTGGCTGAGCAGGTCATTGAAGATCAGGAGGCCGAGATCGCCGAGATGGAGCAGATGCTCAACGAGCTCTGAACAAGGACATTCCCCGACCACCCCAGATGAGAAACACGACCATACGGCCATCGGGCCAAACCAGGATTTCCGGGAAGGACAATCAGCATGACGAATAAAATCAAGGTTGCAGTAAACGGGTACGGTGTCATCGGTAAACGTGTAGCCGACGCGGTGAGAGCCCAGGAGGACATGGAACTCCTCGGGGTCAGCGACGTCACCACCGATTACCGGGTCGCCACCGCCATCACGCAGGGCATCCCGGTCTATGCCTCCACCGAAGAAGCCCACCAAGAGATGAGCGCTGCCGGATATCCCATCGCCGGGAAACTACCGGACCTGCTCGACAACGCGGATGTCGTGGTGGACTGCACCCCGTCCACCATCGGGGCCGGCAACCTCGACCTCTATCGCACCCATGGAGTCAAGTCCGTGTTCCAGGGCGGGGAGAAGCACAGTCTCACCGGCCACTCCTTCGTTGCCCACGCCAACTACAGTTCCACGCTTGGACGCGACACCACCCGCGTGGTTTCCTGCAACACCACCGGCACTGTCCGCACCCTTATCGCACTCCAGGACGCTGGATTGCTGTCCAAAGCGCGGGGAGTGCTTGTCCGCCGGGCCACCGATCCGTGGGAATCCGACCACTCGGGGATCATGAACACCATAGTTCCCGAAGGTCGTGTTCCCAGCCATCAAGGCCCAGACGCCCAGTCGGTGGTCCCCGACCTGGATGTGGTGACCATGGCGGCCAAGGGAGCGCACACCCACAACCACCTGCATTTCTGGACCATCGAGCTAACCCGCCCGGCAGACACAGAAGAGGTTCTCGAAGCGTTGAAGGCGATGCCGCGGATCGCTTTCGTGCGGCGCTCCGATGGAATCGTGGCGGTCAACAGCACCGTCGAATTGATGCGAGATCTAGGCCGGCCACGGGGCGATATGTATGAGGTCGCCATCTGGGAAGATATCCTGACCGTGCAGGGCAATGAGTTGTTCTGGACGTACACGGTCGACAACCAGGCCATCGTCGTCCCCGAGAACATCGACGCAATCCGTGCCCTGGCTGGCACCGTGGAAGACGGTGATGAGTCCATCCAGCGCACCGACCGTGCCCTGGGGGTGCGCGCGGACTTTTTCTCACCTTCACAATGTTCCGGGAGGTCGAAAACCCCTGCATAGGAAAGATATGGCGGAAACAGTGAGCGTGGTCGTGGGTCGGGGTTAGTCCAAGGTGGCGAGCAGCTCAGTACAGGCCTGCTCGCACCGGCGGCAGGCCTCGGCGCAGACCGTGCAGTGCTCGTGCATCTCAGCGTGGCGGGCGCATTCTTCTCCACAGGCCTGGCAGGCAGTACGACAAGCCTCCAGGACGGAGCGGATAAGGGTGACATTCCAGTCGGTGGGCCGGGAGAGCATCCGGCCGGTGGCCGTACAGATGTCAGCACAGTCGAGGTTGAGGCGGATGCAGGTGGTCAGCTCCGCGACCATGTCCTCACCCAGGCAGGCATCCGCGCAGGCGGTGCAGGTCTGGGCGCACTCGAAGCAGGCGGTGATGCATTCGGCCAGTTTGTCCTTGTCGATCTGGCCTAGGTCCTTCGGGTGGGTCTCCAGCATGGCGTGTACGTGATGGGTCATGTCGTGCTCCATATCTCAATTCGGTCCGGAAAGGCGGGCCGGTCGAGCCGACCGGCCCACACCCTCGACCCTAGAGGCCCGACTGGCCGGAATCCAGGGCTGGACCATGAAGATTTCATGAAGAACCCCAACCTCCACCTAGCGGCTAACAGCCGCTAGAAACTCCCTAAGTGACGTGGCGAATGCTCGGCCGTAGCTACGCCGAGTGGGTCGGCCACAGGCTCCCAAGAGCCGGACGCTGCCCTACCCACAGCCTCCACCCAGTGGCACCTATCGAGCAGGAGGAGTGATAAACCACGACGCACTTGAAGCACCATCCCTCGCTGAGTCTCAGCTCCTGCACCAACCAAGAAACCTAGAAAGCATTATCATGAAGCGCACCATTGCCCTCGCTGCCCTCGCCCTGACCTCCTCCCTGGCCCTGGCCGCCTGCACGGACGACACTGCATCCGATGCCCCCGAGACCACGACCACCACCACCTCGGAGACGGCCACACAGTCCTCCGAGGAGACTGGCATGAACGATCAGATGGGTGCAGAGGGCCATGACCATCCGGCTGATGGTGGGCAACCCCCGGCAGGGATCGCAGCAGAGGAAAATCCCACCTACCCGGTGGACACCGAGGTCGTCCTCACCGCGGACCACATGCCGGGCATGGAGGGTGCTGAGGCGACGATCGCCGGTGCGTTTGACACCACGACCTACTCGGTCAGCTACACCCCCACCGACGGCGGGGACCCGGTCACCGACCACCGGTGGGTGGTCCACGAGGAGCTTGTCGATCCGGGCCAGGCCCCCCTGCCGGAGGGGTCCGAGGTCGTCTTGGATGCCGAGCACATGTCGGGAATGAAGGGTGTGGAGGCCACCATCGACTATTCCACGGATGAGACGGTCTACATGGTTGATCTCACCGTCGACGGGATGACCATGACCAATCACAAGTGGGTCACCGAAAGCGAGAACGCCCCGGCAGAGTAAGACCCACCAACCGCAACCTCAGCACCCCGGGCTCCTCCACCATCTGGTTGAGGTCCCTGGGTGCTTACCTCTTTGGTTTCTGCCCTAGGACGAGTTAGTCCTCGTCCTGGGTGAGCACCTGTCGGGCCAGTCGGTAGGCGTGGTCGTTCCATCCCTGGCGGACGACGTCGCGGACGAGTCAGGAGCATCCCACCGGTGGTGGCTGCCCGTGACGGGGATGTTCCCTTGGTGGCGGCCGCTCTAGACGGCGTGGCGGATGTCCTCTGAGTGGGCAGAGACGGTACATCGTGGCCCGCTTGTCTGCCGGGTGAACCGGCCATAGCCATCAGGATGCGAAATGAGCCCCACACCAAATCCCGCACCGGTCATCGTCACCGGGGATGACCTGGTCTCATTGGTTGGAGCTTATCTTCGCGAAGCAGCTACGTACCGTGCCCAGAGTTACTCGGGTTGTGGTCGGTGATACTCGACTTGTGTACTACGAACCGCAGGACCAGACCCCCGCCAGTGGAGCGAAGGCGGAGTGGGTCCAGACCAGCTTGTTCCAGGGCGGATTCGAAGGCATTGGCCTCGATGAGGCGGTGCGGGGAGCCATCGACGGTGCTGTTGCAAAGTTGGGGCAGTAGGAAGAGCGACGCGAAATAATCACAGCCATGGGTATCTTCTCCGGTCGTCATTTCCCCCGTGACATCATTCTGTGGGCAGTGCGGTGGTACTGCCGCTACGGGGTGAGCTACCGCGATCTGGAGGAAATGATGACTTCAGCGGGGCGTGCCGGTCGATCACACCACGATTCTCACCGCTGGGTCCAGAAACACGCCCCTGAGCTGGACAAGCAAACACGGTGGTACCGGCAGGTACCTGGCTGGCAGGCCAGTTCCTGGCGGGTGGATGAGACCTATATCCGGGTCGGCGGCAGGTGGTGCTATCTCTATCGGGGGATCACCGCCGGTGGCCAGACCCTGGACTTTTACCTCTCTCCGAAGCGGAACGTAGCCGCAGCGAAGCGTTTCCTGGCCAAGGCCCTCAGATCCAATGCGTCAGCCGGGTATCCCAGAGTGATCAACACCGATAAAGCACCCTCACTAGCCAGGGCAATCGCCGAGTTGAAGTCAGAGGGAATCTGCCCGCCAACAGTGGAACACCGGCAGGTGAAATACCTCAACAACATCCTGGAAGGCGACCATGGTCGGCTGAAGCGGATCCTCGGGCCGAAAGGCGCGTTTAAGAACCGGACATCTGCATATCGGACGTTGAAAGGGATGGAGGCGATGCACTCATTGCGGAAAGGGCAAGGCACGATGTTTGACCTCACGGGCAACCGAACCCGGACGCGGTGATCGTCAACCGGGTCTTCGAGACGGCCTGAGAACGCCCACACGCAGCGGCCATCAGGGAATGAGAAACTGAGTTTTTGCGGCTCTCCCCCCAACTTTGCAACAGCACCCTGCTCACCTAGTTCCCCTTCGGAGACGCCTGAATTGATACCCACAGTAGGCACTTTTAATGTAAATGGGGAATAGGTCGGCTCATGATCCAAAGTCCGTCAGCAGCGGGTAGTCCGCGACAAGGGCTCCGCTGGGGCACCTGGAAACACGGCTCGATGTAGCGCAAAAACTTCTTTACGGGGTCGCCTTCATCGCGTGTCGACGTTCGTCCCCGGCGAGGGATCTTCCCGGCGTCGCGCATAGGGTCACCGGCTCCTCATTAAGCTCACCAAAACGCCGGGGCCCGGAACTCGCGGTAAGTGCCGTCCAGCGGGTCGGCGAAGGCGAGGTAGACAGATGCCAGCCGCATGGGCACGCGGAAGTCCTCCTCGCCGAAGGGGTGGACGGTGGGGTAAATCGGGTCGCCGAGGATGGGGGCGCCGGCGGCGTTCATTTGCACGCGCAGCTGGTGGGTGCGCCCTGTAGCGGGCTCCAGGAGGTACTGGGCAATTGCTAAGGACGTGTTGTGGGCGCGTTGGATCTCGGGGGCGTCGATACGCGAAACTGAGAGGAGGGTGGTCAGCGCGTTCGGCTCGCGGTCGGGGACGATCGCGGAGGCAACCTCGCCGTGGTGCTTCTCAATGTGGTGCTCCCAGCGAGCGGGCGCGTCCAGCCCGACGTCGGGCGCGAGCGCCACGTAGCGCTTGAGCACGTTGCGCTGGGCGAATAGCTCCTGATAGGCACCGCGAAGGCGTGCGTGCTTGGTGAACAGCAGTAGGCCGGACGTCATGCGGTCGAGCCGGTGGGCGGGCGTCAGTTCCTCGTTGCCGGTGGAGCGGCGCAGGCGCACGGTGGCCGATTCGGTGATGTGCGCTGCCCGCGGCATGGTCGCCAGGAAGGGCGGCTTGTTCACCACCATGAGCCCGTCGTCTTCGTAAATGACCTCGATCTCGTAGGGTACGGGTGTTTCCGGGGCGGGCCTGCGGTAGAAGAACACATCGGTTCCGGGCGTGAGGGGGGTGCTGGGCGTGATGGGGGAGCCGTCGCGAAGCACGACCTCGCCGGCGGTGAACCGGGCGAGAACTGCGGCCTCGTCGTCCTCGGGGTGCCTATGGCGCTGCTCGCTGATCACCCGCGAGAGTAAGTCGAAGGCGGTGATAGTCTCGTCGCCTGGGAGCTCGGGCAGGCGGATGCGGCTCGCCCCCAAGCCGTCGCGGGGCGGAAGAGGAACTTTCCTGGATGAGTTCTTTCTCGCCATAATGTGCGCTAAGTTTATCGCATGGATTTCAATGCACTTCTCGCGCCGGTGATCGCGTTCTTCTCCGAGGGTATCGGCAAGGCCATTTTCGACTTCGCCCAGATGCTCTACAGCATCCTGTACCCGGCTAACGCCGAGGCCGCATATCCGGTGGAGACTCCCAAGTAAGAACCCTGTTGCCGCGCTAGAATCGGGTTAAGAAAGCACTTCGGTTCGAGTGCGCCCGGACCGGAGCTCATCGACTACCGAAAGGGCGTTTCCCATGACTAGCGCTAACCGCGAAGACGAAGACATCGTCGTTGTCGCAGTGGACGGCTCCCCCGCCTCCGACAATGCCGTGCGCTGGGCCGCCAACACGGCCGCAAAGCGCGACATCCCCCTGCGTCTAGCCGCGAGCTACACCATGCCCCAGTTCCTCTACGCGGAGGGCATGGTTCCCCCGCAGGAGCTTTTCGACGACCTGCAGCGCGAAACGATGGCCAAAGTCGACGCCGCCCGCGAGCTGGCGCTGACGGTGGCCCCCGACATCAAGATCGGGCACGCTGTCGCCGAGGGATCCCCGATTGACATGCTCCTGGAGATGTCTCACGACTCGTCCATGATCGTGATGGGCTCGCGCGGCCTGGGCGGGCTCTCCGGGATGGTTCTCGGATCCGTGTCCGCGGCCGTGGTCTCCCACGCGTCGTGCCCGGTTGTTGTTGTGCGCGAAGACAACAACGTCACCGACGAGACCAAGTACGGCCCGGTCGTGGTCGGTATTGACGGCTCCGAGGTCTCCCAGCGCGCCACGGAGGTGGCGTTCGAGGAAGCCAGCGTCCGCCAGGCGGAACTGGTGGCGGTGCACACGTGGGTCGATGCCCCTATTCAGGGGCCGGGCGCGGGGTACGCCATCACCGACGACTATTGGTTCGCGATGCAGCAGGCGCAGGAGGAGAAGATGACCTCCTACCTCGCTGATCTGCAGGAGCGTTTCCCGGATGTTGAGGTCCGCAAGGTCATCACCCGGGATCGCCCGGTGCACGCGTTGGCCGAGGCTGCGCAGGGCGCACAGCTGCTGATCACCGGCTCGCACGGCCGCGGTGGATTCAAGGGGATGCTTCTGGGTTCCACCTCCCGCGCGCTCCTCCAGTCTGCTCCGTGCCCCATGATGGTGGTCCGCCCGCTCAGCTAATTGTTGTTGACTCGTTACCTCACCGTAGGTGTTCAACGTGGCGCATTCTTGGAAAAGCATGGATAATTGAGGCGCTGTTGAAAACTATCTGAAAGGACATACATCATGACTTGGGGATTTTTGGGATGGATCATCATCGGCGGCATCGCTGGTTGGATCGCTTCGATGATTAAGGGCCGCGACGCTCAGATGGGCATCGTTCTCAACATCGTCGTGGGCATCATCGGCGGCCTTCTCGGCGGCTGGCTGCTCGGCCTGTTCATGGATGACCCGATGAGCAACATCTTCATGAGCTTCATCACCTGCCTGATCGGCGCGGTTATCCTGCTGACCATCGTTAACGCAGTCACCGGCTCGCGTCGCTAACTCGCGCGCTCAACGGCCTCCCCGGTGCCACCGGCACTGAGGGGGCCGTTTTCGCTGCGAACTGGTGTGAACGTACCGGTTTGTCTATATTGATTGAGGAAAGTAACGTCCCATGGAGAACGAGAGGGTAGAGGTTGACAACGGGATCTGCGAGCAAGAAGAAGGCGCCGGCTCGACGCCGCAACAGGCCGAGCCCCCGGCAGCGCCTTCTCGACGCCGCGACCAAGTTGTTCACCGAGGAAGGCATCCGCGTCATCGGCATCGACCGCATCCTCCGCGAGGCCGATGTTGCCAAAGCCTCCCTGTACTCGCTGCTCGGCTCCAAAGATAACCTCGTCATCGCCTACCTGGAAAAGCTTGACGACGACTACCGTGCCCGGTGGCACGCGCGCGCCGACGCGACACACGACCCGGACGAAAAGCTCCTCGCCTTCTTCGACATGGCGATCGAGGAGGAGCCGCAGAAGGATTTTCGCGGCTCGCCCTTCCTCAACGCGGCCAACGAGTATCCGCGCCCAGAGACTGAGTCCGAGCAGCGCATCGTGGCCGCGGCGACCGCGCACCGCGAGTGGCTCCACTCGACGATGACGCAGCTTCTGACCTCAAAGAATGGCTACGCCTCCGACGCCCAAGCCGACCAGATGCTCATTCTGTTCGAAGGCGGGCTGTCGGGGGCGCGGTTCCTGCGAGACGTGGGGCCCCTGGAGACGGGCAAGCAGCTTGCCAAGGAGCTCCTCGGCGCGCCGCCGGTGGACTACTCCATCTAGGAGCGGGGCTTTTTCCGGATCTCCTCGCGCTGGAGCCTGTTCGCCTCTTTGACAGCTGCGCGACGCTCGGCGGCGCGGCGTTTCTTCTCCGCCTTCGCTTCGGCTTTCTCGGCTTTCTCCGCCGCCTTCTCGGCCTGGAGCTCGCGGCGCACGGCGGGCAGCGTCGACGGGTTGGCTACCGCCGACAGCTTCCGGCGCCGGCGGGAACGCTTCTTCTCCCGCTCGCCGCGCCGGCGGAGCATTTCGGCCTCTTTAGCCTCCGACATGTGGGTCAGGTGGGCGTCGTCAAGCGGAAAAACCCGCACGACGAGGTACCAGAGAACGACGGTCTGGAGCAGAGTCCACAAGTTGCCACTCACCCAGTACAGCAGCAGAGCGATGGGCACCAGCCCGGTGAGCCCCGCGATGGTGATGCCGAGGGCGGCCAGCGGAACCAACACCCACACGAAAGCGTAGACGCGGTGCGCCGTCGGGTTGCCCCACTCGAGGGTGGAGCGCGTGCGGATTTGCGAGACCACCATGTTGAATGTGGTGAAGCACACGGCGGCGACCAGCATCGGAACGGCGAGCGCCCGGACATCGCTGAGCGTCGTGCCCAGGTGGGCGAACTGCTCGGGGGTCATCGACATGTAGGCGGGCAGCGGAACCCCCAGCAGCGTCGACTCCCGGAAGGACTCCACTTCTGCCGGGCTGAGCACGCCGAGCGGGCGGCCGCCGGCCGACGCCGGCACCGCCATCCACAACAAGAGCCGGTAGAGGCCCAGGAAGAACGGGAGCTGGATGAGCGCGGGTACGCACCCGGCGAACGGGTTGTACTGGTACTCCTTGTGCACAGCCTTGGTCGCTTGCTCCTTGGCCTTAATGCTTTCGGCGGAAACCTCGGCTGAGTACTCCTGCTCGATCGCGGCGAGCCGCGGGCGCATGAGAACGAGCAGGCGGCTGGTTTTGAAGGAATACCACTGTAGTGGCGCAATCAGGCCGCGGATGGTCACCACCAGCAAAATCACGGACGCCACCCACGACGGTGAGCTCTCCATGCCGAAGACGCCGGCGAGGAGCCAGTGCCAGAACTTCATCACCGCCGAAACGGGATAGACAAAGGCTTCAATCATCGGGTAAAACCACCTGTTTGGTCGACCGGGCAACTGGGTTAATGTTAGGCCATGTCCTCGGTACCGCTGCCACCCGCAGGCAGTGAAAGACGCCGCGCGAGTGCGAGCCACGTCGCGGGGGAGATCCTGCTGACCCTCGGCGTGATTCTGCTGCTCTTCGCGTTTTATGAGGCGTTCTGGACCAACCTCGCCTCCGCCAAACTGCAGGACGACGCCCAGGAATCACTCGAACAGCAGTGGGTCAACCCGCGCGTCGCCACCACTCACGACCTGGGCGACGCGTTCGCGCGCATGTACATCCCCGCGTTCGGATCCGACTACCAGTTCGCCATCATCGAAGGGGTCGACGAGGAAGACCTCCTGGCCGGTCCCGGGCGCTACCCGGACACGCAGATGCCGGGGCAACCGGGCAATTTCGCGGTCGCCGGCCACCGGGTGGGCAAGGGCGCCCCCTTCAACGACCTGGGGCGGCTCGACGCCTGCGACGCCATCGTGGTGGAAACGCAGACGAGCTGGGTCACCTACCGGGTTCTCCCCATGGCCGGTGATCCAGCCGGCCGCGACGCGGAAGCGGCGCAGTGCCTGGCAGGCGAGGTGGCGCACCGCGTGGTGGACGGGGACTACTCCGGGGTGCTCGGCAGGCACATCACGCTGCCCAACGACGTCAGCGTGCTCAACCCGGTTCCCGGCGCCGCGGCCGTGGAGGTCGCGCCGGGGGCGGAGGGAATTATGACGCTGACGACGTGCCACCCGCAGTTCTCCAACGCGCAGCGCATGATTATCCACGCGGTCTTGACCGAGACCACGGACAAGGCTGGCGGGCCGCCGTCAGCCATGAAGGAGGCGAGCTAGATGTACGAAGCTCTGTGGCGCATGCTGCCGGGACCGACCGCGGTGAAAGCCGTCATCGCCCTGCTGTGTGCGGTGGGGGTGTTCTTCCTGCTCATGGAGGTTGTATTCCCGTGGGTGTCCACCCTGATGCCGTACAACGACGTCGTGGTGTGAGCGGGCTAGCGGCCCAGGACGGTCGTGACCGTTTCCGCCATCTCGTGCTGACCCTTCGGCGTGGGGTGGGCGGGATATGAGTTGGTGTCTGTGCCGTCGATGGACACCCAGCGCTGCTTGGGCACCGCGCAGGTGGTGTGCCTCTCCACGTCCTCGGGCAGGGCGAAGATGGCCCCGCTGGCCTCGGCGGACTGCTTGACGAGGTTGTTGATGGCGGCCGTGAGCCACACCGCCCACTCAACCCCCTCGCGGCCGATGTTATCCGTGATGGCGCACTGCTGCTCCATGGAAACCAACGGCGAGTACCCGGTGGCGACGACGACCGCGCCGGGCGCCTTCTCGCGGATCGCCGCGTGCATGTCCGTGAGCTTAGTCGGCAGTTCCGCCATGGCCTGGCCCAGCGGCAGCGCGAACTCCTCGGCGCAGTTGCGGTCCGAACCGGACAGCATGTCGTTGATGCACCGCGCGATCTCGGCGAAGCCGATGTCGTTGCCGCCCATCGAGACGGTGACCAGGTCGGCGTCGCTGCGCAGCTGGTTGATCTGCGGCTCGATGGAGACGTCTTCTTCGGGCACTACGCGCGGGCCCTCGATGTTGGCCGTGGTCGAGCCCTGGCAGGTGGCGTCGACGAATTCGACCGAACGGCCCAGCATGCCCGCGAGCTCGTTAGGGTAGTTGTCCTTTGACTGCGCGCAGAAGCTGGGGTCCGCCTTCTCTCCCGTGGCGGAGCCCATCGCCGCGTACGAGTCGCCGAGCGCCACGTAGACGCGGATGTCGGACGGGTCCATGTCGATGGCCTGCGCCATCTCTGTCGCCTCGACCCGCGTGGGGTCGGCGTCCAGGGTGGGGACCACTCCGAGCGGCGGGGCCACGGACGTGTGGGTCCCCACATGGTCAATCGGCTCGGACTGGCACCCCGAGAGGGCAAACGAGGAGGCCAGGAGCCCGGCAACCGCGGCGGCCCAGCGGCGCATCACATCCACCTCGGAACGGGGGGAATCCAGGTACGCAGGGCGTCGATAAGCTCGCCTGCGTCATTGGATAGAACAAGGGAGGCGCGGTCGGATGGGCGGATGAACCCCTGGGAAACCATGTGGTCGATCATAGCGACGAACGGCGACCAGAAGTCCACGCCCAACAGGCCGATGGGGGTGTTGTGGTAGCCGAGCTGCTGGGCCGTCCACTGGTCAAATAATTCGTCGAGGGTGCCGGTACCGCCGGGCAGGGCGATGATGGCGTCGGAAAGCTCGCCCATGCGGGCCTTGCGCTGCGCCAGGGTGTCCACCATTTCCACCCTGGTCAGGCCCTCGTACTGCAGCTCGTGGCCGGCCAGGCGATGGGTGAGCACCCCGATGGACTGCCCGCCGGCCGCGCTGACGGCAGTCGCGACCCGGCCCATGACGCCGAGGCGCGAGCCCCCGTAGACCAGGGTGATGCCGCGCGAGGCCAGCTCCGCGCCGAGCTCGTCCGCCAGCGTCAGGTTTGCGGGGTTCGTGCCCGGGTTCGCCCCAGCGAACACCGCCACCGCGGTCAGCTCCCGTTCCCGCAGCGCGGGGAAGACCTCGGCCGACAGCAGAGGGGCGAGCTCGTAACCGGCCGGGGCGTGGGGGTCGATCCAGGCGAGCTGCTCGATCTCCCCGGAGGCGGTGGCGGGAACGGCGGCTAGCGCCTTGGCGAACACCGCCGTACCGGCAAAGACCGCCGCGCTGACCTGGAAACCGGGCTCATTCGCCGCCGGTGCCGCGAACTCCCCGAGAAAGCCCACCTCGTCAGCGCAGACGTCGAGACTTGTCTCCTCGCGCGTCTCGCGCAGCGCCGCCTCCAGCGGCGTCTCCCCGCGCTCCGGCTTGCCGCCCGGGAGCTGGAAGCGCCCGCTGCCCACCTTGCGCACGCACAGGACGCGCCCGGCGGCGTCGCGGAGCACGAGCGCCGCGACGCGGATGGGCTGGGGGATGGTCACAACCCCAGGGTAGTGATTACTTGCTCCGCGACAACCTGAGCCTTGACCGACTCGTCCTGGTCGGTGAACACGGTGACTGCGACGGGACCCTTGGCCACGGAGTACGCCGCCCCGACCCGGCCGGGGACGGCGCCGCCGCCGTGGCGCCCGCCGTCCCACCCCTCCGGATCGCTAGCCGGCTCGGTGTATTCGATCGGCGCCGCCCAATCCACCACGGCCATCGCGTCTGCCGGGGTGGGCATGTGCCGCACCAGCACCGTCAGCTGGGGAGCATCCTGGTAGGACCAGAACACGCACGCGGGGGTGTCGAAGCGCTGGTCGACCCCGACGGCTGTCACCCGCTGCCCGTTCGCCTCCGCGACCCATGGCGCATCCAGGTACGGGCACGCCCCCGCCGGGTCGGGTGAAGCGTCCGGCAGGGCGTCGTGAGGCAAGCCCTGATCGAGGGCGGGGACGGCTTCTCCGACGGGAGTGGGCGGTTGGGCGGGCTCGTCCGCGGAGCAGCCGGCGAGGAAGCCGACGGCTACGAGCGCCGCGGCGGCTCTGGGTAGGGTAAAGCGCATGAGCTCCAGATTAGTTGTGGTGGGCGGGGAGACGGCGGGCCGCAACGAGTCCCACGGCAAAAACGCGCTGGACACCGGGATCACCGTGCTGTCGGTGTCGCTGCTGCTCATCTCGCTGGCCGCGCTCGTGCGCATGCCGTTGAACTCGGCGCTGCTGCACATCGTTCTGGTCACGGGCTTTTCCTTCCTCCTGTTCTACGGGCTGGTGGAGATGCCGCGCTGGGGCAGAGTGTCGCAGGCGGGGTGGCTGATGGCCATGACGGGTCTGTGGATCGCCGACATGATGGTCACCCCGTTGGCGGTGTACTGGGTGTTCATCCTCTTTTTTGTCTACCTGCGCACCTTCAACGACTGGCGGGGTGTGGTCTGGGTCGTCCTCGGGCTCGGCATCGCCATCGGCGCCCAGGTGCCCACCGGGCTCACCGTCGGCAGCGTCATCGGCCCGGTCCTCGCCGCGCTGGTGGTCATGGCCACCAACTACGCGTTCACCACCATCGAGCGCGTGAGCAAGGAGCGGGAGGCGCTTATCGACGAGCTTTTGGCCACGCGCAAGCAACTCGCGGCCACGGAGCGCCAGGCCGGCGTGGCGCAGGAGCGCGAGCGCTTGGCGCACGAGATCCACGACACCGTGGCCCAGGGGTTGTCCAGCATCCAGATGCTGCTGCACGCAGCGGACCGAGACCTGGGCGCAACCGGGCTCAGCGAGTCGGAGCTCGCGCCCGCGAGACGGCGCATTGAGACGGCGCGCCGGGCGGCGTCGAACAACCTCGCGGAAACGCGCGCGATGATCGCCGCGCTCACCCCGGCCCCGCTGACGGAGGCGTCCCTGCACCGGGCGCTGGAGCGGATCGCGCAGGATTACGCGCAGGCCGGCGGCGCCCAGATCGAAGTGGAATCGGACGGGGAGCCGGCGGTGCTGCCGATGCGCAGCGAGGCCGGTTTGCTGCGCATCGCGCAGGGCGCGGTGTCGAATGCGGTGCAGCACTCCGGCGCGTCGAAAATCCGCGTCACGCTGACCTACAGCCCCAACGAGGTGCGCCTCGATGTGGTGGACAACGGGCGCGGCTTTACCCCGGAGGAGGCGAGCAGCGAGCCGACCGGGCTGGGCCACATCGGGCTAAACGCCATGCGCTCGCGGGCCGAGGAGTTGGGTGGGGAGCTCGTGGTGGAGTCGTCTCCAGGCGGGCCGACCGCGGTCTCCGTGGCGGTGCCGGGTAATATCAATCGAAAGATGGAGGAGGGCGAATGATTCGGGTGCTGCTGGCGGACGACCACCAGATTGTCAGGCTCGGCCTCCGCGCCGTGCTGGAGGAGGCGGACGACATCATGGTCGTCGGCGAGGTGGCCACCGCCGAGGGGGCGATATCGACGGCGCAGGCCGGCGGCATCGACGTCGTCCTCATGGACCTGCGTTTCGGCGCCGGCGCCGAAGGTTCGAAGGTGACCACGGGGGCGAAGGCCACCGCCGAGATCCGCCGCACGATGGACACCCCGCCCCAGGTGCTGGTGGTGACCAACTACGACACGGACGCCGACATCCTCGGCGCTATCGAGGCCGGCGCGGTGGGTTACCTGCTCAAGGACGCGCCGCCGGCGGAGCTGGTGGCGGCGGTGCGCTCCGCCGCCCGCGGCGACGTGGCGCTGTCCCCGGTCGTGCGCACCCGCCTGGAAACGCGCGACCGAGCCCCCAAGTTCTCTCTCACTCCGCGCGAGCTCGAGGTCCTCCAGCATGTCGCCTCGGGCGCGTCGAACCGCGAGATCGGCCTCGAGCTGATGCTGTCGGAGGCGACGGTGAAGAGCCACCTCGTGCACATCTACGACAAGCTGGGGGTGCGCTCGCGCACGTCGGCGGTGGCGTCGGCGCGGGAGCGGGGAGTGCTCTAGCGGCTGGACTTCTCCTGGATCTCACCTGTGACGTCATTGAGCTCCTTCTCAATGGACATGTGGGCGAGGCGCTGCTGCTCCGGGTTGAGGCGCTCGGCGTTGCGCACTGCCTGCTCCAGCTCGTCGAGGCGGACCTCGACGTCCTTGATAAAGCTGGAGGACAGGGCGGAATCGTCGTGCAGCTTGTCGGTGCGGCCGCGCAGCGCGTCAATGCGGGCCCGCAGCTCGGCGCCGCGGCCGGAGTAGCGCGAGAGGTCCTGGGAACTCAGGCCGAGGGAGGACGCTCGCGACTCGATGCGGCGCTGCTGGTACGAGGTCATGGCCTTGTACGCCAGCGGCAGCAGCACGGGGATAAGGACGCGGGCGGCGCCGACGTAGTTCTTGGCCTTCTTCTGCGTCAGGCCCGACTGCTCAATGCGCTTGAGGTGGGTCTCGGCGAGCTTCTTCTCGTGCTTGCGCTTTCGCTTGAGGCCCTTCTTCTCCTCATTGATCAGGCGCTTCTCGGCCTTCTCCAGCAGCTTCGCGGTGCGGCGCTCCTGCTTCGCCTCGTTCTTGGCCAGTTGCCGAGCCCGGACCTCGGCAGCCTTGATTTCCGCCTTCGTCTTCGCGCGGTTCTTGCGGATCGTTTCGATGATTCCCATGTGACCCACCTTACCTGGCTGGCGGACGATAAGATTGGCGACGCTGTGAGCGAAATTGATCTGATCCGCGCGTCCGACCTGGTGGGGTGCCGCTACCGCCTGCGCCAGCGCCTGGCGCACCCGGACGTGCCGCCCCTGCCCGAAGCCGTGGCCCGGCAACCGCAGATCGACGCGGGCCGCGCCGCCGTGTTCTCGGCGCTGCCCGTCGAGCGGGCGCTGGGCGACGGCCGCGGAAAGGCGTTCACCCGGGTCGACCTCGACCCGACCGACCCGATTGCCCAGTCGGAGCGGCGCACCCGGGCCGCGATGAAGGCCGGCGCGCACCTGATCACCAACGCCGTGCTCACCGGCGCCGTCGCCGGGGTGGAGATCCTGGCGGAGATCGATGTCCTCGTGCGCGCAGAGACGGGCGAACGCACGTACATGCCGGTCATGGTGTCGAACCACCGCGTCGCGCGGGCGTCGACAAGCGAGAAGCTCCTCTTCGTGCCCACGCACCGCCTCTCGCTGGGGTCCCCGCTGGCCACGGGCGCCAAGCTGCGCCACCACACCGCCGACGGCTACCGCCTCGCCATGGCTCACCTGCTGCTCGGCGAGCGTGCCGACGGCCGCGCCGCCCTCGTCGGCCAGGACCGCTCCCGGGCCTACCTCACCCCGGTGGAGCGCTTCGTGCCGCCGCTGATCGAGGCCCTCAACGCGCCCGTCCCGACCGAGCCGCGCCGCCTGAAGCAATGCGCATCCTGCCGCTTCTGGCCGCTGTGCGAGCCGCGGCTGGAGGAAATGGACGACATCTCGCTGGTCCTCCCCGGCGGCCGCGCGGACGGGTTGCGCGAGCGGGGGATTGAGACGGTGCAGGCGCTTATCGACGCCCGCGTGGGCGAACCCTCCGCCATCGCCAACGCCTGGCGCCAGGGCATCGGGGTGCTCAAACGCACAGAAACGACCTCCGTCCCCCGGGCCGACGTCGAAATCGACATTGACATGGAGGCCTACCTGGACCAAGGCGCCTACCTGTGGGGCACCTTCGACGGGGAGACGTACCGCGCCTTCGCCACCTGGGACGAGGTCGGCGGCGCGTGGGAGGAGGCGAACTTCGCCGACTTCTGGGAGTGGCTCACCGGCGTGCGCGCCGCGGCCCACGCCGCGGGCAAGACGTTCGCCGCCTACTGCTACGCCTCCGGCGGGGAGAACCATTGGCTGAAATCCTCGGCGCGCCGCTTTAGCTCGGTGGACGAGCGCGAGGTGCGCGAGTTCATCGCGTCCGAGGAGTGGGTCGACGTGTTCGCCCATGTCCGGCACCAGCTGGTGGGCACCGACGGGCTGGGGTTGAAGGTGCTCGGCCCAGTCGTCGGCTTCGCGTGGGAGGACGATGACGTGGACGGGGAGCGCTCCGTC
Source organism: Corynebacterium mycetoides (assembly GCF_900103625.1). Lineage (NCBI taxonomy): Bacteria > Bacillati > Actinomycetota > Actinomycetes > Mycobacteriales > Corynebacteriaceae > Corynebacterium > Corynebacterium mycetoides. Next base: position 1,532,553 of record NZ_LT629700.1, on the reverse strand, counting down.
GCCCTGCGGCGCGCGGCGCGGCTGGGGGACGCGGCGGCGCGGGAGATGCTGCTGCGCTACAACGAGGATGACTGCCGCGCCACGCGTGCGGTGCGCGAATTCCTGTCCGCGGGCGCGCCCGGGCTCAGGCTCCTCTCCGAGCTCTCTCCTTGAGCGCCAGCCCGGCGGCGACGGCCACGAGCAGCAACAACAAGGCGGCCAGCACGGCGATGAACCCCCACCACGGCAGCGACTCGAACGCCGCGCCCGTGGCGGCGCCGATGATGGAGGACCCCATGTAGTAGGCGAACAGGTACAGGCTGGACGCCTCGGCGCGGTCGTGGTCCGCAATCAGGCCCACCCACCCCGAGGCGGTCGAGTGCAGGGCGAAGAAGCTCGCGGTGAACACGAACAGGCCGGCCAGCGCCACCGCCAGCAGGGAGCTCGCCGCGGCCAGCGCGCCGGCCAACATGAGCGCCGCGCCCGCCAGCACCACCCGGCCGCTGCCGTACCGGCCCACCATCGCGCCCGCGCGTGCAGACGACCACGTGCCCGACAAATACATCACAAAGACCAGACCCGCCAACGACGCGGGGAGCCCGAAGTGGTCGGTCGCGCGGTAACCGAAGTAGTTGTACATGGACACGAACACGCCCATGCCCAGAAAAGCGGTGGCGTACAGCCCGAGCAGACTGGGGTTGCGCAGGTGGGACAGCGCCGCCCGAGCCTCCGCCGCCGGGTTGATCGACTCCTTCGGCGTGAAGTTGCGCTGCGGGGGCAGAAGCACCGCCACCGCCACGGCGAGCGCCACCGCGAAGAGCGAAGAGATGAGCAGCGCCCAGCGCCAGGAGGCGAACTCGAGCACCGCGGAGGGGATCAGGCGCCCCGTGAGCCCGCCCACCGAGGTGCCGGCGACGTAGAGCCCCATGGCGCCGGGGACGTCCTTGTTGTCCAGCTCCTCCGACAGCCACGTCATCGCCACCGCGGGCGCCCCGGCGATCATCACCCCCTGCAGGGCGCGCAGGGCAATGAGCTGGCCCGCCGTCTGGGCGAGCGGCAGCGCCACGCCGATCAGGGTCGCCGCCAGCGCGGAGATGATGAGGATGCGCCCGCGGCCGTACTTTTCCGAGAGGATTGACAGCGGCACCACGCACAACGCCAGCGCCCCCGTCGCTGCGGAGACGGTCAGCGCCGCGGTCGACGGCGCCACGCCCAGCTCTGCGGTCAGGACAGGCAGCAGCGCCTGGGTGACGTAGAGCGAGTTGAAGATGGCTAGCCCCACGGCCAGCATGGCAAGCGTCGCACGCCTGTACTGCCTGCTGCCCTTTTCCACACAGACAAGCTTAGGCCCCCGCCGCCGGCGCATCGTGCCGGGGCGGGGGCCCTTGAGAGAAAGCCGGGGCTTTAAGGCTACTTAGCTGCCGCCGTGTAGCGCTCGTTCACGTCATCCCAGTTGACAACGTTCCAGAACGCCTTGACGTAGTCAGCCTTGACGTTCTTGTACTGCAGGTAGAAGGCGTGCTCCCACATGTCGAGCATGAGCACCGGGGTGAAGTCCACGGAGATGTTGCCCTGCTGGTCCGTCATCTGCTGGATGATGAGGCGGCCGGCGATGTGGTCATAACCCAGGACTGCCCAGCCGGAGCCCTGCAGGCCGTTGGCGACACCCTCGAAGTGCGCCTGGAACTTCTCAAAGGAGCCGAAGTCGCGGTTGATGGCGTCGGCGATCTCACCGGTCGGGGCGCCACCGGCGTTGGGCGCCATGTTCTTCCAGAAGATGGAGTGGTTGGTGTGGCCACCCAGGTTGAAGGCGAGGTTCTTCGACAGCGCGCGCAGCGTGTCCGGGTTAGCCTCGCCAGCGCGCTCCGCCTCGAGGGCCTCGAGCGCGGCGTTGGCGCCCTTGACGTAGTTGGCGTGGTGCTTGGTGTGGTGCAGCTCCATAATCTCGGCCGAGATGTGCGGCTCGAGTGCGTCGTAAGCGTAGGGCAGATCAGGAAGCTCGTAAACAGCCATGATTACCATCGTCCTTTCGATTGGTTTTGAGTTACGTGTCCCATGATAGGGAAAAATTCCGGGACGGGTCGCCGACGGGCGGCAGGGAACAAAAGCGCACGACACCTCGTTGGTGGGTGTATGGGATTTTTGATTGGACGCCGCCCCGAACTCGTCGATGGGCAACGCGCTCTGCCTGGACGCACGGAACCGGTTCTCGCACGGCCCAAGCCGCACGCGGTGCTGGGCACGCCGATTACCGGACCGTGGCGCGAGGGGCAGAAGCGGGTCCTCATCGGACTCGGCTGCTTCTGGGGCGTAGAGAAGATGTATTGGCAAATGGACGGGGTTGAGTCGACCTCGGTGGGTTACGGCGGTGGCATCACCCCGAACCCGACGTACGGCGAAGTATGCAGCGGCATGACCAACCAGGTCGAGCTGGTCGAGGTGGTCTACGACCCCGAGAAGGTGACCCTGAAGGACCTGGTGCGCGCCGGCCTGGAGGCGCACGACCCGACCCAGGGCTACCGGCAGGGCAACGACGTGGGCACGCAGTACCGCTCCGCGTTCTACACCGATACCGAGGAAGAGGCCGAGCAGGTCCGCGGCTGGGTGGAGCAGTACGGCGCGCAGCTCGCCGAAGCGGGGCTGGGACCGATCACCACCGAGGTGCGCTCCGGGGTTGACTACTACCTCGCCGAGGACGAGCACCAGCAGTACCTGCACAAGGTGCCCAACGGCTACTGCCCGCACCACTCCACCGGAATCCCCTGCGGTATTTAGTGCAGCTAGTAGCTGTGGCGGTTGCGGAAGCCGCCGGGGGGACGGCGCAGCTTGGTGGCGTCGCGGTGGATCCAGTTGGAGATATCCTCTAGCCGCTCCGGGGAGTCGCCGCTGCCCATCACCGCCGACCAGTACGCAACCGTCTCGTCGTGGTAGTTGTGCCCGTGGGGTGATGGAAACCCCTGCGATGCCAACTGATCCACCCCGACCTGCCAGAAGGTGATGAACGGTGCCCACCGCAGGGTATCCGGGACGTCGAGGTGCTGTGCGGGGGGAGCGGGCACACCGCGCGACCCCGGCTCCTTGAGCCAGTCGGGCACCCGGAAAATCAGCTTCCAGTCCCACCACACCACGGGGTCCGACGCGTGCTGAGCGAACACCGCGCGCGGTTCCTCCCACGCATTCGCATAGGGCTTGCCCTCGAAGTCGTGGGTGATGTGGCTCGGGTGGGCGACGAAGCGGATGTGCCGCCCGCCGTCGACAATCGGCAGGCGCTGCGGGCTGCCCTCGTCGCGGCCCCGCGTGAGCTCGGAGTGGCTGCGCGCGAACCCCGGCACGCCGGTGAACACCCCGCCGGCCACGCCGCCCAGGAACTCGTCGATGCTGGTGAAGGCGTCGGTCACGCCGTAGGCGCCGAGGGACTCGCCAGCGACGTACAGCTTCGGGCGGGCGTCTTCGGGGATGTCGAGCAACCTGGCACGAATCGCCTCGATGAGCAGGCGCGAGGACCGCACCGGGGACTCGTGGTCCGCGAGGTAGGAAAACGCCGACGGCAGGTAGGAGTACTGCATCGCCACGATGGCGGTGTCCCCGCGGCCGATGAACTCGAAGCCCGAGGTGAGGAAGTCGTTGATCCACCCGGTGCCGGCGGCGGACATGACGGCGATGTGGCCCCGGGACCACGCATCCGTCCGGTCCATCTCGCGCAGGGCGGCGGAGACCATGTCGTCATAGGAGCGGTCGTCGTCAAGCCCGATGAAGACCCGGATGGGCTCTTTCGCCCGCTCGCGCAAGACCAGCTCGATGTCGCGCCGCCGCGGGCCTCCCGCAACGACCGCCCGGCCCTGGCGGCCTATCGTGGCCCATCTCTCCTCGGAGTGGATGGAGCCTGCGCGCTCCGGCTCGGTGGGCCTGTCCGCGCCCGGCAAGAACTCGCGATCTAACTGCTCGGCCCGCTTGTAGGCGCGGGCGAAGAAACTGCGGATGACCAGCCTGTCGGTGAACACGGTAACGAGTGAACCGGCCGCGAGCACCGCCAGCGGCCACGACGTCACCGGGGGAAGCTTTTTTCCGAGCAGCTCCGCGGCGGTGTCCACCACCGACTGCAGGGCCTCGCCGACGGCCAGGATCGCCCCGTAGCCCAGGGTGCCCACGGTGATGCCGATGAGGGACTCAGTGACCGTGAACTCGTTGTCGCCCTCCACCATGCCCACCTGGGTGGCGTGGCGGTGGGCGGACTGGATGAACGTGGCCACGGTGGCCGCGCTCATCACCCAGTGCAGCGCCGTGTTGGCGTACCGGCCCACCCTCTCATCGCGCACCGCGCCGCTCGAGCGCACCCCGCGCGCGACGGTCTGGTTGATCACGTTGCCCGCGGCGTGGCCGACGCCCTGGCAAATGGCGACGTTGGCCGCGACGGCCCACCAGCTGTGCGGCAGCAGAGACGGGGAGACCGCGCCCCACGTGGCCACCTCGGCGCCCAGCATGCCGGGCCCGTAATTCTTGGGCAGCCTGCGCAAGCCCCGCAGGCGAAGCCCCGGGGTGAGATCCGCCCAGACCTCGACCACCATGAGCGGGACGGTGAAAATGCCGTGCCTGCTGAACGTGAAGCGGCCCCTCGCGTTCTGAATCGCCTCATCCAACGTCGGGGAGGTGTGTGCGCGGGAGCGCAGGGTGTCGGCGAGCGGGAACCGCGGCAGGTGCAGGGGCATAGAGAGCATTGTTCCAAAAGGCGGCCGGCCCCGCAGCGCCGGGCGTGCTCCGGTCTTTCTCCGGTCGCGGAACCGTCCGAGCGGTTGTAGGTTAAACAGTCGTGACCATCCTGACGAGGAGCACCGCAGCTCACCACCGTAAACCGCGCACCGAGCCACGCATCGTGGCGCACCGCGGGGCGTCGGGACTCTACCCGGAGCAAACCTTTCAGGCGTTCGACGAGGCGCTGAAGCTGCCGATCCACGGCATCGAGTGCGACGTGCGCTTGACCAGGGACAACCAGCTGGTGGTGTTCCACGACCCGATTCTGAACCGCACCACGAACGGCCGCGGCAGGGTCTCGGCGAGCGACTGGTCGGAGCTGCGCACGCTCAACGCGGGAACGAAGGACAACCCGCAGCGCATCCTGCGCCTGGCGGAGCTACTCGAACTCATGCAGGACCACCCCGACAAGCACATCTACGTGGAAACGAAGCACCCCACCCGCTACGGCCCGGAGGTGGACGAGCAGACCCTGCGCGTGCTGCATTACGCCGGCCTGCGCGAGTCCGAGCGCGTGCACCTGATCTCATTCTCCCACCGCGCGATGCGCTACTTCACCGAGTTCGCCCCCGAGCTGGAGACGTTCTACCTCTTCCGCCTGCGGGAGAAGAAGTGGAACAAGGGCAACCGCATGCTCTCGCGCCCCTACGGCGTGGGCCCGGCCATCTCCCACCTGCAGTCCAAGACGGAGCTGCTGGGGTTTAGGGGGCTCAAGACGTACACGTGGACGGTGAACCTGCCGAAGCAGATGCTGTGGTGCCGCGACAACGGGGTGGATGTCTTCGCCACCGACCTGCCGCACCTGGCGCTGGACACGTTCGCCGCTTCTCCCTCGCAGGGCGGCGCCGCCCCGCTGGTCGGGTAGCATTACGGCCCATGGCAAAGAAGAACCGCAAGAAGCAAGAGGCCGACCTGCCGGAGGGCATGAGCCGCCGCCAGGCCAAGCTCGCCGCCCGCGCCGCCGAGCGCGAGGCGCTGGCCAAGGACCCCCGCCCGTACGCCGGCCTGGCCGCAGAGGCGGACCTCATCGCCCTGCAGGAGTTCGTCCCTTCTGCCGTGGCCCAGGTGAAGGCCGGCGGCGAGCTGGTGAATCTTGTGACGGTGCTTCCCGGCGCGGGCGCCGCTTTGCGACGCTCCGCGGCCGACGGCGGCGAGCGCTTCGTCGCCCTGCAGGTGGGGTCGCATTCCCAGAACCCCGGCCGCGACCTGGCGTACGCGCTGAGCTGGGTGCTTGGCGCCGAGCCGGGGCAGTCACTCCAGTCGACCGTCGCGGACGGCACCCAGCCCGAGCTTTCTTCGCTTATCGACGCCTCCGCGACGCTGTCCATCACCGAACACCAGGACTTCTCCTGGTGGTTTACCGCCGATGCCGTGGTGCCGGCGGAGGTGCAGCAGGCGCTGGCGCGCGCCAATGACGCGGTGATTCCATCCACCCAGATCACCGCCGACGTTCCCGGCTCCGTCTGGTGGGTCAACCCGGGCGGCGGCAAGGGCCACATCCGCTGGGTGCGCACGGACGACAACGAGAGCCAGATACTCGTCGCCTTGGCGCGCATCGCCGCCCGCGGCGAGCTGCACGTGGGCGAGGGCAGCAAGTTCGCCGGGGCGTTTCGCACGCACGGCGTCGTGGTTCCGGTGTGGGACGTCGACCCGTCCGTCGACGCCGCTACCTACGCCGGCGCGCTGGAGGAGCTGGAGGCGAAGATCGCCGCCGAGTACGCAAACGACGCCCAGCTGTCCGCCGAGGAGCGCAAGCAGCTGGACAACATCAATTCGCGCCAGGTGACGATTTAAGCGTGTCCTAGACTTCCCGTCTATGACAACAACTCAGCCCAGTGGGGCTCCGGCCCACGACCGGCCGCGCGGGCTTACCTCGCGCCACCTCCACTTCATCGCGCTCGGCTCCGCCATTGGCACCGGGCTGTTCTATGGCTCCGCCGGTGCCATTCAGGCGGCTGGCCCGTCCGTGCTGCTGGTCTACCTCTTGGGTGGCGCGGTGGTGTACTTCATGCTCCGCGCTCTTGGCGAGATGGCGGTGCGACACCCGGTGCGCGGCTCCTTCGCCGAGTACACCCGCGCCCACCTCGGCGGCGCGGCCGGCTTCCTCACCGGCTGGATGTTCGCTTTCGAGATGATCATCGTCGCGCTCGCGGACCTCACGGCGATCGGCATCTACATGGGTTTCTGGTTCCCGGACGTCTCCCGCTGGGTGTGGATCGTGGTGGCGTTGCTGGTGGTCGGCGCGGCCAATGTGGCGTCAACACGCGTCTTTGGCGAGCTTGAATTCTGGTTCACCATTGTCAAGGTCGGCGCCGTGGTCGCCATGATCCTCGCCGGCGCCGCGGTGCTGGTTTTCGGCTTGTCCGCGGCCGAGACCACCGGCCCGCAGAACCTGGTCAACCACGGCGGGTTCTTCCCCAACGGGGTGTCCGGCATGGTCGCGTCCTTCATCCTCGTGCTCTTCGCCTTCGGCGGCACGGAGATCATCGGCGTGGCCGGCAGCGAGGCGGAGGACCCGTCCCGCGCGATCCCCACGGCGATTAATACGGTGCCGGCCCGCATTTTGCTGTTCTACGTCCTGTCCATCCTGATCATCCTCATGATCAACCCGTGGCACACGATCACCGGCGACGAGTCCCCGTTCGTGCAGATCTTCACCGCGCTCGGCGTGAACTGGGCGGCGGCGCTGCTCAACGTCATCGTGATCACCGCCGCGCTCTCGGCCATCAACGCCGACATTTTCGGCGCGGGCCGTGTGCTCTCGGGCCTGGCCACCCAGCGTCTCGCGCCGGCCGCGATGACAAAGACGTTTCGGGGTGTGCCGGTGATGACGACGCTCATCTTGCTCGGTGTGCTCGTGGTCGGCGTGGTGCTCAACGCGCTGATTCCGGAGTCCGTCTTCGCCGTGGTCGCGTCGCTGGCCACGTTTGCCACCGTCTTCGTCTGGCTGATGATTCTGCTCGCGCATCTTGCTTCTCGACGCCACATGACGCCCCAGGATGTAACCTCACTGGCATACCGGGTACCCCTGTGGCCGTACGGCCAATACTTCGCCATCGCATTCATCCTGTTCACCTTCGGGGTGATGGCGTGGCTGCCGGACTTCCGGGTGCCGCTGGCCGTGGGCATGGTCTTCAGCATCGGCTGCGTTGCCTTGTACTACCTCACCGGTCGCAACCGCATCGACGGCGTGGACGACCCGGTCCCGGGCGGGTACGTTCCCGCAGCTCAGGGCCAATAGCACCCGGTGTGCGCAATTTCTCCGCAAAGTGCCTTTCAAGCGACAGGTATATAGCCTAAGATGAACCGCAACATTCAACCTGACACGTAAGGTCTTTCCGGCGCGGTGCATCGTCGCTAAGCGGGAGAGGCTTATGAATCTCCCGGGAGGTGCCCGCCATGGAAGGGTTCATCGACACACTCAACGGCCTGATCTGGTCGAACTGGCTCGTCTACTTGTGCCTCGGAGCAGGCGCCTACTTCACCATTGTCACCCTGTTCCTGCAGATCCGGTGCATCCCCGACATGCTCAAGCAGATCGTGCAGGGCGAGAAGTCCGAGTCCGGCATTTCCTCGTTCCAGTCGCTGATGATTTCGCTCGCCGGGCGCGTCGGCGTGGGCAATGTCGCCGGCGTCGCCACGGCGATCGCCTTCGGCGGGCCCGGTGCGGTGTTCTGGATGTGGGTGATGGCGTTGCTCGGTTCCGCCACGTCGTTTGTGGAGTGCACCCTGGCGCAGATTTACAAGGAGAAGGACCGCGACACCGGCGAATACCGCGGCGGCCCGGCCTTCTACATTGAGCGCGCCGGCGCACACACCCGCGCGCGGACCTTCGCACTGGTCTACGCCGTTATCTTCGCGGTCTGCATGATTTTGGCCACGTCCTACTTCCTGCCCGGCATCCAGGCCAACGGCGTGGCCGCAGCTGTCAACAACGCCTGGGCCGTACCCACCTGGGTCTCAGCTATCGTCATGGTCGCCTTGCTGGGCGTCATCATCATCGGCGGCGTCAAGCGCATCGCCACCTTCGCCTCCCTGGTCGTTCCCGTGATGGCGGTGTTCTACATCCTGGCCTCCATCTGGATCATGCTGGCCAACGTGAACGAAATCCCCGAGGTCTTCGGACTGATCTTCCGCTCCGCCTTCGACCGGGAGGCCATGTTCTCCGGCATGCTCGGCGCCGCCATTATGTGGGGTGTCAAGCGCGGCATCTACTCCAACGAGGCGGGCCAGGGGACCGGCCCGCAGTCCGCCGCGGCCGCCGAGGTCTCCCACCCGGCCAAGCAGGGATTCGTGCAGGCGTTTGCGGTGTACGTCGATACGCTGTTCGTCTGCTCCGCCACCGCCTTCATCATCATCTCCACCGACATGTACAAGGTGTTCGAGGACCAGTCGGAGGACGGCGCGGTGCGCTACGCGGGCTCGCTTGCCGACGGCATCGCGGTCGGACCCGGATTTGTCCAGGAGGGCATGAACACCGTCGCGCCGGGCGTGGGCCCCTCCTTCGTCGCGCTCGCGATCGCGTTCTTCGCGTTCACCACCGTTCTGGCGTACTACTACCTGGCGGAGGTCAACTTCGCCTACCTCAACCGCTGGGTGCACAACGACACCGCGCGCCGGGCGATGATCTGGGTGCTGCGCGCCCTGATCCTCGTCTCCGTCTTTGTCGGCGCGACCACCACCCCGGGCACGGCCTGGGCGCTCGGCGACATCGGCGTGGGCACCACCGCCTGGCTGAACATCCTGGCCATCCTGGTCATTCAGGGCCCGGCGCTGAAGTGCCTGTGGGACTACCGCCGGCAGAAGAAGGCCGGCCTCGACCCGCAGTTCGACCCGGAAGCACTGGGCATCCGCGGCGCCGACTTCTGGGAGCAGCGCAAGCGTGACATGGTCGCCGCGGGGACGTGGCAGGCGCGTTGATCAGCTAAAGCGGAAGACCTCAGCGTATTTTCGGGCCGTTTTTCGGGCGATTTTAGCGCTGAGGTCTTCCGGGCCTGCCCTCCGCGGTTTAGCGCAGCGAGGCGAACAGCGCCTCAGCGCCGGCGTCGTCCCACAGCATGACGTTGCCCACCTCAGTGTCGGCGAACCCGCCGAGCGGCACCGTCTCGGTCTGCAACCCGCCGCGCATCGCGAGGGCGACGCGGGCCAGGTTCCAGATGTGGTCGTTCTTGTTCACGGTGAACAGCTCCGGGGCTGCCCATATCAGCGGGATCACGCGGAACGGGTTGGCCAGCACCGCCGGCGAGGTGACCTTGTCCACGACAGCGCTGAGGAACTCGCGCTGGCGCCCGACGCGGTCGAGGTCGCCCAGCGCGGTGGCGCGGGTGCGCACGTATCCCAGCCCGGTCGCCCCGTCCATCATCTGGCAGCCGGGTGCGACGTTGAGGTTGGCCAGCGGGTCGTCGATCGGCTCGACGACGCAGATCTCCACCCCGCCGATGGCGTCGACAACCCCGGCGAGGCCTCCCATGCCGATCTCCATGTAGCGGTCCACGCGCAAGCCCGTGTTGTGCTCCACCGTCTCTGCCAGCAGCTTCGGCCCGCCGTAGGCGAAGGCGGCGTTGATCTTGTCCATCCCGTACCCGGGCACCTCCACATAGGAGTCGCGCGGGATGGAGACCAGGGTCGCGGGGCCGGATAGCGGCAGGTGCAGCAGCATGACCGTGTCGGTGCGCCCGACGCCCAGATCGCCCCCGGTGCCGTAGCGCGCGATGTCCTCCTCGCTGAGCCCGGAGCGGGAATCGGAACCGACCAGCAGCCAGTTGGTGCCCGCGGTGTTGCCGATGCGCTGATCGGGCAGGGCGTCGACGCGGTTGAGGCGGGCGTCGGCAAGCAGTACTGCGGCGACGACGATGACAAGGAGGAGGGCGAGCACGGCGACACAGCCCGGGGCTTTCCTGCGCCTGCGCGCCACGGGCGCGGGGGCAGGGGCGGCGACGCGGGAGCGCGACACCGCCATCGGCGCGGGTTCCGCCCGGCGCGGACGGCGCACGGGCGGGCGCTGCGTGTTCGCGGGGCGCTGAGGCGTGCGGCGCGGCTCGTACTGGCGCGTCTCCTGCGGCGGCACGTACTGGCGGGGCCGTTCCACAGGCCTGTCTGCAGGCCGTTCCACAGGCCGCTCGACTCGCTCGACGCGCGCGGCCCTGCGGCGGACGGGGCGACCGTAGCGGTCCACGATGGGCTTGCCGTCCTTGCCCAGCAGGTAGTCGCCCAGGTTGTCCCTCGGGTCGTTCGAGTGAGGAGTCGTTGGCATGGTCGAAAGCTTACCCAGCGCGTGTGCCTAGCCCCAGCCACGACAAGTCGAGGTACTGGTAGCCGACGAACGCGAACGCGTCGATGAGAAAGTGGCCGAGTATCAGCGGCCACACCTTGCCGGTGCGGTGGTAATACGCGCCGAAGACCACCCCCATGACAATGTTGCCGAACCCGGCGGAAACCCCCTGGTACAGGTGGTAGCTGCCGCGCAACACCGAGGACGCGGCGATCGCCGCCCACGGCGCCCAGCCCAGCTGGCGTAGGCGGGTGACAAACCACATCACCACCACGACCTCCTCGCCGAAGGCGTTGGCGAAGGACCACAGCAGAAGCGTGGGCACCTGCACCGCCTCGGTGGCGGGGACCACTTCCTTCGTCCACCCGAAGTGCAGGGAGACGACGTAGAGCGCCAGGCCGGGCAGCCCGATCACGGCCGCGAGCACCGCCCCGCGCCCCCAATCGCCCACGCGCGGGAGTGCCAGGCGCTGGCCGAGGAGGAACAGGGCGAGCGCGCCCCACGCGAACAGCATGCCCGCGGAGCACAGCTGCAGCGCCAGGTCCAGCCACGTGACCGTCGAGGTGGTGTCGTTGAGAGTGACCTGCTGTTCGTTGAGGGCCGGGGCGGCTGCGAGGGCGTCGATAAGCCTGAGAATCGAGCGCACCCCGGACAGGCCGAAGGTGACGGCTAAGACGATGAGGATCTCCAGCCGGATCCGCTCGGGCGTGGTGCGCATGCAGTAACTTTAAGGCATGAACCGCGTCGCATTCCTTGGTCCGCACGGCACGTTTACAGAGCAGGCGGTGGGGGAGTTCGGGCTTGCGGACGTGGAGCTGGTGCCCGTGGCCTCGCCCGCCGAAGCGCTGGATGCCGTGCGCGACGGCCGCGTGCGGTGGGCTGTTGTGGCCATCGAGAACTCCGTCGACGGGGCGGTGACCTCGACCACCGACGCGCTGATCGAATCCCCCGGCATCCAGATCTACGGCGAGACCGAGCTCGAGATCTCCTTCGCCATCATGACGCGCCCCGGCGCCTCGCTGGAGGATGCCGCGACGTTTGCCACCCACCCCGTGGGCTACCAGCAGGTGAAGAAGTGGATGGCGGCCAACGTGCCCGGCGCGGAGTATAAGGCGGCGGCGTCCAACGCGGCGGCGGCCGAGCTCGTCGCGCACGGCGAGGTCGACGTGGCGGCGGCCCCGCGCCGGGCGGCCGAGCTTTTCGGCCTGGAGGTCCACGCCGACCGCGTCGCCGACATCACCGCGGCCCGCACCCGCTTCGTGCTGGCCGGCCGGACCGGGGCGCCGCCGGCGCGCACGGGCAACGACCGCACCTTCGTGGTGTTCCAGCTACCCAACGAGCCCGGCACCCTGGTCGGCGCCCTGCAGGAATTCGCCTACCGCGGCGTGGACTTGAGCCGCATTGAGTCCCGCCCGACGCGCGCGGAGCGCAACACCTACAATTTTTTCGTGGACCTCGTGGGACACATCGACGACATCCCCGTCTACGAGGCGCTGCGCAGCCTGTACCTGCGGGCCAGTCAGATCACGTTCCTCGGTTCGTGGCCTCGGGCGAAGGGGTCGGGCGCGGCACGGACCAGGGATAACGCCGCCCGGCTGCGGGCCGCGCAAGAGTGGGTCGACTCGGCCCGGGAAGGAGCATAAATGCTGATTCTGCTCAGGCATGGCCAAACCACCTCGAATGTTGGCCGGCACCTCGACACCGCCCTGCCCGGCGCGGAATTGACCGACCTCGGCCGCGCCCAGGCGCGCGACGCCGGCGCCGAGATCATGGAGCGCTTCTCTCCCGCGCGCGTGGTCACCTCGCAGGCGCTGCGCGCGCGGCAGACCGGGGAGATCGCCTTCGGCGAGCACTTCGAGTCCATCCCCGCCCTCGACGGGCTCCACGAAGTCCAGGCCGGGCGCTGGGAAATGATGAACACGCGCGAGGCCCACGAGGCCTACCACGGCGCGTTCCGCGGCTTCTACCGGCGCAAGCTGGACTCGCTTATCGACGGTGGCGACTCCCTCGACGTTTTCCTCACCCGCTACCGCACGGCGGTCGAGCCCCTTATAACCCCTGTATCCCGTGAGGGGGACACCGTTGTGGTCTCCCACGGCGGGGCGATCCGCGCGTTCGCCGCCAACGCCACCGACGTCGACCCGGACTTCGCTGAGCAGGCGTACTTGCCGAACTGCCACTACGTGGTGATCGACCCGCAAGGCGAGTTCGGCTCCTGGCGCGTCGAGCAGTGGGGAACGTACCCGCTGAGCTAGGGGCTTAGCCCCACCCGAGCTCGTGGAGCTGGTGCTCCTCGAACCCGAAGTAGTGGCCGACCTCGTGGAACACGGTGATGCGCACCTGCTCGCGGAGCTCGCCCACGTCCGCGGACACCGCCTCGTGGGCGTCTTTGTAGAGGAAGATCGCGTTGGGGAGGAATCCGGCGTGGTTGGCGTGCTGCTCAGTCAGCGGCACTCCCTCGAACAGCCCGAGCATGGTGGGCTCCTCCGGATTGAAGTCGCGCGCGAGGACGACGAGGTTCGTCATCGCGCGGGCGAATCGCTCCGGGATGTCGTTGAGGGCGTCATTGATCATGCCCTCGAACTCCTCCTGGGTGGAAAGCATCGCTTACTGTGCGCCCGGTTCCTGGTTCGCCGAGGCGACGGGGGCGTTGTTCGCGGGGTTCTCGCGCAGGGGGCGGCGCTCGGGCCGCTCGGGGGGCGGGTTGCCGTCGATACGCAAACCGTCGCGGCCCTGCTTCGCGGACCCGGTCAGTGTGGCGAACTGACCGTTGTTGGCGTAGACGAGGGCGCAGTTCACGCTGCGGCTGCCGCCTTCCCAGGCGGCCGGGGAGTGCGTGGTCCAAAACGGCTGCAGCGCGGTTTGGTAGAGGTTCTCTTCCCCGCCGAGGTAGTCGTGGGCGGCGGCGGTACAGACGTCCCCGAGATAGGTATCCTGCTCTTCCACGCTCGGCGTGTGGTCGGGGAAGGTCTCCGCCATGGACACCACCGAGGTGACCTCCAGGTGGTGGGGCTCGCCGCACTCGACCATGCGCAGGGCGTTGGATGCGTCCGTCACGGCGCACTGGCCGGGCTCGAGCACGCGGGCCTGGTCCTGCTCGGCCACACGCCCGGTGGTCACGACCGGGGTGCCCGTGGAGTCGGTGACCTGGAGACCGCACAGCATCGTGCGGTCGCCGCGCTCCCACGCGTCCGCCGGCGGGAGGATGGAGGCGATGGAGTAGCGCCCGTTCGGGTCGTAGACGCCCTCGAGGTAGTTCACGGTCGACGCCCCGCACAGCTCCTCGCGCAGCTGGGCCTGGCGGGTCTGGCTGGGCATCGCCGCGTCCGCACCGAACTCGGAGGAGGGGAAGGCGGCGAGGTCTTCGCGGGTGGAGACCTCGAAGCGGTGCTCCTGGGTGCAGTCGGTTTGCTCGAAGCCGGAGATGGTCCCGTCGTCGGCGACCTGCCAGGTCAGGCACGCGCCTTGGTCGGCCGTGGTGAACGGGGCCACCGCGCCTTCCTCACCCGGCTGGGTGGAGGTTGCCGTGGTCGCGCCCGCGCTTGTCGACGCCTGCGCCGACGTCGCCGGGGAGGAGCCCGCCGACGCGGCGACGAACGTGTAGGAGCCCGCCGCCACCGCACCCGCCACGACGGCGAGCAGGACGGAGCGCACGCTTGCTGCGGTAGATACCATGCGAACTATTGTGCCTTACTGCGTGTGCTCGGTTGAGCGTGCCACCCGGGTGGTCAGGTGGTAGCGGTCGCTGCGGTAGACCGAGGAGCACAGCTCGACGCTCTGGCTGCCGCTGCGGGCGTAGCGCACGATGTGGAGGACGGCCGCGCCGGGGGAGACGTCGAGAAGCGAGGCGTTGGCCTCGCTCGCGGTGACCGCGCTGACGGTCTGGTCGGCCTCGGTGATGCCGAGGCCGTAGTCCTGCTCGAGCAGCGTGTACACCGACTTGTACACGTCGTTTTCCAGCAGGTCGGGCACGAGGGTGCCGTTGTACCAGGCATCGTCGATGGCGTAGGGCTCGCCGTCGCCGAGCCGCAGGCGGCGCAGGTGGATGTGGGCGGTAGAAGGGTCGGTGCCGAAGAACTCGGAGACGAATTCGGGCGGGGCCGCGCGGCCTGAGAGCAGGATGCGGGAGCTGGCGACGACCCGCTGGGCCTCCATCTCGTCGGAAAACGATGCCAGGTGCAGCCGGCTGACCAGCGGGCTGGGCGCGACGAAGGTGCCCTTGCCGCGCACGCGGCGCAGCCGGCCGGCGGCCACCAGGTCGCCGATCGCGCGGCGCACGGTGATGCGGCTGACCCCGTAGCACTCCTCCAGGGCTCGTTCGCCGGGCAAAGGGTCGCCCGGCTTGAGCTCGGTGTCGCACATGTCCTCCAGGATGGCGCGCAGCTGCGCGTGTTTGGGGACGGCTCCGTCGGAAATGTGCATGCGGGAAATCATACTCCCGGTGGTTATGACCAGCAATTGACGCGGGGACGTCCCATGCGCAAGGTAGAGTGCATTGTTGTGATTGATCTCAGGTTCCTGCGCGAAAACCCCGACGTCGTCCGCGAGTCCCAACGGGCTCGCGGGGAAGACCCATCCCTGGTCGACCAGCTGCTCCAGGCGGATGAGGCGCGGCGCAGCGCCATCGCGGCCGCGGATGAGCTGCGCGGCGAGCAGAAGGCGTTTGGCAAGAAGATCGGCCAGGCCGCCCCCGAGGATCGCCCGGCGCTGCTGGAGGGGTCCAACGAGCTCAAAGCGCGCGTGCGGGACGCCGAGGCCGCCCAGGCCCAGGCCGAGGAGGCCGTGGAGGCGCTGCAGTACCGCATCTCCAACGTCATTCAGGGCGCGCCCGCCGGCGGCGAGGAGGACTTCGAAGTCCTCGAGCACGTCGGTGAGATCCCCGAGTTCGACTTCGAGGTGCGCGACCACCTCGACCTGGGCGAGGCGCTGGGCATCATCGACATGAAGCGCGGTACCAAGGTCGGCGGCGCCCGGTTCTACTACCTCGTGGGCGACGGCGCGTGGCTCCAGCTCGGCATGCTCATGCTCGCCGCCCAGAAGGCGCGCGAGGCCGGCTTCACGGTGGTCATCCCGCCCGTGCTGGTCCGCCCGGACATCATGGCGGGCACCGGGTTCCTCGACGCCCACGACGAGGAGATCTACTACCTCGAGCGCGACGACATGTACCTCGTGGGCACTTCCGAGGTGGCGCTCGCCGGCTACCACAAGGACGAGATCATCGACCTGTCCAACGGCCCGCTGCTCTACGCCGGCTGGTCCTCCTGCTTCCGCCGGGAGGCGGGGTCCTACGGCAAGGACACGAAGGGCATCCTGCGCGTCCACCAGTTCGACAAGCTGGAGATGTTTGTTTACTGCGCCCCCGAGGACGCCGAGGACATGCACCGCAGACTGCTCGGGCTCGAACGCGACATGCTCTCCGCCGTGGAGGTTCCCTACCGCGTCATCGACGTCGCCGCGGGCGATCTCGGCTCCTCCGCCGCGCGCAAGTTCGACACCGAGGCGTGGGTGCCTTCCCAGAACACCTACCGCGAGCTCACCTCTACGTCGAACTGCACCACTTTCCAGGCCCGCCGCTTGGCGACGCGCTACCGCGACGCTTCCGGAAAAACCCAGACCGCCGCCACCCTCAACGGCACCCTGGCCACGACGCGCTGGCTCGTCGCCATCCTAGAAAACAACCAGCGGGCGGACGGCTCGGTCGTTGTGCCGGAGGCGCTGCGCCCGTGGGTGGGCAAAGACGTCCTGGAGGTCCAGCGGTGACGACGATTCAGGGCCTGTTCGAGGTCCCCGACGACTACTCGCCTCCGCCGCCCCACGAGGAGGAGCGCAAGGACTATTTCTATCAGTGGATAGAAAGCGCGATCAAGAAGGTATTCCGCGCCCAGGGCACGTTCACGCTGGTCCGCGGCTTGGATAACATCCCCGCGACCGGCGGGGCGCTCATCGCCGCGAACCACACCGGCTGGTTCGACTTCATTTTCAGCGCCGTGGGCCCGCACGTCGCGGGCAAGCGCCTCGTGCGCTTCATGGCGAAAAAGGAGGTGTTCTCCGCACCCGTCATCGGCCCGCTCATGCGCGGGATGCGCCACGTGCCCGTGGACCGCGCGGCGGGGGCAGACAGCATTGACTCGGCGGTGGACTGGATTCAAAACAGAGGCGCACTCGTCGGCATCTTCCCCGAGGGCACCATCTCCCGCTCCTTCGAGCTCTCCGACTTCAAGACGGGCGCGGCGCGCATCGCCCAGCGCGCCGGCGCACCCCTGATCCCGTGCGCCATCTGGGGCTCCCAGCGCATCTGGACAAAGGACCTGCCCCGCCACCTCGGGCGCGCCAAAATTCCCGTGATCATCCGGTACGGGGAGCCGGTCTCCCTCGAGGGAACCCCGGAAGAAGTGACGGCTCGCCTGAAGCAGGCGCTGGGAGAGCTCCTCGAGCTCAACCGCGCGGAGTACGCGGAGCGCTTCGGCCCCTTCCCCGACGGCGAACGGTGGATCCCGGCCTCTATGGGCGGCGCCGCCCCCACCCTGGAAGAAGCCAAGGAAATGTACCGGCGGGAGAGAGCCGAGCGCGCCGACCGAAAGCACGGAAAGTAGGCCGGATCAGACGTGACGCCACGGCTCATCATCAGCGACATCGACGGAACCTTCCTCACCAGCGCCGGACGCGTCACCCCACGCTTGCGTGACGTGGTCATGCGCGCCGTGCGTTCGGGCGCGCACTTCGGACTGGCCACGGGGCGCCCGCACCGCTGGCTCATGCCGGTGCTGGACCAGCTCCCCATTTCCCCGGTCTGCGTCTGCGCGAACGGCGCTGTGACGTACGACCCCGCCCGCGACGAGGTGCTGCGCGCCTTCGAGCTCGACTCCGAGCTGATGGCCCAAGTCGTCGCCGACGTCGATGCGGTATTCCGCCCGCTGGGCGTGCGCTGGGGCTACGGAGTCGAACGCGTCGGGCAGTCAGCGCTCGACCCGGAAGACGAGGTGTTCCTAGTCACCCCCGACTACAACCCGGATGCGTGGGACCCCCGCTTCGGCGTCGCCCCCGTCTCAGAACTCGTCTCGGTTCCTGCGGCGAAGCTGCTGGTCCGGTGCGCCGAGATGCACTCTGCCGAAATGTTCGACCTCATCGCCCCGGTCATCGACACTTCCGAGGCGCACATCACCTATTCCATGGACGAAGGGTTGATAGAAATCTCCAGCCCGGGGGTGACCAAAGCCACCGGCGTCTCCGCCCTCGCCTCGCACTACGGAGTGAGCGCCGAGGACGTGGTGGCGTTCGGCGACATGCCCAACGACTGCGAGATGCTGGCGTGGTCCGGACTCGGCGTGGCTATGGCCAACGCGAACCCGGTCGTGCTCGACGTCGCCGACACTGTGACCGTGAGCAACGACGAGGACGGCGTGGCGAAAGTCCTCGAGCAATGGTTCTAGGCGGGCCGCGTCCCGGGGTACCGCCGCAGAAGCTTTTGTAGCACCGCGATGTAGCTTCCGCTTTCCACCTCCCCCCACCCGAAGCGGCAGATCACCATTCCCAGGTTTTGGAGCTGCTTCTCCCTCATCCGTTCCTCTTCGATGACCCTGTGCGGGTCACCGTAGATTCCCGACAGCTTCACCTTCCCGTCGAACTCGATGCCGAGGAATGCGTTGATGGTGGCGTCGACAAGCGCGCGGCGAGGCTCGCCGCGGGCAGTGAGGATGGTGCGCTCGGCCTGGAACTCGAGGTTTGTCACGCCGGTGAGGGTGCCGCTGGCGATGGCGCGCAGGATGCCGTCGCGGCCGAGAGTTTCCAGCGGGGACTGCGACGTGCCGGCCGAGTATCCGATGAGCTCCCGGAAACCGCGCAGACCCTTGGCGCGGGGGAGCTGGCGGGCGCGGTCGAGGAGGTTCTCGGCGCTGAGTTTATGCAGGTGGCGGGCGGATTCGATGGCGACGAGGGCGTCGGTGCGCGGGTGATAGCGGTAGGTGTCGAAGAGGGCTCGGATGCCGGTGACGACGGCGATGCCGTCGACCGTCGTGATGTCCTCCGGGCGGAGAATGCCGCTGCGGTAGGTGCGGCCGGCGCTCGGTGTGGTGGTGTCGAAAGCGCGGGCGGTGCCGCGCAGTGCGAGGTCAACGATGGTGACCCACCTGTACGTCTTGATTCCGTGCAGCCGCAGCGCCGCAGGGCCGGTGACCACCGACGTGCGGCAGCGTGCGGCGACGCTTTTGATGAATGCCGTTTCCTCCCCCGAGTCCATGCGTCGGATTCTGCCACGCGTGGGGGACATTCCCTGCGCGGCGGGTGCGGGGCTGTGGATAACTGGTGGGGTGTGGATAACTCGGTTTCGTTGAGGTCTAGTAGCTAGACGTCAGCGTGGTTGCGCGGGTTGCGGCGCTCCGTGACCTGGGGTTTTGCCGGGGCGGTTTCGCTGAGGTCTAGCTGCTAGACGTCAGCACAGAAACAAGCACACAAACCAGCCACACAAAACCAACGCACAGAACCCGCGCAAAGGCATCAAAACTACACTGTCCGCATGCCATACATCGCCGCGATTGACCAGGGCACCACGACGACGCGCTTCATCTTGACAACGACCGAAGGCGAGGTCGTGGCACAAGCGCAGTTCGAGCACAAGCAGATCATGCCCAGGCAGGGGTGGGTCGAGCACGACCCCATGGAGATCTGGCGCAACACGCGCCGGGCCGTGGTCGAGGCGATGGCGAGCAAGGACATCACCGACGAGGACATCGCCGCACTCGGGGTGACAAATCAGCGGGAAACGGCCGTGATCTGGGAGAAGAGCACGGGCAAGCCGATATACAACGCGATCGTGTGGCAGGACACGCGCACTAACCACGACGGGGATCCGGCGCGGTTCCAGAAGAAGACCGGCCTGCTGAACAACTCGTATCCGGCGGGGCCGAAGTGGGCGTGGATCTTGGACAATGTGCCGGGCGCCCGGCAGCGCGCCGAGAAGGGTGAGCTGCTTGCCGGGACGATCGACACGTGGCTGATCTGGAACTTAACGGGCGGGGCGCGCGGTGACGAGGGGCACGAGGCCACGCACGTCACCGACGCGACCAACGCGAGTCGCACCCTGCTGATGGATCTGGAGACGCTGGACTGGGATGAGCAGCTGTGCGCCGAGGTGGGTGTTCCGAGGGTGATGTTGCCGGAGATTCGGGCGTCGATAGGCGAGTTCGGGGTGGTGCGGCGCCGCGGCCCGCTCTCGGGCGTGCCTATCACCGGGGTGCTGGGGGACCAGCAGGCGGCGCTGTTTGGGCAGGGCTGCCTGGATGAGGGCGACGCGAAGATGACCTACGGGACGGGCCTGTTCATGCTGCTCAACACGGGTTCGACCCCGCAATGGAGCGGGCACGGGATGCTGACGACGGTGGCGTACCACATGCAGGGCCAGGATCCGGTGTACGCGCTGGAGGGCTCGGTGGCGGTCGGGGGTTCCCTGATCCAGTGGCTGCGCGATCAACTCGGGATGCTGCGCAACGCTGCGGAGAGCGAGACGCTCGCCGCGCAGGTGGACGACAGCGCCGGCGTTGTCATCGTCCCGGCGTTCTCGGGCCTGTTCGCGCCGCGCTGGCGGCCGGACGCGCGTGGGGTGATAACGGGGTTGACGCGGTTTACTGATCGTCGACACGTAGCCCGCGCCGCGCTGGAGGCGACGTGTTTTCAGACGTGCGAGGTCGTGCACGCCATGCAGAAAGACGCGCGCACGCGCATCGCGGAGCTGCGTGTCGACGGCGGCATGACCGACAACGCCCTTCTCATGCAGATGCAGGCCGACCTGTTGGATTCGCGCGTCGCCCGTCCCGCCAACATCGAGACCACCGTGATGGGGGCCGCCTCCGCCGCGGGTTAAACGACAAAATGTGTGTCTGTTGTCGGCGTGTCGCGGGGTTAGATGTGGCCTTTTTGGATGCCGATTGAGTGTGTGTAGTTGGTGTCGATAGCGTTGTCGTAGAGGGCTGGTCGTCCGGTTTCGTGGTCGGCGTGGTTCTCGTTGTGGGTCAGGGTGGATACTTTGGCGAGTTGGTCCTGGCCCCAGTTGGACTGCCTGGCGATCTCAACAGGATCGTCAGGCAGTTCCGTTTGCAGATACAGCCACCACTCCAGCATCCGACGCTGATGCTCCCCGGATCGTCCGCGGTGGGTGCGGGTCAGCAGTTTCAGTTGGGCGTTGATGCCGCCTTCAAGGCTGTTGGTGGTGGATTTGATCCGGTTGGCATCGAGGACACCGTCGGGTGGTTCGAGGTAGACGAACAGTAGGTTGTTTCGCCACAGGTGGTTGAGGCTGTTGTAGGCCTTGCGGGTGCGTTCATGCGTCCATGACCAGGTGCGTTGCCGTGTCGCCGGGTCGGTTGTCCACGTTTTCTGGTTCATCCAGTCGCGGTAGACGTTGCCGTATTCGTGTAGCTGCGCACCCCACGCGGCCGCCTCGTCAAGATCGGTGATCTTCGTGAGGTTGAGCGCGAGCTGGTAGATCGCTCGTCCTGCATCGGTGCGTGGGCGTGAGGTGGTGTGTCGGCGTACCACGCGTTGGGCGTGGACGAGGCAGCGCTGCACTTTCGTTGTGGGCCAGCATGTCTTGATTGCGCTGGCAGCGCCTTGGCCGCCGTCGATGACAGCGATCAGGGGCGCGGGGATACGTTCGAGGAGCTTTTGGTAGTCGCCGGTGGTCTCACGTGTGCACCAGTGCCAGGCGATGACGTGATCCAAGGTGGCGGCTACGATGAGACACCCGCCGGCGGTGTAGGTGCCGTCGATGAAGACCTGGTCGTAGACCCGGCCTTCGTGCCCGATCGTGGGATCGGGGACATCAACTAGCCAGAAGTATTCAAACCGGCGTTGCAGGGTACGCGGATGACACCCTGCTTCGGCAGCAGCGGTTCTCAAGCTCGCACCGGTCGTGAGGTGGGCGATAAATGCTGCGAAGGCTGCGGAGTTGGTGATATCGGGGCGCTGCTTGGTGGTGGAAGCGCCGCAGATTTTGCACCGCCACCGGGTGCGGTTGGCGGAGGTCTTCCCGTTGCGTTTCGTCTCGCCGCCGCACACCTGGCATCGGGGTTGGTTCTTCGGCATTGATCAAGCCAACACCGGCGCCTACCACACGCTGCTGTCACACCCCAATATTTCGCCGCCCTGGGACGGATATAAGCTCCAAGATCATATACTTTCCGGATTACCGCTGATCAACCCAAACAAATCGATGAATCCGGACACACATTTTGTCGTTTAACCCTCCGCCGCCGCCATCGGGGCAGGCCTTGTCACAGCTCCCCTCGCGCTGGGGGAGTTGACAACCTGGCACAGCACAATGGCCGGCCCCGTAAGGGACCGGCTCATGC
Organism: Corynebacterium mycetoides; assembly: GCF_900103625.1. Taxonomy (NCBI): domain Bacteria; kingdom Bacillati; phylum Actinomycetota; class Actinomycetes; order Mycobacteriales; family Corynebacteriaceae; genus Corynebacterium; species Corynebacterium mycetoides. The sequence goes on along the minus strand of NZ_LT629700.1, from coordinate 1,510,212 downwards.
AGCAATGGGAGAACGCGGTGACGCGCTCCTACAACCTGGGTTAGCTGATCTGCTCGCGCAGCGCGCTCAGATCGATGTCGATGGCGTTGCTCGACGGGTTGTAGGTGATGGACCCGCCCTCGAAATCAACCTTGACCAGGTCCTCGGCGGGGTTGTACTCCTGGGAGGTCGGCAGGCCGAGCGGGCCGAGGTCGAGGCCCTGCTGCAGCCAGGCGTCGGCGATCTTGCCGGCCAGGGTGTAGATCTCGCCCTGGTTGTTCTGGATGCCGATGCCGCCGGAGTAGAAGGCGAAGGTGTTGCCGCCGACGCCCGCTGCCACGCCATCCAGCGCGCCCAGGATGGGTTCGAACTGCTTCCACGTGTCCACGGCGTCCTGGCCGCCGACGAATTTGAGAATCGGTCCGACGTAGGGGCGCAGCGAGGACAGTGTCAGGCCCGGGATGATCTCGGTGTCGCCGATCTTGGTCACGCTCTCGGGGGTCGCGCCGGAGCGCAGCATGTACAGGATGACCACGCCGGCGATGGTGCCCGCGGCAGCCGCGATGGCGGTCGGGTCGCCGGCTGCCAGCTTCTCAAGCGAGACCTTCGCCAGCGGGCTTCCCTCGGAGCTGGTGATCGTCGTGAGGGTTCCGTCCGGTGCCGTGATGGAGCCGGAGTTCTTGTTTCCGGAGTCCACGGGGGCGGGCTGGTTGACCACCGCTCCGGTACGTAGCTGGATGTACTTGGCGTTGGCGGCCGTGCGAATCGCGCCCATCTGGTTGTACAGGTACTGGCCCGGGCAGGCGTTGAAGTGGAAGTCGCGGTGGGCGTTGATGGTGGGGAAGGTGCCGGTCTGGCCGGCGGCGTAGCGGCTGCCGGAGAAGTTGCCGCTGGCGGTGAGCCGGACGGTGCCGAGCGGGTTGATGTTGGCCTGGGCGGCCTTCCAGCCGATGATTTCGCCCATGGCCCGGATGCCCGCCGCGGTGGGCTGGACCGTGTCGTAGTTGCCCAGCATGGACACGCCCCACGTGTTGCTGTTGAAGGACCCGACGTGCGCGCCCATCGGGCCGCGGTCGAGACCGCCCGCGCGGCCCTCGTAGATGTTGCCGTACTTGTCCACCATGGCGTTGTACCCCACGTCGCCCCAGCCCAGGCTGAGGTGGTACGCCTGAATGCCGCGCACGATGCCCGGGGCCGCAGCCTCCGTGTAGTTGTTGGAGCCGGCGGTGTGGTGGACCGTGATCGCCTTGGTCGGCTCCGTGTAGTACGGGGTCCGGCCGGAGTTCTGCGCGCCCCAGGCGGCGCGGGTGACCACCTTCGGCATGGCCTGCGCATAGTTGGCCACCGGGGAGATGTCGCCCTGGACGGTCCCCTCGCCGCCGTCGATGAACACGGCCTCGATGTCGTTGGCCGTGGTCGGGGCCTCGGATTCGGTCCGGCCGCCCTCCAGCAGGTCGACGTTGCCCGTGGACACCTGGATGCGGGTGGTCGGCTCGACGTAAATCGGGTCGGTGCCCTGCTTCACCGAGTCCACCTCGTTGTCGGCCGGATCCATGCGGTACCACTCGGACCACGTGCCGTCGGCACGCTCGGCGCGGACGAACGCGACGATGTCGCGCTCGCCCTCCCAGGTCAGGGCGACCATGGAGAAGGGCTGCTCGCGGGTGAACTCCTTGACCACGCGGTGCTCGGTCTGCTCGACGCCCTGGGTCATCACGGCGGCGTCGTCGACGGCGATGTTCTCGCCGGCGCCCAGGGATTCGGAGGCAAGGTCGACGGAGACGTCACCGCCCCCGAGGGACTGGACATTCATGATCTGATTCCCGCCGAAGGCGGCTGCGGCGATAAGGGCCACCGACATCAGGGCGGCCAGGACCGGGTTCTTTCCCGGCGCGGGCCGGGTGAGGCGTCGACGTTGTTGCACGGTAGGGGCTCCTGTTGCGAGTGTGAAAATAGTTAATCACTGGGCATTGTAGGGGAGAAAGAACCTTAAAGGAAGTATTGAGACTTTAGGGTTCCCAGCGTGTCGCGGCGGCGGGCGTCGATACGCGAATGTGCGAAAATGAGCGCCATGACTTACGACCTCATCGTTGTTGGGTCCGGCTTCTTCGGGCTCACCGTCGCCGAACAGGCCGCGAGCGAGCTGGGCAAGCGCGTGCTCGTGGTGGAAAAGCGCGGCCACATCGGCGGCAACGCGTACTCCGAAAAGGACCCCGACACCGGCATCGAGGTGCACAAATACGGCGCCCACCTGTTCCACACCTCCAACCGGCGCGTGTGGGACTACGTCAACCGCTTCACCGACTTCACGGACTACCAGCACCGCGTCTTCGCCATGCACGACGGCACCGCCTACCAGTTCCCGATGGGCCTCGGCCTGATCAACCAGTTCTTTGGTCGCTACTACTCGCCCGACGAGGCCCGCGCGCTCATCGAGGCGCAGCGCGAAGGCAAGGATCCCGCCGCGGCGACGAACCTGGAGGAGCGCGGCATCGCGCTCATCGGCAAGCCGCTGTACGACGCCTTTGTCAAGCACTACACCGCCAAGCAGTGGCAGACCGACCCGACCGACCTGCCGCCGGAGATCATCTCGCGCCTGCCGGTGCGCTACACCTTCAACAACCGCTACTTCAACGACACCTGGGAGGGCCTGCCTGTCGAGGGCTACGCCGCCTGGCTGGAGAAGATGGCCGAGCACGAGCTCATCGACGTCAAGCTCGACACCGACTGGTTCGACGTCCGCGAGCAAATCCGCGCCGAGTCCCCGGATGCCCCGGTGGTCTACACCGGCCCGCTGGACCGCTACTTCGACTACTCCGAGGGCCGCCTCGGCTGGCGCACCCTCGACTTCGAGCAGGAAGTGCTGGACACCGGCGACTTCCAGGGCACCCCGGTGATGAACTACAACGACGCCGACGTCCCGTACACCCGCATTCACGAGTTCCGCCACTTCCACCCGGAGCGCGACTACGGCGACGACAAGACGGTCATCGTCAAGGAGTACTCCCGCTTCGCCGAGGACGACGACGAGGTCTACTACCCGATCAACACCCCGGAAGACCGAGCCAAGCTCGAAGCGTATCGACGCCTCGCCGCCGACGAATCCCGCACCAACAAGGTCCTCTTCGGTGGCCGCCTGGGCACCTACCAATACCTGGACATGCACATGGCTATCGGCGCTGCGCTCTCCGTCTTCGACAACCACGTCCGGCCGTACTTCGAGGACGGCAAGGAGATCGACCAGCCGCGCGGGCACTAGCGTCGATGGAGACCCGTTTCACGGTTGGCTATCCGTCCGCGTGGCGGGCTTACTCTGGTTACGTCGATTCCCTTCCAGGTAGAGCCTGGAAGGAAGATTTGCACACTTTACCAGTCATCGAAAACTCTCTGCCTTAGCGTTTTATCGATGCTTCTTTGACTTAAAGGGGCTAAGCGGTCATACAGGTCGTCCCACCAGCGATCTGACCCTGTGAGCTCGACTAAGGACTCATCGAGGATATTTCTTAGTCCCACTTCCACGAACCCGGTACGAGCAATGTACCGGGCCGCGAGGTTCGCGTTCCATACGTATGCCCTCTTGGCCTTAGCTAAGTCGCCTTGAGTGTGGTGAAGAAATGGATCCAGCCGTGCTCCGTCGAAGATCCCCGCGAGCTCATAGCTGGCTGGATCAATGAACATTTTTCCCCTTAAAAACGAAGCGCCGACCAGGTTGTGGAGAATAACCACGCCTCCTGGCCAGCTGATAGTTAAAAACTTAGCGAGCCGAGCAGGCGCGCGCAAGACCTAGTTCAAGGTGACTTGAAATCCACGCGCTCTCGTAGTTCACCTCGGGCGCTCAGACTTCTTAAGGCGTTTTCCGGCGCAGGCTCACTGCGCCGAGCGCGACGAATGCCGCGCAGAATCCAGAAAGAATGGCGATATCAGTTACCAGATCGCCTTCGGGAAACGCAGACGGGGTAGGAGCGTTGCTTAACGCGAGCATCGCGTCGACGACGTAGCTGATCGGCATGGTGTGCGAGAGCAACTCGAGGGCATGCGGCATTTCTTCCCGGGGCACGATAACGCCACAGAGCAGGAATTGGGGAACGATAGCAGCGGGGACGAATTGCATAACCTGGAACTCCGTACGGGCAAAAGCAGACGCCAACAATCCTGCGGTGGTGCCGGTAAGAGCGCTGAGCAAAGCGACCGCAACGAACGCAGCGAGTGATCCCTCGATATCCAAGTCGAGTAGCCGGGTGCAAACAACAACGGTGATCAGCGTTTGTGCGACCGCAACCAGGCTGAAGGTCAGCGTGTAACCACCGATGATGTCGATCCGGCGCACCGGCATTGTGAGCGCTCGTTCCAGTGTTCCGGAACTGCGCTCGCGAAGCGTGGTCACGGATGCGACAAGGAACATGACGAGGAACGGAAACACCCCGAGGACTGCGTGCGCGATGCGGTCAAATAATCCAGTGTTGCTCAAGATCCAATACAGCAAGGACATTAAGACAGCTGGCAACACGAAGATGAGTGCGAGAGTTCGTGGGTCCCGTCGCAACTGGTTGCCGACCCGCTTGGCCACTGCAAAACTTGCCCTCATTTGGTCATCGCCTCCACGAATGCCGCTTCAAGCGTTGCTGCACCGGTTTCGCGTTTGATGGTTTCCGGGTGCGTGTGGCTCACCTTGCCGTCGCGAATGAACAATAGGTTGTCGCAGTGCTCGGCTTCATCCAGGATGTGGCTCGAGATAATCAGCGTGGTGCCCTTGTGAGCCAGCTCCTTGAACAGGTCCCACATCTGGGCTCGCAGGATGGGGTCGAGGCCGACCGTTGGCTCGTCGAGGACAACAAGTTCCGGATCTGGCAGTAGGGCGACCGCAAGACTTACGCGGCTGCGTTGACCACCGCTGAGCTTGCGCACCGGCTCGTCGATCTTGGCGGTCAGATCGAGCTGGTCGACCACTCCGTCGATTCGGTTGCGCCGAAGCCCGTAAATGTCTGCGACATAGCTAAGGTTCTCTCGCACGGAGAGTTCGTCGAACACGCTAGCTTGCTGGGTTGCGTACGTGACCTTGGTGCGCAGTTGACGATGACCTGCGGGCAGTCCAAGCACGTGCACAGTGCCGTCGACACGAGCCTGCGTGCCAACGATCATGCGCATCAACGTGGTCTTGCCTGATCCTGAAGGGCCGACAAGCGCGCTTATCGAACCTCGAGGCAAGGTGAAGGAAACAGGCTGGAGGATTCGGGCTCGCGCGTTCCGCATAGCAACTGCGGGAGTATCTGGGTCTGGTTTCATAGTGAAAGTGTCACCGTTCGCCAGCTAGTGTTTCCAGCATGGTGAATAAACGCCGCGGTCGCCCGAGCGAACCATCGGAGCGTCGAGAACTCATTCTTCATGCAGCTAGGATGCAGTTTCTCCAGAATGGATATGCAGGCACGACGCTTCGAGCAATCGCAGCTGAAGCAGACGTGGATCACGCTTTGGTGAATTATTATTTTGGCAGCAAAGATGCGTTGTTTTGCGAAGCGGTGCTCGATGGGTTGAGCGCGTCCGCGATATTGCGCTCAGTAAGTTCGGTCCCGGAACTCCCGCCTGGCCAGTTCCCTCAACTGCTTGCCCGCACGTTCGTTGCCTATTGCGAGTCGTCTCCCTTTCAAGAGCGAGTACTGCCAGCGTTTCGATACGCAATGAAAGACGACGACACCAGGGTAATCGTAACCGGCTACTTCGAGCGTGAAATTCTTGCCAGTGCCGAAGAACTCCTTCTCGGATTACGGGCACAGCATCCGGGCCACCCTCGGCTGAGCACCGCCGACGCGGTAGTGCAGAACTCGATTGTCCTGCTGGGGGCTCTGGTGTCGCGTTATGTGCTGCAGGTGCAGCCCCACGCGTCAATTTCACCCGATCAATTCGCTTCAGTTCTGGCACGCCTGATTCGAGTGTCGCTCCTGTGATTGCCCTGGGGCGGCAGCGAAACTCTCGCCCACAGGCTCCGGATCACTGGTTCTTTTCGGGATCCGCGGAACCAGAAGAGCCGTCGGTGTCGTAGCTTGCGTTAGGACGAGCCCAGTCGTTGGAACCGTTTTCCTGCTGGCTCGATTGGTTCCAGCTGGTCGAGCCTGAGCCGGACGGCTGCTGGTTCCAGCCGCCGGCGTTCTGCTGGTTCGGCTGTTGCCACGAGTTCGAAGACTGCTGCGGAGCAGCGGGGTTAAAGGGGGCTTGGTTCACGGGCGCCCCGGCTGCCCCGTTTTGACCCTGGTTGGCAGCTGCCGATGCACGAGCTTTGTTCACCTGTGCGTCGAGGGATTGTGGCGGGGTCATTGGGTGGGGCCTTTCTTCGTGAGGTTTTCCAAGCTGAACTGGGCGGCACCGCCGAGGTAGGCGCCGCGCGTGTCACGAGCCGGCGCCGGAGTAGTGCTTCGTACTGGTATGGTGTCCCTGGCGGGGGTTGTAGTGCCGGTGGGGCGGGTGGCTTGGTCTTTGCGGACCGCGGCCATCATGTTCTTCACCGCGGTGTAGCTCACCGCCCGGCGAGCACCGCCGGCGTCGATGAGGCGACAACAGGCTTCTTCCAAGACGAGCTTGTCGCGCTTGCCCATGGTCAGCACGTTGCGGCACGACTGGTACGCCTGTGCCGGGATCGCTTTCTGGGCGATCAGCTCCGCGATGACCTCTTTGGTGGCAGGGCCTATGCGTGAGGCTTCGCGCAGGAAGTACTCACTCGTCCACAACCCCCGGGTGTCAGCCATGTTCGCGGGCACGTGCTCCTCTGGCAATGCTGCGCGCCCTGTAGTCGCGCGGTCACCTGCATCGTCCCCCAAGGCGTTACTGGATACTCACCATCGCATTACTCGAAACCCACCACGGTGTTACTAGATAAACCCGCGCAACACATCTAGCGCACAACAAGGTCCTCTTCAGCGGCCGTCTGGGCACCTACCAGTACCTGGACATGCACATGGCCATCGGCGCGGTCTTCGACAACCACGTCCGGCCGTACTTCGAGGACGGCAAGGAGATCGACCAGCCGCGCGGGCACTAGCGGTTAGCGGAGCGCGCCCACGCTGTTGACGACCATGTAGATGCCGACGATCGCCGCGATCCAGAGCAGAGTCACCTTGGCCTCGTACTGAAGGCGGGGAACGGCCTTCTCGAGGCGGGGGAAGAATTTCTGCCCGGCCACGAGAGCGATCGCCGCCAGAATCACCGTCGGCACAATCATGACGCCGCAGTATGTGGCGATGGCTGCTACTTGTCCCGCCATCGGCGCATCCCAGTCGCTGATGATTCCCATCGCTGCGATGTAGGGCAGCATCGTCGCCGCTTCTGTCAGCGAAGCGCCTAAGCCCAAGAGGACCATCTTGGGCAGGCTGGTTTGAATGGGCTTGTTCAGCTGTTTCGGCAGTTCACCCGGCGTAGGTTTGACTGGATCGGGTCCGAAGATTCCATAGGCGGCCAGAATCGCGCCGAGGATCAACGTGATCCAGGGAAAAGCGGGGGTGTCGGTGATTCGTTCTACGTACGAGCTGAGGCCGGTGAACCCCAGGAGCATGGCCACTCCAAGGGCGAAGTACACTGCCGCGACGGTGAGGAGGTACGCAGCGAGCGCGGGCACGCGCACGTTTCGCCATAGGAGAATGAGTGCCAACGGGATGACCAGGGTGCCGATGCTCAAACTGTCGAGCAGGGCCAGACCGACGAGCGGAAGGAGGGACTGCATAGCGGGCGCCTTCTTTGTCGTACGAACGTAAGGGACCCTTACGAATGTACGGCGGGCTAGGCTGGTGTGCAACCATGAACAAGTTCTCGTTGGACCACCAGTTCTCGGAATCGTCCGCTGCCGTTGCGAATGCGACCATCCGCATCATCGCGTCGCGGGGCCTTGACGCAGTCAGCGTGCGCGAAGTGGCCAAACAATCCGGATTCGCGGCGGGATCCGTGCAGTACCACGCCCCGAACAAAGAGACCCTGCTTGCTCACGCGTTCATCCGCTCCATTCAGCGGCAGAACGCCCGCGTGGTCGGGGCAGAAGTGCCCGACGATGAATTCGAGGCCTGGGTGGTGCGGCTATCTGAACTTCTCCCCCTTGGCGGCGAGCGTCTCGAGGACGCGGCGATGTGGGTTACCTACGGCTCCGCGTCAGCAACGCGCGAGTGGATTGCCGACCTTTACAGTCAGGTGCTCCGCGGCTTCCAGCAAACGGTCGTAGAGGCACTGGGCGACGTGGACCAAGCTGAGCGAAAGGCGCGACTGGTCACGGCGTTGGTGAACGGCTTGACGATCGACAATTTGGGGGCACCCGCTTCGGAGGCGGATCGTGTTGTCGGGGACCTCCGCGACGGCCTGCGGTTGATTTTCGGCGTTTAACTTCCTTGTATCGTCGGGCACATGCAGACGCATGCTGATGAAATTTTCGTCCACCACCAGTGCCCTCATTGCGTCAGCGTCATTGAGGACTTCAACGCTGACTCCGGTCGGTACGGTGGTGCCGAGCTCCTCGACATCACCTACATTCGCAACCTAAAGAGATTCCTTGCCTATCGCGACACTCTGGAGGACGGGGCATCGCGCTGATCGGCAAGCCGCTGTACGACGCCTTTGTCAAGCACTACACCGCCAAGCAGTGGCAGACCGACCCGACCGACCTGCCGCCGGAGATCATCTCGCGCCTGCCGGTGCGCTACACCTTCAACAACCGCTACTTCAACGACACCTGGGAGGGCCTGCCTGTCGAGGGCTACGCCGCCTGGCTGGAGAAGATGGCCGAGCACGAGCTCATCGACGTGGAGCTGAACACCGACTGGTTCGACGTGCGCGAGCGCTACCAGGGCATCCCGGTGGTTTACACCGGCCCGCTGGACCGCTACTTCGATTACTCCGAGGGCCGCCTCGGCTGGCGCACCCTCGACTTCGAGCGGGAAGTCCTGGACACAGGCGACTTCCAGGGCACCCCGGTGATGAACTATAACGACGCGGACGTGCCCTACACCCGCATCCACGAGTTCCGCCACTTCCACCCGGAGCGCACCGAGTACCCCGACCACAAGACCGTCATTGTCAAGGAGTACTCCCGCTTCGCCGGCGAGGATGACGAGGTCTACTACCCGATCAACACGCCCGAGGACCGCGAGAAGCTCACCGCGTACCGACGCCTCGCCGCCGCCGAATCCGAACAGCACAACGTCCTGTTCGGCGGGCGCCTGGGTACCTACCAGTACCTGGACATGCACATGGCCATCGGCGCGGCGCTGTCGCTGTTCGACAACCACCTGCGCCCCCACTTTGAAAACGGCGAGCCGCTGGAGCAGGCGCGCGGGCACTAGCGAAAGTTACGTGTTGCGGCGCGGCTCGTCGTCGATATCGGGGAAATCGGGCAAATCCTGTCCCAGGCCGTGCTCGCGGTCGAACTGAGCCCAGAGATCGGGCTCAACGACCGTCCCGTCGAGCGAGGGCAGCCCGACGTCCGGGTCTTGTTTCGGGCCCTGCGCGCCCATGACAAGGAAGAGCGCGCCCGCGATGGCGGAAGCGATGCCGATGAAGACGGCGGTCGAGCCGTCGAGGAAGACGAAGGAGCCGACGGCCACCACAATGAGCGCGCCGCCGATAGCGAAGTGTGTTGTGGGCATAGTTTCTAGGGTATCGGGTCGCGATGCGGCGTATCGGAGATGCCGCCGCGGCGCATCCGCGCCCGCGTGTTCGACCGGAACGCCGGAAATCCGTTTTTCGGGCCGCGAAAACGCGTTCCGGTCGAACAGGTAGCTACCGTCGCGTCGAGGCGCCGTCTTGTCCGGCCGTGCCAGTAGTGTTGAACTACGTATCTCGTTATCAATGAGTCGAAAGTGAGATTTGTGAGCGACACACTGGCAGTCGACGTCCTCCAACGCATCCTCATGCCCCGCAAAGGCGAGCCGCATGACGTGCGCATGCTCTACCTTCTCGAGGGCGAGCTGAACAAAGCCCGCGTCACGTGGCCCGACCGCACGACGCTGACCGTGCCGGAGGGCGCCGAGGTCTCCCTGCAGACGTATTTCAACGCCTTCCCCGCCTCCTACTGGCGCCGCTGGTCGCAGCTCGGCAGCGTCGTCCTGGCCATGGAGGTCGACGGCCGCGCCACCCTCTCGGTCTACCGCTCGAAGGAGGACGGCCAGCGCATCGCCGTCACCAGCGTCGAGGCGCCGGGTGGCCGCGTCGAAATTCCGCTGGAGCTGCGTAACTTCGAGGACGGCGGCTGGCTGTGGTTCGACGTCACCGCCGAAACCGATGTCACCATCACCGACGCCGCCTGGTGCGCGCCGCACCTTCCCGGGCCGCAGCTGCTTGCCGACGGCTCCACCACGGGCCCCGAAGACAAGAAAGTCGCCGTCGGAATCCCCACGTTCAACCGCCCGCGCGACGCCGTCAACGCGCTCCACGCGCTCGCGGAGGACCCGGTGGTTCTGGCTGCCATCACCGACGTGCTCATGCCGGACCAGGGAAACCAGCACCCGTCGGATGAACCGGACTTCGCCGAGGCCGAGGAGAAACTCGGCGGCCGGCTGCGGATTTTCCCGCAGGGCAACCTGGGCGGCTCCGGGGGGTACTCCCGCATCATGTACGAGGGGGTGGGCAGCACGGATGCGCCCTACATCCTCTACATGGATGACGACATCGCCATCGAGCCCGACTCCATCCTGCGCGCTGTGCAGGCGGCGCGGTACGCGAAGAGCCCGATCCTGGTGGGTGGGCAGATGCTCAACCTGCAGAACCGTGCCCAGCTGCGCACCACGGGCGAGGCGGTGGACCGCGCGACTTTCATGTGGGGCGCCGCCCCCCACGCCGTCTACGACCACGACTTCGCCGCCTACCCGCTGGGGTACCTCGGCACCCCGGAGGAGCAGGCCAACCCGCGCAAGATCACCTCGCGCGCACTGCACCGCCGCGTCGACGTGGACTACAACGGCTGGTGGATGAACCTCTTCCCCCGCGTCGTCGCAGAGGAGCTCGGGCTGCCCCTGCCGTTGTTCATCAAGTGGGACGACACCGAGTACGCCCTGCGCGCCAAGGCCGCCGGCTACCCCACGGTGACGTGGCCGGGGGCGGCGATCTGGCACATGGCCTGGGCCGACAAGGACGACGCGATTGACTGGCAGGCCTACTTCCACGTCCGCAACCGCCTGATCGTCGCCGCCATCTACGGCCCCGACGACCCGCGCGGCATCCAGCGCAACATGTTGAAGGCCACCGCCAAGCACGCCATGTGCATGGAGTACTCCACCATGGCGATCCAGATCGAGGCGATGAAGGACTTCCTCGCCGGCCCCGACCAGCTGTTCGACATCTTGGAGAGCTCCCTGCCACGCATCCAGGGCGTGCGCAGCAACTATTCCGATGCCCAGGTCGTCGCGTCCGCGGCCGACCTGCCCGCCGCCACCGGCGCGCCGGGCGTGCCCACCGCCAACATCGGCGGCCGGCTGGGGAAGCTGAAGAAGCTGCCGTGGGTGGCGAAGTCGCTGGTGCACATGGCGCACAGCGAGGACCGTGAGCACTGGGAGGCGCCGCAGCTCAACCTCACCGCCGGGGAGGCGCGCTGGTTCACCCTCTCGCGCGTGGACTCCGCGACCGTGTCTACCGCCGGCGGCACCGGGGTCGCCTTCCGCAAGCGCGACAAGCAGCTTGCCGACGACCTGGTGGCGCAGACCCGGCAGCTGCACAAGGAGATCCGGCGCCGCTGGGCCGAGCTGCAGCGCGAATACTCGGCCGCCATGGGCGAGCTGACGAGCCACGAGAGCTGGGGAAAGATCTTCGATGCGCAGGCCTAAAAAGAATCTCGAGGCCGACATCCTCGTCGCCGTCCAGGGGGCGCTGCTCAACGAGCCTGTTGCACGCGCGGCGCGCGCGCTCAGCCACTTTGGCGAGCACGACCTGGGCTGGTTGGCGGTTGCGGGGGTGGGCGCGGGCGTCGACAAGCGAAAGCGGCGGAAGTGGCTGGCGATGGGCGCGGGCACATTTTTCGCGCACGCGGCCTCCGTCGTGCTCAAGCGCGTCGTGCGCCGCAACCGGCCCTCGGATCCGCGCATCGCGGTGGGGGTGAAAACGCCGTCGAGGCTGAGCTTCCCCTCCTCCCATTCGACGTCGACGGCGGCCGCCATGGTGCACCTGGCGGATATTTCCGGCTCGAAGGTGCCGTATGTCGGCATTCCGATAATGATGCTTTCGCGTATGGTGCTTGGCGTGCATTACCCGACAGACACCCTGATTGGGTCCCTCATCGGGGCCGGGGTGGCAAAAACGGCCATTGGCCTGGAGAAGGAGACACGGTGAGCACGGTGAGCCCCCAGCCGATAGAGGAAGAACCCTTCCTTAAATCCGAGCCCCACACCGAGGGCGTGGACGTCGCGCGCAAGAAGACCCCGCCGAAGAACCTCGGTGACGCGATGATCAAGGGCCTGCGCCCGAAGCAGTGGGTGAAAAACGTCCTCGTTTTGGCCGCCCCGCTCGCCGCCGGCCTGGATGAGCTCACGGGGCGCTCGCTTGTCGACGTCCTCATTGCGTTCGTGGTGTTCTGCTTAGGCGCCTCCGCCATCTACCTGGTCAACGACGCCCGCGACGTCGAGTCGGACCGCGAGCACCCGACCAAGCGCTTCCGGCCGATCGCCTCCGGCATGCTGCCGATCAACCTGGCCTACGGCATGGCGGCCGTGCTCATCGCACTGGCCATCGGCCTGTCTTTCCTGGCCACCAACCCCGCCCTGGCGTGGGTGATAGGCGTGTACATCGTGTTGCAGCTGGGCTACTGCTTCGGCTGGAAGCACATCCCGGTGATTGACATCGCGCTGGTGTCCTCCGGCTTCATGCTGCGCACCATGGCAGGCGGCGTGGCCGCGGGGATCGATTTGTCGCAGTGGTTTCTGCTTGTCGCGGCCTTCGGGTCGTTGTTCATGGCGTCCGGCAAGCGCTACGCCGAGATGCTGCTGGCGCAGGAGACCGGCGCGAAGATCCGCAAGGCGCTGGAGGGCTACACCGCCACCTACCTGCGGTTTGTGTGGACGCTGTCCGCCACGGCCGTGGTGATGTCCTACGCGCTGTGGGGCTTCCAGCTGGCTAACGCCATCGACGGGCCGGCCTCCCTCTGGTACCAGATCTCCATGGTGCCCTTCGTCATCGCGATTTTGCGCTACGCGGCCAAGGTCGATTCCGGCCACGGCGGCGCCCCCGACGAGATCGCGCTGGAGGACAGGGTGCTGCAGTTGCTGGCGGTGCTGTGGATTCTCTGCATCGTCATGGCCGTCTACGTCGTCCCGGCCATGAGCTGACTACACTTTCACGAATGAACCGCAACGCCCGCCGCTCTCTTCTGGCTTCCATGCTGGTGGCGGGCGTTTTCGCGTTCTGGGGCGGGTGGACGCGCCGCTGGATGAGCGACGACGGCCTCATCGTGCTGCGCACCGTGCGCAACCTCCTGGCCGGCAACGGGCCGGTGTTCAACGCCGGCGAGCGGGTGGAGGCGAACACGTCCACGCTCTGGCAGTACATCATCACAGCGGCGGCGTGGGTCACCCGGGCGCGGCTCGAGGACGTGGCGATGTGGCTGGCGCTGGGTTTCACCGTCGCCGCCTGCGTCCTGGCCACGTGGGCGGCGGGGCGGTTCTGGTCGGACGCGGTGCTGCCCTTCGGCGTGCTGATCTACCTCGCTCTTCCCCCGGCGCGCGACTTCGCCACCTCGGGGCTGGAGTGGGGGCTGTCCATCTTCTGGCTCGCGGCGTGGTGGGCGCTGCTGGTGCGATGGGCCCGCCCGGAGGGCGGGGTCCGCTCGACGCAGGTCGGGTACTGGCTCGCGTTTGCCAGCGGCCTGTCGTGGCTGGTCAGGCCCGAGCTGGCGCTCTACGGCGGGGTCACCGGCCTCGTTCTTCTCGCCTCGAGCCCCGGGAAGTGGTGGCGCATCCTGCTGGCGGCGCTGCCGGTGCCCGCGGCCTACCAGGTTTTCCGGATGGGGTATTACGGCCTGCTCACTCCCCACACGGCCGTCGCCAAGTCGGCCGGGGACTCGGCGTGGGGCCAGGGCTTCGATTACCTGTGGGACTTCGCCGGGCCGTACGGCCTGGTGGTTCCGGTCGCCCTGGCCGCGGCGGTCGGGGTCGGGCTGATGTGGGGCTCCCACGGGCGCGAGCGCCTCATCGTCCTTGTGGCGGTGGGCTGCGGTTTGGCGCACACGGCGTATGTGCTGCGCGTCGGCGGCGATTTCATGCACGGCCGGATGCTGCTGCTGCCGTTGTTCGCCCTGCTCCTGCCGGTGATGGCCGTGCCCGTCACGCGCCGGGTCGGCGTGGCCGTCCTCGCCGCGGCGCTGTGGGCGGGCGCCGTGGTGGCCAAGGCCCACCCGATCGACCGCGGGCCGCTCGTCGCCGGGCAGCCCTTGGGCATTGTGGACGAGCGCGAGTTCTGGAGCTGGGCCACGAAGCAGCAGCCGGGCGACGGCCCCCTCTACGCGGAGGACTTCCTTGTGTGGAAAGCCATGCCGACGTGGCCGGATACGGTCGAGGAGGCCCGCCGGGCGGATGCGGCGCTGCTGCAACTGGCGTTGATTGGGGAAGACCCGGAGGAGTACCAGTGGTACTACGTTCCCCGCATGTCTGCCACCTCCGATCTGCGGCACCAGCGACTCACCGCGTACTGGATCAATCTGGGGATGACGAGCATGAACGCGGGCCTGGACGTCCGGGTGCTCGACACCGTCGGGCTGGCCACCCCGCTGGCGGCGAGGATGCCTCGCGACCCAGACGGGCGGATCGGTCACGACAAGTGGCTTGCTACGGAGTGGCAGGTTGCCGACTCCGACACCGCACTCGACGCCCTGCCGGTGTGGGTGGACACCGAGAAAGTGGTGCAGGCGAGGGCGGCGCTGCGCACGCCGGAGATCCGCGAGCTGCTGGCGAGCTCGCGCGAGCCCATGAGCCCTGGCCGGTTCGCCGCGAACCTGAAGTTTGCGCTCACCGGGGGTAGGAGCCTCGAGCTTGACGACGACCCCGCGACGTACCTGGATTCCGAAACGCTGAACAGGATTAACGCGGGAGAAGAAGCCGGCTTGGAGGGCCCGCGCATTGCGTGGCCGGCAGCGCCCTGAGGGAAGGTGATTTCCCCCTGGCATTGGCGTCGATAACAACGGCTTGATAACGTCATGGTCACCTTTTAGTGTTCAATTCCTTAGGGGGACCTGTGACTGCGGTCATTTCTATGAAAAGAACAGCGACGGCGCTGCTCGTCATTTTCGCGGTAGCCGCCTCGATGGTGTTCGCCGCGCCGAAGGCGCACGCCGCCAACCGCGACTGGCTGCGGCCGGACGCCACCGGAACGTGCGACTGGGATGCGGTGGCCTACTGGGTCCAGCGCTGCGACGTGTGGTCGGACGCGATGGGGCGCAACATCCAGGTGCAGATTCAGCCCGCCGCCCGCGGCGGAAACGCCGGCCTGTACCTCCTCGACGGGCTGCGCGCGACGGAGTACACCAACGCCTGGCTGCACGATGTCAATGCGGCCCAGACCTACGTGGACCACAACATCACCCTGGTGATGCCCGTCGGCGGGCAATCGTCCTTCTACGCCGATTGGAACGCGCCGGCGACCTACGACGTCAACAACCCTGTCGTGTACAAGTGGGAGACCTTCCTGACCAGTGAGCTGCCGGCGTACCTGCAGCAGCACTTCGGCGTCGCGCCGAACAACAACTCCATTCTGGGGCTGTCCATGGGCGCGACCGCGGCGATGAACCTGGCCGCGAAGCACACCGACCAGTTCCGCCAGGTGCTCTCGTTTTCCGGGTACCTCGCCACGACGATGCCCGGCGGCCAGACCGCGTTCCGCGTCGCCATGCTCGACGCCGGCGGGTTCAACGTCAACGCGATGTACGGTTCCGTGCTCAATCCGCGGCGGTATGAGAACGACCCGTTCTTGAACATGGGCACGCTGCGCAACACGGACGTCTACGTCTCTGCCGGCTCGGCCACGCCGGGCCCGGCCGACGCCGAGTACCTCCCGCAGCATGTGGCCTCGGGCGTCGCGCTGGAGGCGTACTCGAATTTCACCACCCGACTGTGGGCGCTCAAGGCTCGTGCGACCGGCCTTAACTTCACTGAGGTGTACACCCCGACCGGCATCCACAACTGGAAGCAGTTCGGCAGCCAGCTGGAAGCGACCAAGCCGCGCGTCCTCGACGTGATGAACGCCTGGTAGCCCGAGTAGACAGCCACCTCGCCACATCACCGGCGCCGCCTCGCGCAACAAAGTGCAGCGGGCGGCGCCGGTTTTCGTGTTTAACATCCGCCACACGGCGTGTCTTCCATATAAACTCTCAAGTTAAACTTAAGCTTCGTGTCGCAGTAACAATCTCGACTTGGTAACAACATCACCGTTGTGGCCGATATGGACGTTGTGTATGTGTTCCGGGGGAGGGGAACCCTCGGAACGTTGCGACGTTGATGCGACGTTGATGCGACGTTTTCTACAACCCCGACAAAGATTAAGGCAGGACTCCCATGAGAGAACTTCGTTCCCCGCGCCGCGCCGCGCGACGCAACTGGCTTATTGCAGCCGCCATTCCGACCGCCGTGGTCGTCGGCGCGACGGCGATTCCGGCGGCCGGACAGAGCAGCCTGTCGGGGTTGAGCTCGAACGCGGGATTCTCCGACAACATCCGCCCGTCCGACCCGCCGAAGCGCACCCCCATCGAGGTGGACAGGAATCCGCAGATCCCGGGCCTTCCCGCCGGGGTGTCGGTCGACCGCATCGAGTGGCTGACCAACCGCCGCGTCGCCGTCTTTATCAAGTCGGCGGCGATGCCGGAGCAGCTCATGCAGGTGCAGATCCTGCTCGCCCGCGACTGGCACTCCAACCCGGAGGCGACGTTCCCCGAGGTTTGGGCGCTCGACGGCCTGCGCGCGCGTGACGACGAAAACGGGTGGACGATCGAGACCAACATCGAGCAGTTCTACGCCGACAAGAACGTCAACGTCATCCTGCCCGTCGGCGGCGAGTCCTCCTTCTACTCGGACTGGCAGCGCCCCAACAACGGCAAGAACTACCAGTGGGAGACGTTCCTGACCAAGGAGCTCGTCCCCGTCCTGGACAACGAGTTCCGCTCCAACGGCAAGCGAGCGGTGGCCGGCCTCTCCATGGGCGGCACCGCCGCAATGAACCTCGCGGAGCGCAACCCCCACCTGTTCGACTTCGTCGGCTCCTTCTCCGGCTACCTGGACACCACCACGGCGGGCATGCCCGCCGCCATCAAGGCCGCGCAGTTGGACGCGGGCGGCTACGACTCGGAGGCGATGTGGGGCACGCCGGTCTCGCAGGACTGGATCGACCACGACCCGAAGCTCGGTATCAAAAACCTCGAGGGCAAGACTGTCTACGTTTCCTCCGGCTCCGGCAGGGACGACTTCGGCGCCCCGAACTCCGTGGCCAAGGGGCCGGCCAACATGGCCGGTGTGGGGCTCGAGGTGATTTCCCGCCTGTCCACCCAGACCTTCCTGGAGTACGCCGCGCGCACCAACGTCAAGCCGATCGCGATCTTCCGCCCCTCCGGTGTCCATTCCTGGGAGTACTGGCAGTTCGAGATGACGCAGGCGTGGCCGTACATCGCCGACGCGCTCGGCGTGCCCGAGGCTGACCGCGGTGCGGACTGTGCGCCCATCGGCGCCATCGCCGAGGCCACCAAGTCCGGCATCATCGGCTCCTGCGTGAACAACGAGTACGACCTCGCTGGAGGAAAGGCCGAGGACTTCCGCGGCGGCACCGCGTACTGGACTCCGGAGACCGGTGCCCACGCACTCTTCGGCGCCATCCTGGCCAAGTACAACGGGCTCGGCGGCGCGCAGGGGTGGCTCGGCTTCCCGACGACCGGGGAAATGACCACGCCGGACGGCGTCGGCCGCTACGTCCACTTCCAGAACGGCTCGATCTACTGGACCCCGTCCACCGGCGCCTACGCCATCCCGGGCGACATGTTCACGGCCTGGGGCGAAAACGGCTGGGAAAACGGCGACCTGAAGTACCCGGTGGCCGAGGCGCAGCAGATCGGCGGCGGCTTCGTGCAGAAGTTCCAGGGCGGCTACCTCACCCGCAACCCGGACGGCAGCCACAACATCGTCCACGGCGCGATCGGGGCGAAATACGGCGAGGTCAACACCGCCGCATCCGGGCTGGGCTACCCCAAGAGCAACGAGATCGCCATCCCGGGCGGCGCGTTCCAACAGTTTGAGAAGGGCAACATCTACTGGTCGCCCGATACCGGCGCGCACGTGATCTACTACGGCGCGATCTTCGACGAGTGGGGCAAGAACGGCTGGGAGCAGGGCCGCATGGGCTGGCCGGTGACCGACATGAGGGACATCCCTGCAGGCGGCAGGACCATCGACTTCCAGCACGCGACCCTGGACGAGGTCTACGGACGAGTCGTCGAACGTGCCCGCTAGTAGGAGAAGCATGCGTTTTATTTCTGTGAACCGTGCCCCCCTCGCCGCCGCTGCCACCATTGCGGCGGCGGGGCTGGCGGTGTCCGCGTGTGGCTCGAGCACTGTCGATAGCTCGGAGGTAACGTCGACGCAGACGTCGACAAGCACTGTAAGCACCGGAAGCGCTGAGAGCTCGGCCTCGAGCTCGGCCGCGGCCAGCAGCCAGACCACGGCGCGCTCGTCCGAGCCGGCCGGCGCGCCCGCGGACCAGCCCGCGAAAGAGGTGGACTCCATGCCCGCGACGGCGGCCGCCTACTCGGAGGAGGAAACCGCCTACCTGGAAGCCCTCAGGAACGGGGGAATCAACGTCCACGGTGTTGAAGACCAGCTCACAGGCACGGGCTTTAACGTGTGCCAGGGTGCCACCATCACCCGTGACGCGGTGGCCGGACAGCTCGTGGAGCAGCGACGCACCGATCTCGACCCCACCGCCGCAGCGAAGCTTATCGACGACACCGCGCACGCTCACCTCTGCTAGCGCACGCTAGCCGCAGCTCAAGGAGTATTAGTGCGCAAACCGCTCATCGCCGGCGCGGCGATTGTCGTCATCGTCCTCATCGCCGCCGGCATCGCGCAATGGCGGGCCGGCGACGGGGTCCCCGACATGCCCCGGCCGCAGATCGCGCTGCCGACGGAGCAGCAGGACCAGCCCCCGGCGGAACCGGAGTGGTGCCCGGCGGTGCAGTTCATCTCCATCCCCGGCACGTGGGAGAGCTCGCGGGACGACGACCCCTTCAACCCGCAGGCCAACCCTTACAGCTTCATGCTGTCGATCACACGTCCGCTGCAGGAGTCCTACGACATCGGTCACGTGCGGGTGTGGACCACGCCGTACACCGCCCAGTTCCGCAACATCCAGACCGAGCAGGGCCGCCGCGAGATGACGTACGACGAGTCACGCGCGGAGGGCACCGCGCGCACCAACGGCGAGCTCGAGTACGTTCATGCGACGTGCCCGAGCACGAAGTTCATCATCGCCGGCTTCTCCCAGGGGGCCGTGATCGCCGGCGACATCGCCAACCAGATCGGCACCCGCAACCACGCCGTGCCGCCGGAGAAGCTGCTCGGCGCCGTCATGATCGCGGACGGCCGGCGTGAAAACGGCGTCGGCGTCAACCCAGGCGTTCAGGTGCCGGGGGTGGGCGCGGAGGTCGCGCTGAAGCCGCTGCAGGGGGTGGTCAACGCCGTCACCCCCGGGGCGACCATGACGGGGGCCCGGGAGGGGGGATTCGGCGAGGTGTCGGACAGGGCGTTCGAGATCTGCGCGCCGAACGACTCAGTGTGCGACGCCCCCCAGGACGTTGGCACGCTTATTGCCCGGGCGGGGGACCTGATGCTGGCCAACGGCACGCACGCCATGTACGCCTCCAACCCGAACGTGATCGAGGGTACGACTGCCTCGCAGTGGACGGTAGATTGGGCACGGGGTGTCATTAACAATCAGTAACAATTTGAACAGCAAAACTATATAGTAATGGGCTGACCAACCCCGACCCGCATCAGACAGCTATTGACGCACACGACGTAAAAGGAGTCCCATGGATCTCAGCGTGATCATTCAGCGTTTCCTCGACGAAGACGGCAACATCGTCCTGCCCCAGAACTTCACCATCCCGGCGCTGGCCGAGATGCTGCACTTCATGGGCGCCCAGATGGGCAAGCTCGACGACACGAACATCCGCTACTGGGACTTCTCCGAAAGCGCCGACGGCACATTGGTGGAGTACTCCCGCCGCCAGGTCAACACCCGCGTCAAGGCTGTCGCCGCCCGGCTAATGCAGGTGGGCCAGCCGGGCGACCGCGTCGCCATACTCGCCTCGAACTCGCCGGAGTACATCTTCGGCTTCGTGGGCGCGCTGTACGCGGGACAGGTGCCCATCCCGCTCTACGACCCGAACGAGCCGGGCCACGGCGAACACCTCAGGGCCGTCCTGGCGGACTCGGGCGCCTCCACCGTGTTGACGAACAAGGACGGCGCCCCCGCCGTCCGCGCGTACTTCGCCGATCTTCCGGCGGCGCAGCGGCCGCGCATCCTATCCGTCGAATCGCTGCCCGACTCGCTCGCCGAGTCCTGGGAGCCGCTGGAGATGCCGGAGGGCACCGATACGTCGCGGGACACGTCGTTCCTGCAGTACACCTCGGGTTCCACCCGAATGCCGGCCGGCGTCGTGCTCACCAACGAGTCCATCGTGACCAACGTGATCCAGATGTACACCGCGGTCGGGCTCAGCCAGCCGATGCGCGCCCCGATCTGGCTGCCGCTGCACCACGACATGGGCATCATCGTGGCCCTGCTTCTGGTGGTCCTGGGCACCGAGATCGAGCTGATGGCGCCGCGCGACTTTATTCAGCAGCCTAAGCGCTACATCCAGCAGCTGTCCCGCCGTGAGGACGACCCGGAGGACATGCACATCTTCTCCGTCGTCCCGAACTTCGCCCTAGATCTGACGGCGCGCTACGCCCGCCTCACCGAGGACGACGACCTCGACCTGTCCGCTGTGGAGGGGCTCATCATCGGTTCCGAGTCCGTCACGCAGGCCGGCATCGACGCGTTCATGGACGCCTTCACCGGCGCCGGGCTGCGCGACACCGTGCTGCGTCCCGCTTACGGCCTCGCCGAGGCCACGCTCATCGTCTCGGTCGCCGACACGCCGAGCTTCACCCGCTTCGACCGTGAACAGCTCGCCCAAGGCAAGGCCGTCGAGTCCGCAGAGGGCCTGCCCATGGCGTCCACGGGGCGGCCAGTGCCCTGGATGAATCTGGCGATCGTCGACCCGCAGACCCACAACCAGGTGGAAGACGGCACGATCGGCGAGATCTGGGTCCACGGCGCCAACGTCGCCGGCGGCTACCTCGACCGCGAGGAAGAGACACGGGAAACCTTCGGTAACACCCTCAACGAGGCGCTGGGCGAGGGGCTGCCGTCTGACGGCTGGCTCGCCACCGGCGACCTCGGCGCGAATGTCGGCGACCAGGTCTACATCACGGGGCGCCTCAAGGAGCTCATCGTCATCGCCGGCCGCAACCACTACCCGCAGGACATCGAGGCGACGGTCATGGAGGCCACCGATCACGTCCGGCCCGACTCCGTGGCGGCCTTCGCGGTGCCCGGCGACGACGTGGAGCGCCTCGTGCTCTTCGTCGAGCGCGCTGACGAGGCCTCGGCCGATGGCGACCTGGCCGCCGAGGACACGATCCGGGCGGCCGTGACCAGCACGCACGGAATCTCCCCCGACGTCATCGAGTTCTACGCGCCGAACGAGATTGCGCGCTCGTCGTCCGGAAAGATTGCGCGCCGCGTCAACATGCAGAAATTTCTCAAGCGTTAGGGGAGCGATAAGCTGAATGCCTATGAATGAAACCGAACTGATCACATGGCTGCGCTCCTGGGTGGCGCAGGCGACTGGAATCGACGCCGCAGAGGTGGACGCGGTCAAACCGCTCGAGACCTACGGCCTGTCGTCACGTGACGCCGTGATCATGTCCGGTGAGCTCGAGACGCTGCTGGGCACCCGGGTCGACCCGACCGTCGCCTACCAGTACCCGACGATCGGCGCGCTGGCCGCCGCCCTCACCGCACCCAAGGAGCCCAAGGAGCAGGCTCCGGGACGCGCATACGGGCGTCGAGAAGCAAGCGCGTCCCCGGCCGCCCGCGACATCGCGATTGTGGGCACAGCCGGCCGGTTCCCGGGTGCTGACAGCGTTGAGGAGTTCTGGGAGCTGCTTGCCCGTGGTGAGGTGACCACGGGACCGTTGCCCGAGGAACGGTGGACCGAGTACCTGGGTGACCCCGTCGTCCGCGCCCGGCTCGAGAGCGAGAACACCGGCGGCGGTTACCTCAGCGACATCGCGTCCTTCGACAACGAGATGTTCGGGCTCAGCCCGCTTGAGTCGGTCAACATGGACCCGCAGCAGCGGATCATGCTCGAGCTCGCGTTCGAGGCCCTGGAAGACGCGCACATCCCGGCAAACTCCCTGCGCGGGGAGGCGGTGGGTGTGTTCATCGGATCCTCCAACAACGACTACGGGATGTTGATCTCCTCCGATCCGTCGCAGGCCCACCCCTACGCGCTGACGGGGGCGGCGTCGTCGATCATCCCGAACCGCATCTCCTACGTCTTCGACTTCCGCGGCCCGTCCGTCAACGTCGACACCGCATGCTCGGCGTCGCTCGTCTCCGCCCATCACGCGGTGCGCGCGCTTCGCGACGGCGAATGCGACGTGGCCCTGGCCGGCGGCGTCAACGTCATGGCTAACCCGCTGGCGTCGCTGATGTTCTCCGAGCTCGGCGTCATTTCCCCGTCCCAGCGCATCCACTCGTTCTCCTCCGACGCCGACGGCATCGTGCGTTCCGAGGCGGCCGGCCTGCTCGTGCTCAAGCGCGTCGAGGACGCGCTTGCCGACGGCGACACGATCTACGCGGTGATCAAGGGCTCCGCCACCAACTCGGACGGGCACTCCAACGGCCTGACCGCCCCCAACCCGGAGGCGCAAATGGATGTTTTGCGCCGCGCCTACGCCGACGCCGGCATCGACCCCGCCCAGGTGGATCTCGTGGAGGCCCACGGCACCGGCACGCTGCTCGGCGACCCCATTGAGACGACCGCGCTCGGCGCCGTGCTCGGCCGCGGGCGGGAAAACTCCGTGCCCCTGCTGCTCGGTTCGTCGAAGTCCAACATCGGCCACGCCGAGTCCGCGGCGGGCGCCGCGGGGCTGATCAAGGTGGTCGAGGCGCTCAAGCACGACACCATCCCCGCGTCCGTGAACTACGTCGGGCCCAACGAGTATGTCGACTTCGACGCCGACCACATCGAAGTGGTACAGGACCCGCGCGAGTGGCCGCGCTACTCCGGCCGCCGGGTCGCGGGCGTGTCCGGCTTCGGCTTCGGCGGCACCAACGCCCACGTCGTGGTGACGGACTTCGACCCGGCCGACTACGCCACGGGGGATGCCGCAGAGGCAACGGGCCCGAGCGCGGAGCTTGTCGACGCCAGCGGGGTGGCGCTGCCGGTCTCCGGCCACCTGCCGTCGCGACGCAGAGACGCCGCCGCCGCCCTCGCGGACTACCTCGAAGGACGCGCCGAGACGGACCTCGTGCCCGTCGCCCGCTCCCTGGCCAAGCGCAACCACGGCCGCAGCGCCGCGGTGGTGCAGGCGTCCACCGTCGACGACGCCGTGACGAAGCTGCGCAAGGTCGCCGCGGGCAAGACCGTACCGGGGATCGCCGTGGCGGATTCCCCGGCCCCGATGGGCCCGGTGTTCGTCTACTCCGGGTTCGGCTCGCAGCACCGGAAGATGGCGAAAAAGCTGCTCGAGCTGTCCCCGCTCTTCCGCCGCCGCATGAAGCAGCTGGACGAGGTGGTGAAGTTCGAGGCCGGCTGGTCCATGATCGAGCTGATCGAGGACGACGAGCAGACCTACGACACCCAGACCGGCCAAGTCACTATCACCGCCATCCAGATCGCGCAGACCGACCTGCTGGCGAGCTTCGGCATCACGCCGGCCGCCACGATGGGCATGTCGATGGGCGAGATGGGCGCCGCGTACGGCGCGGGCGGGCTCACGGGCGAGGACGCCGTACGCGTCGCCTGCCACCGCGCCCGGCTGATGATCGAGGGCGAGCAGCAGATCGCGGGCACCGACGCCGAGGGCGCGATGGCCGTCGTCGAGCTCGGCCGCGAGGAGCTCGCCGAGTTCGTCGCCGCCCACCCGGACGCCCAGGGCGTGGAGCCCGCCGTGTACGCCGGCCCCGGCATGACCACGGTGGGCGGGCCGTCCAAGGCCGTCGACGTGCTCGTCTCCGCGCTGGAGGCCGAGGAGAAGTTCGCCCGCAAGCTGCAGGTCAAGGGCGCCGGCCACACGAGCATGCTAAACCCGATCATGGGGGACCTCGCCGGCGAGCTCGCCGGCCTGACCGGGCAGCCGCTGCGCGTCCCGCTGTACTCCTCCGTCGACCGCGGTGTGGTCTACCCCGCCGGTGAGACCGTGCACAACGACGAGTACTTCCTGCGCATGACCCGCCAGCCCGTCTTCTTCCAGGACGCCACCGAGGCCGCGCTGAACGCCGGGCACACCACGCTGGTGGAGATCGCCCCGAACCCCGTGGCCGTGATGGGCATGATGAACACCGCGTTCTCACTGGGCAAGCCGGACGTGCAGCTGCTGTTCACCACCAAGCGCAGGGTCGACGAGGTGGAGTCGATCCGCGACCTCGCCGCGAAGCTGTACGTCCAGGGCGCCAACGTGGACTTCACCGGCTTCTACGGGCCGGGGCCGATGCTCGCCGCCCCCGCCACGACGTTCAAGCGCACGAAGTACTGGACCTCGGCGCGTCCGGTGTCCGGTGCCGAGTCGCTTCTGTCCACCAAGGTCGCGCTGCCCGGCGGCGACGTCGCCTACGCCGTGCAGGCGGACCAGGTGTTTAGCCCCCACCAGCTCATCGAGGCCGCGGCGGAGGACCTCAACCCGGGCTCGACGGTGGTGGCGACCGAGGAGCACGGCGTGCTCCCGGCCCACGGCGAGCTGACGGCCGTGGCCTCCCGCTCCGTCGGCGGCACGAGCGTGAAGGTGTTTGCCGGCGATGCGCTGCTGGCCGAGGGTTTTGCGACAACCCTGGACCTCGGCTCGCCGCGCTCCCCGCAGGGGGTCACCGAGGTCACGGCCTCGGAGGGCGCGGCCCCGATCCACGAGGAAGGTGTTGAAGCCGTGCGCTGGGACCCCGCGTCCGGCGAGTCGGTGGAGCAGCGCCTGCGCGCGATTGTGTCGGAGACGATGGGCTACGACGCGGAGGACCTGCCCAGCGAGCTCCCGCTCATTGACCTCGGCCTGGATTCGCTGATGGGCATGCGCATCAAAAACCGCGTGGAAAATGACTTCCAGATTCCGCCGCTGCAGGTGCAGACGCTTCGCGACGCCTCCGTGGCCGACGTGATCTCCATCGTCGAGCAGGCCGTGGCGGGCAACGCGGATGCCCCGCAGCCTCTGACCTACAACTCGGAGACCCGCGACCCGGCGGCGGCGGTAGCCAAGGCGCGCGCCGCGGCGACGGCCACCGGAGGTGCCCCCGGTGGCGCTACCGGCGTGGGAGTGGCCCCGCGCGACGCGTCTGAGCGCATGGTGTTCGGCGCCTGGGCGAGGTTCTCGGGCGCCGCGGCCGCGGGTGTGACCTCCGAGCTGCCCGAGATCGGCGAGGACGTCGCGGCCGAGATCGCCGCGCACTTGACGGACCGCTCCGGCATCGAGGTCACGCCCGAGGAGGTGCGCTCTGCCCGCGTGCTCGCGGAGCTGGCGAACAAGGTCCGCGAGGGGCTGGAAACGCCCGTCGACGGCAACGTGCGCGTCTTCCGGGAAGTGGAGTCCACGACGAAGCCGGCGGTGTTCCTCTTCCACCCGGCGGGCGGCTCGAGCACCGTGTACCAGCCGCTGGCGCGCCGCCTGGACAGCGACGTCTCCGTCTACGGCATCGAACGCCTCGAGGGATCCCTGGAGGAGCGCGCGGCGGCCTACGTGGACGATATCAGGCGGCTCTCGGGCGATCGCCCGGTGGTTCTCTCCGGCTGGTCCTTCGGCGGCGCACTGGCCTACGAGGTCGCGCGGCAGCTCGGCGACGACGCGGTGCAGTTCATCGCGCTGCTGGACACCACGCAGCCGTCCGAGCCGACCCCGAACACCCCGGAGGCGACGAGGCAGCGCTGGGAGCGCTACGCGGCGTTTGCCAAGGAGTCGTACGGGCTCGACTTCCCCGTCCCCTACGATTTGCTGGAATCTGCCGGCGAGGAGGCGGTGCTGGACATGCTGGGTCAGTTCCTGGCCACCACCGACGCCTCCCAGCACGGGTTGGCGGCGGGCGTGCTCGAGCACCAGCGCGCCTCCTTCGTGGACAACCAGATCCTGGCCAACCTGGACTTCTCCCGCTGGGCGGGGGTGAGCGTGCCCGTCCTGCTGTTCCGCGCGGAACGCATGCACGACGGGGCCATCATGCTCGAGCCGGCCTACGCCCACATTGACGAGGACGGGGGCTGGGGCGATATCGTGGACGACCTGGAAATTGTTCACCTGCCCGGCGACCACCTCGCCGTGGTGGACGAGCCCGCGATCGGCATCGTGGGCAAGCACATGAATGAATGGATCGACAATGTCAACCGCCGCTAAGCTCGCCGACCTGCGCGCGCGCCTGGAAAAGGCGCAGGACCCGGGGTCGGAGAAGTCCCGCAAGAGGCGCGATGATGCGGGGCAGACCACGCCGCGCCAGCGCATCGCGGCGCTGCTCGATGAGGGAAGCTTCGTCGAGATCGGCGCGCTCGCCCGCACCCCGGGCGACCCGGACGCCGTGTACTCCGACGGCGTGGTCACGGGCTACGGGCGTGTCGACGGCCGCCCCGTGGCCATCTACGCCCACGACAAGACCGTCTACGGCGGCTCCGTGGGCGTGACCTTCGGCCGGAAGGTGACCGAGGTGATGGAGATGGCGATCAAGATCGGCTGCCCCGTCATCGGTATTCAGGATTCCGGCGGTGCCCGCATCCAGGACGCCGTGACGTCCCTGGCCATGTATTCCGAGATCGCGCGCCGCCAGCTTCCGCTGAGCGGGCGCTCCCCGCAGATCTCCATCATGCTGGGCAAGTCCGCGGGCGGCGCCGTCTACGCGCCCGTGACCACCGACTTCGTGGTCGCCGTGGACGGGCAGGCCGAGATGTACGTCACGGGACCCGCCGTGATCCGCGAGGTCACGGGCGAGGACATCAGCTCCGCCGAGCTCGGCGGAGCCGCCCAGCAGGAGCGCAACGGCAACGTCTCCGCGGTGGTGGCCACGGAGGAGGAGGCGTTCGACTACGTGCGCGAGCTGCTGTCCCTGCTGCCCACCTCCACCTTCGACGAGGCGCCCACCGCGTGGGCGCCGGCGGACGACGAGCTGGATGACTCCGCGCTGGACGAGTTCATGCCGGACGACATCAACGCGGGCTACGACATGATGGACCTGCTGGTCCAGCTCGCCGACGACGAGGACTTGGTCGAAATCCAGGCCAACTACGCCGAGAACCTCATCTGCGCCTTCGGGCGTATCGACGGCCGCACGGTCGGATTCGTGGCGAACAACCCCATGCACTTCGCGGGCTGCATCGACGCGGATGCCGCCGACAAGGGGGCGCGTTTCATCCACGTCTGCGACGCGTACAACATCCCGCTGATTTTCGTGGTGGACACCCCCGGCTACCTGCCGGGCGTGGACCAGGAGAAGGTGGGCCTGATCCACCGCGGCGCGAAGTTCGGGTACGCGGTGGCCAACTCCACGGTGCCCAAGATCTCGCTGATTGTGCGCAAGGCCTACGGCGGCGCGTACGCCGTGATGGGGTCGAAGAACCTCACCGGGGACATCAACCTGGCCTGGCCCACCGCCCAGATCGCGGTGATGGGTTCCGCGGCGGCCGTGGTGATGATTCAGGGAAGGCAGCTGGCCTCCGTCGAGGACCCGGCCCAGCGCGCCGCGATGAAGAAGATGTTCATGGATTTCTACGATGAGAACATGACGTCACCGTACGTCGCGGCGGAGCGGGGCTACATCGATTCGATGATCCAGCCGTCCGAAACTAGAATCACGCTTCGACGCGCATTGCGCCAGCTTTCCACGAAGCACCTGACGGATCTTCCGAAGAAGCATCCGATCAGTCCACTCTAAGAACACCACAGAAAGGCTCTCACCATGCTTTCCAGCGCACTCGACATCGCAGGCGACCTGATCAACTACGTCATCTGGTTCTTCAACGGCCTGATCTCCGGCGATCCCCTCTACAACTGGGGCTCGTCCTTCTAGCGGGATGCGACCAGCTTCACCACGCCGCGCCAGCCCAGCATGAGCAGCGCGGACATGGATGAGGCGACGAGGACGAACGACCAGTGGGGCAGTTTGCCGCGGTAGAAGCCCCAGATCACGAGCCCCGTGACAATCGTGATCAGCCAGATCAGCCAGCCGCGGTCTTTGCGCGTGACAAGCCACGCGAGCGCCACGCCGGCGGCGAAGGGCGCAAACGTCTCCAGCCAGCCGGCGAAGGTGAACTTCATCTCCTCGGACCTGTGGGCGGCGCGGGCCAGGAGCGCGAAAGCGGCCACGGCTGCGAAGTCGGCCGCGACGGCGTAGCTTTTCTTCAACATGCGGTACAGCCTACGCAGCGTGGGCGGGTTTGCCCAGCATGTAGCCCCGCCCCGCGTAGGCCGCGGCGTAGACGATCCACCCCGCGGCGGCGACCAGGACGAAGGACACACAGCGGTAGATGAGGGCGGCCGCGGTGGCGTCGACAAGCGTCATGCCCCCCGCGACGAGGGAGGCCGCGGCGACGGCTTCCACCGTCCCCACTCCGCCGGGCGTGACCTGCGCGGAGCCCGCCAGCTTGGTCATCACGAACGCCAGTGTCACCCCCGCCACGGTCGTCTCGTTTAGCCCGGCGACGGCGGTGGGCGCGGAACCGCCGACAGCCCAGACGGCAAAGTACATGATGGCGAGGTCGAAGAGCCGGTTGAGCAGGGACAGCGCGGCGGCGGCGAGGAACCGCGTGCCCGAGATGCGGATGCGCGCGACCTCCTCGATCACGCCGACGAGCCTGTCGCGCACCCGCGGCGGAACGTGGCGCGCCCAGCGCGTGAGAGCCGCCGGGTGGCGGGTGGCCCAGTAGAGGAACGCCGTGGTGACGACGGCCAACGCGAGGGAGACGGCCAGAGCTGAAATGGACAGTTCGGCGCCCAGGAACATGACGGCCGCGATGCCGATCACCACCAGCCACACGGTGGAAATGGCCCCGGACAGCACGAAAAACCACCCGCACACCCCCGCCGACGCGCCCCACGAGCGCTGTACGCGAAACGTCAGCCACGCTGAGAGCGCCGGACCGCCCGGGATGGAGACGGACCAGGCGTTGGAGGCGAGCGTGATTGCACTGGTGCGGGGCAGGGTAGCGACGCGGCCTTCGACGTTGATGAGCAGCAGCATCACCGCGGACATCGCGATGATGGACGCGAACGAGCACGCTACGGCGGCCGCGACGGGGGCCGGGGACGCGTTGCGCAGCACCTCCCACGACTCGCCCAGGAAATCCAGCTCGTCGCGGAACACGAACGCGATGAGAGCGAGCCCAGCCAAGGGCGCGAGCCACCGCAGCCAGCGCCAGTAGACGTCCCTCACGGAGCTAGCGGCCCACGCCGTCTGTTCCGTCGGGGCCGGACTCCTCCGACAGGCGCCGCATCAGCTCGTGGAAGGGGATGAGCTCGGCGTTGTCCTCCACGGAGACGCCGCCGCGCACGGGCTGGGTGTCCACCACGGTATCCGCCACCGCGACGTCGCCGGTGCGCAGGGCCGTCGAGCCCGCACCTGCGGCGGACGACGGCGGCAACGCTCGCTGCGCGGGGGCTGCGGCGAGTGCGCCGGGGCCGGCCGGGCCGCGCTCGGAGTGCTCGCCAATGGCGGCGTAGGCGCGCTTGACCCAGCGGGGAGCCCACCAGTTGTCCTCGCGCAGCAGGTGCATGACGGCTGGGACGAGCAGGAGGCGGATGACGGTGGCGTCGAGCGCGAGGGAGAAGATCATGCCGAAGGCGATGTACTTCATCATCACGATCTCGCTCATGGCGAACGCCGCGGCCACCACGATCATGATGGCGGCTGCGGCGGTGATGATCCCGCCGGTGCGCGCCGTGCCGTACGCAATGGACCCGTCGGTGGACGCGCCGTTGTGCCGGGCTTCCACCATGCGGGAGACGAGGAAGACCTCGTAGTCGGTGGACAACCCGTAGAGGATGGCGATGATGAGCACGAGCACCGGGCTCATCAGCGGGCCGGGGGTGAAGTTGAGCAGGCCGGAGCCGACGCCGTCGACGAACACGAGGGT
Source organism: Corynebacterium mycetoides (assembly GCF_900103625.1). Taxonomy (NCBI): domain Bacteria; kingdom Bacillati; phylum Actinomycetota; class Actinomycetes; order Mycobacteriales; family Corynebacteriaceae; genus Corynebacterium; species Corynebacterium mycetoides. The sequence goes on along the minus strand of NZ_LT629700.1, from coordinate 1,479,887 downwards.
GAGGAACCCAAGCGTGGCGCCGATACCCAGGATGTTCATGATCACCGCCTTCGCCGGCAGGATCATGGAGCCGAACAGCAGCGCCATCAAGATGAACGTCGCCGCCACCATGTACAGCGCCATCCACGGCAGGCGCGCCAAGAGCGCCTCAATCGACTCGACCTCCATGGCGGGGGTGCCCGAGACGTAGAGCTCGACCCCCTCGGGCGCCTCGATATCGCGCAATTGCGTGACGACGCCCTCCCCGCCGTTGCGGTCCTCCAGCGGCGCGGACAGCACTGTTGTGCCATCCTTCGTCGGACGCGACGGGGCGAGGGGGGACGCGAGGCCGGTGACCTGGCGCGCCTGCATGACGACGTCGACAAGCTGGTTGTTATCCGCGCCCACGACGACGAGCTTGACCGGGTCGGTGCGGAACGCGGGGAAGGTGGCGTTGAAGTCGTCCTGCGCCTGGCGGGTTTCCTGGCTCGGCGGCAGGTAGGACTCGTTGATGCCACCGAAGGTGATGCCCACCATGGGGACGCTGAGCAGAATCAGCGCGGCGGCCGTGCCGGCGACGACGGGTTTGGCGTGCCGCATCGCCCAGGTAGGGACGCGGTACCAGACGGTGTCTTCGATGCGGCGGCCGGTGCGCGAGGTCCTGCGCACCGCCCACATGTCGATCCTGCGCCCGAGCAGGCCGAACAGGGCGGGCAGGACGGCCACGGAGATGACGGCGGCCAAGATCACGGCGGCGATGGCGCCGTAGGCGACGGATTTGAGGAAGGCCTGCGGGAACATGAGCAGGCCGGAGAGCGCCACGCCCACCATGAGCGCGGAGAAGAACACGGTCTTGCCGGCGGTCGCGGCGGTGACGGCGACGGCCTCCTCCACGTCCGCGCCCTTGTCCAGCTCCTCGCGGAACCGGGAGACCATGAACAGGCCGTAGTCGATGGCCAGGCCGAGGCCGAGCAGGGTGATCACCGACTGCGAGAACACGTTGACCTGCTGGAACTGGGCGAGGATGGCGAGCAGCGACAGCGAACCCACGATGGAGAGCACGCCGACGATAAGGGGCATCGCGGCGGCAACCACCCCGCCGAAGACCCACAGCAGGATGAGGGCGACGAAGATGAGCCCGATCTTCTCGGCGCGCGCGATGTCGTTGGCCATCCCCTCGTCGAGGGCGTCGGCGACGGCGGTCGCCCCCGCGATCTGCACCTGCGCGTCGCCGGGCAGCTCGATGGCGTCGAGGGCGGGCTCGATGGTGCGGAAGTCCTTCAGCGTCTGTTCCCCGTCGCCGCGCAGGCCGATGGCGGCGAACGCCTTGGTGCCGTCGGGCGAGATCTGCTGCGGGTTGGGGGAGGAGAAGTAGCTGTTGATGTGGTCGATCTGTTCCGGAAACTGCTCCTTTAGCGCCGAGATCTGCCGGTTCGCGGCGTCGAAGACCTCACCCTCGGCGACCCCGGAGGGTGAGGTGACAAGCACAATGACGTCGCCGGAATTGTCCCGGCCGAACGTCTCCTGCTCGATCGCGGCGGCGGTGGTGGAGTCCGCGCCGGGATCCTCCCACCCCTCCTGGGAGAGGCGCTCGCCGAGTTTCGAGCCGAAGAAGACCTGCATGGCCACGATGATCGCCACGAGAACCACCGGGATGATGCGCCGGTGGCGGTACGCGAAACGGCCCCAGTTATAAAACACGCGCGCCCCTTACGCCTGGACCGCGGCAGCGCCGCGGGAGTTGTGCAGCAGCGCTGACAGGGGGCGGAAGGGCTGCAGCCAGGCGCCTTCGTCCGGCAGCTGGTCGAGGTTGATGCGGGGCAGCGGCTCGCGGAACACCCCGGGGATGTCCTCGAGATCCACGAAGGTGATGGCCGGGTCGGTCACCGCCCAGGAGGCGTGCTCGTGGAAGCCGATGACGGTGACGGGCACGCCCTCGGCGGTCAACTCCCCGATGGTCTCCAGGAAGTTCTGGCCGTCGGCGGAGGCGACGACGAGCCCGCGCAGCACGCCCTCGTCGCGGCGGCGCTCGATGTGGGCGATCATGTCCTGGTCCACGTCGGAGTCGTCGTCCGTCTTCGGCTTGGCAAAGACGGCGAAGCCCACGTTGCGCAGCGCCTCGACCCAGGGGCGCACGACGTCGGCGCCCTGGGGGGCGATGTTGGTGAACACGGTTGCCTCGGGCTCTATCCGCCTGCCCTGCTCGGTGGAGGCGTCCACGGCCTGGCCGATGAGCCAGCGCCCGATGGCGTCGAAACGCGGGCGGTACGCGGCCGTGGGGCGCCCGCCCAAAATTGCGCCGAGGCCCATGTCCAGGTTCGGCGCGTCCCAGACGAGGAGGAAACTGTCGGGCCCGGCGGCCGCCCCCGGGTTGTAGGGGTGGGTCATCTCGTGGAGGTCGTTCATGATGTGAATCCCTACTTCTTCGTCCAGAGGTACTCGCGGATGATGTGGTCCTTATCCAGACCCTTGCCCTCGAATTTAGTGATTACCTGGCGGTCCGTGAGCACGGGCGCTTGCGGCCACGGCCAGCCCTTGTACTCAAGCATCGGTTCCACCTCGACCAGCTCGTCGATCCATTCAGCGTAACCGGCGTGGTCGGTGGCCACATGCACAACCCCGCCCGGTTTGAGCCTGGACGCGATGAGATTGAGCGTGCCGGATTGGATGATGCGGCGCTTGTGGTGGCGCGCCTTCGGCCACGGGTCGGGGAAGAAGATGCGTACTCCGTCGAGGGACTCCTCGCCGAACATCCGGGCCAGCACTTCCACTCCGTCGCCCCGGATCATGCGGATGTTCGAGATATCCCCGCGCACCACGGCGCCGAGCAGCTTGGCCAGCCCGGGCTTGTACAGTTCGACCGCGATGATGTTGGTGTCGGCCTCACACGGTGCCATCGCCGCGGTGGAGGTGCCCGTGCCGGACCCGATTTCTACGATGGTCGGGTGCCCGGAGCGGCCGAACCACGAGTCGATGTCCACGGGGGTGTCGTCGAGCACGCGGCCGAGGCGCGGCCAGTGCTCCTCAAAAAGCACCTCCTGGTTGTCGGTGAGCGTGCCGCGGCGGAAGGTCACCGACCCCAGGCGCGGGTAGTCGAGACCGGTGTCGAACTCGGTCTGTGGCGGGCGGCCGTGGGGGAGTTCGCCCGTGCCGGGGCGTTCAGTTGTAGGGAAATCAGAATTATTCATCACGTTAATTGTCCACATGACGTGCGCAAACGCAAGTTTGTGGGTGGGGGTTCGGACCGAGGGTGACGGGCTGGGCGCATCGCCCCTATACGGGGGTGAAAGCGGTTAAGAGGCCCGGGTATACATTTTTGACTCCGCCGGTGCCGACATTTGCGCAGGGTATGGGCCCATTAGCGGGCCCGATGTGGGCACTCGTCACCCCTATGCGGGGGTGGGACTCGGGCGGAGACGGCAGCATTTTGGGTGTGATCGGTCACTGGTAATAACCGGAAAACGGCGTCCGGGCATCGGTGTTATGCCAGCAAAGACGGGTTTTCGATAGGCTGTTCTTCTACAGGAATGTCCCCCGTGGGATACATCTGGGGATAACCAGCTGATGAGAACGGCAGTAGGCACAGGAAGCGCAGGAGAGTACATGACCACCGCAATCAAGGGGATGGCGCAGGAAGCGCCGACCGACAACGAACACCTCATCGCCTGGGTTAATGAGGCAGTCGATCTATTCCAACCTGACAGCGTGGTCTTCGTTGACGGCTCCCAGGAGGAGTGGGACAGGCTCGCCGCCGAGCTGGTGGACAAGGGAACGTTGATCAAGCTCAACGAAGAAAAGCGTCCCAACTCCTACCTCGCCAGGTCGAACCCCTCGGACGTCGCTCGCGTGGAGTCGCGCACGTTCATCGCCACCGAGGAGGAGGCGGACGCCGGCCCGACCAACAACTGGATGAAGCCCGCCGCGCTCAAGGAGGAGATGCTCGAGCACTTCTCCGGGTCCATGAAGGGTCGCACCATGTACGTCGTCCCCTTCTGCATGGGCCCGATTACGGACCCCGACCCGAAGCTCGGCGTCCAGCTGACGGACTCCGCGTACGTCGTTATGTCCATGCGCATCATGACCCGGATGGGGCAGGAGGCCTTGGACAAGATCGAGGGAGACAACTTCGTCCACTGCCTGCACTCCGTCGGCGCGCCGCTTGCCGAGGGCGAGGAGGACGTCGCGTGGCCGTGCAACGACAGCAAGTACATCTCCCAGTTCCCGGAGACCAAGGAAATCTGGTCCTTCGGCTCGGGCTACGGCGGAAACGCGATCCTGGCCAAGAAGTGCTATGCCCTGCGCATTGCGTCCGTCATGGCCAAGGAGGAGGGGTGGATGGCGGAGCACATGCTCATCCTCAAACTCATCTCGCCCGAGGGCAAGAGCTACCACATCGCGGGCGCCTTCCCCTCCGCCTGCGGCAAGACCAACCTGGCAATGATCACCCCGACGCTTGAGGGGTGGAGCGCCGAGGTCGTCGGCGACGACATCGCCTGGATGCACCTCAAGGAGGACGGCCTCTACGCCGTCAACCCGGAGAACGGTTTCTTCGGCGTGGCGCCGGGCACCAACTACGCCTCCAACCCGATCGCGATGCGCACGATGGAGCCGGGCAACACCCTGTTCACCAACGTCGCGCTCACCGACGACGGGGACATCTGGTGGGAGGGCATGGACGGTGAGGCGCCAGAGCACCTGATCGACTGGCGCGGGCACGACTGGACCCCGCAGTCCCACCACGACGCCGCCCACCCGAACTCCCGCTACTGCGTGCCTATCGAGCAGTGCCCGACCGCCGCACCCGAGTTCAACGACCCGGCAGGTGTGAAGATCGACGCCATCCTCTTCGGCGGCCGCCGCCCCGACACCGTCCCGATTGTCACCCAGGCGCACGACTGGGAGCACGGCACCATGATGGGCGCAATGCTCTCCTCGGGCCAGACCGCGGCGTCCTCCGAGGCCAAGGTGGGCGCCCTGCGCCACGACCCGATGGCGATGCTGCCGTTCATGGGCTACGCCGTGGGCGACTACTTCCAGCACTGGATTGACATGGGCCGCAAGGGCGGGGACCGGATGCCGGAGATCTTCCTGGTCAACTGGTTCCGCCGCGGCGACGACGGCCGCTTCCTGTGGCCCGGGTTCGGCGAGAACTCGCGGGTGCTCAAGTGGATCATCGACCGCATCGAGGGCAGGGTCGGCGCCGAGGAGACCGTCGTGGGGTACACCGCGCGCGTCGAGGACCTCGACCTGAGCGGCCTCGACACCCCGGCCGAGGATGTCGCCGAAGCGCTCTACGCCGACCCGGCCCTGTGGGCCGAGGACATCGAGGACTCCCGCGGATACCTGGAGGGGCTGGGCAAGCGCGTCCCGCAGGAAATCTTCGCAGAGCTGGACAAGCTCGAGCAGCGCGTGACCGAGGCGCGCTAGCGCGTCACCCGGCGGGCTTGCGCAGCACCAACGCGAGGTTGGAGGTGGCGAACTCCCGCAGCACGGGAACCCGCGCCACCCACCACGCCCAGCGGGGGTGGTAGCGGGGAAACGCCACGCCGGGCAGCCCGGTGGACCGCGCCCAGCGCAGCCCGTCCGCTGCGGAGACGGCGAACAGCGACTCGCCCCAGACGTTTTTCGGCTGCCTGCCGTGGTGTTGCGCGTACCTGCGCCGGGCGAACTCCCCGCCCACGTAGTGCTCCCACACGCCGGTCTCGTGGCCCCCGAAGGGTCCGAGCCAGACGGTGTAACTGAGCACCACGAGCCCGCCGGGCGCGCAGACCCGGATCATCTCCTCGCCCATGTCGCGCCAGTTCGGGATGTGCTCGGCGACGTTGGAGGAATAGACCACGTCGAAGGCGGCGTCGGCGAACGGGAGCGCCGCGCCGTCGCCACGCACGGCCCCGTAACCGCTCAGGCCGGCCGCGGACATTTCTGAGACGCTGGGCTCCAGGCCCACGTACCACGCGCCGCGCCGGGCGAACTCGGAGGCGAAATATCCCGGCCCGCCCCCGACATCCAGGACCGTCTTGCCGGACAGGGGTGCGCCGGTGAGGTCGGCGCACAGGGCGTCGACAAGCTGGGCGGTGTCACGGGCGAGCCCGCCGTAGAAGATCGCCGGCCGGAATTGCTCGTAGGTGAACGAGCGCAGAAGCCGCACTGAACGCGGGAGGGTGGCGAGGCGGCGGGTACGGTACACACCTATGAAGATAGTGCTGCTGTGCTGGCGCGATAGTACCCACCCGCTCGGCGGCGGCTCGGAGCGCTATATCGAGCGGGTGGGGGAATACCTCGCCGCGCGGGGACACGACGTGGTTCTACGCACGTCCTCGCACACGGACGCTCCGCGCAGGTCGATGAAGAACGGGCTGCGCATCGAGCGCGCCGGCGGCAAGTACAGCGTCTACCTGCTCGCGCCGCTGGCGGTGTGGCGGCACCGCCCCGACGTGGTTGTGGACACGCAAAACGGCGTCCCGTTCTTCGCGCGCGCGTACACGCGGGCGGACACGGTGCTGCTGACGCACCACAGTCACCTGCGGCAGTGGCCGGTGGCGGGGCCGATTATCGGGCGTCTCGGGGCGTTTTTGGAGCGCCGCGTCGCCCCGCGCGTCTACAGCGGAGCGCAGTACGTCACTGTCTCCGACGCCTCGCGCGCCGACCTCGTCGAGCTGGGGGTCCGCGCCGCCGACATCGCGGTGGTGCACAACGGGGTGGATCCGCTCCCGCCGCTAGTGCCCACCATCCCCGACGACGGCAAGGTGCATCTAGTTACCCTGTCGCGCCTGGTGCCGCACAAGCGCATCGAGCACGCGATTGACGCGGTGCGCGAGCTCGACGGCGTCGTGCTGGATGTCTTGGGCTCCGGCTGGTGGGAGGACGAGCTGCGCGCCTACGCCGCTGACCTGGGGGATCGCGTGGTGTTCCACGGGCACGTCAACGAGGAGTACAAGCACGCCGTGCTCTCCCGGGCGGCGCTGCACCTGCTGCCGAGCGTGAAGGAGGGCTGGGGCATCGCCGTTATCGAGGCCGCGCAGCACGGCGTGCCCACCGTCGGGTACGTGGAGGCCGGCGGGCTGGGTGACTCCGTGCGCGACGGCACTACGGGCCGGCTCGTGGGAAGCGAGCGCGAGTTCCGCGAGGTCATCGCGCGTTTGCTTGCCGACGCCCCCGTGCGCGACCGGATGGGTGCCCGCGCGCGCGAATGGGCGGCTCAGTTCTCCTGGGAGGAGACTGGCCGCCGATTCGAGGAAGTGTTACTCGCTGTGACGCGGAGCTAGCGTGTCTGCTTGAGCTCCGCATTGCGGAGCCGTTCCTTCATTTCCGCCTCGACGAGGACGGGCACGAAGTCGTCCACCACCGCGTTGCTCTTGTGCTGCGCCTTGACGGAGTCGAAGGTCCGCTCGATCTTCTCCGCGGGGTAGATCTTCCCCCACGCGGTGACGAGGTCTTCGCGGATGTTGCGCAGCGCGCGCTCTCGGATGATGCTGAAGTCGATGTTGTTAGCCATTGTCATTCTCCTGTACGTGTTAGGTGTTGTTTTGTTCTAGGCCGCTGCGGCACTTAGGCTGCGGCGCTGTAGTGGCGGTCGTGGCGGGCGTGCCCGGTGGACATCAAGTTGTTGTACTCTGCTTCGACGAGCACGGGAACGAAGTCGGTGATCGTGGCCTCGGCGAGGTGCTGCTTCAGGAGGGACGCGAATGCGTCGTCCGAGAATGCGGCTCCGTACGTTGCGGCGAGATCCTCACGGACACGTGAGATCACCTTGTTGGTTAATGCGTTGGTCATTGTTGTCACCCTTTCGGTTCTGATCGGGATACACGTTTCCGTGTAACCTTTTGTTAAACTAGAGTTAACTTTAGGCATACACAGTGTCCGTGTCAACTATCTGGTCACTTGGCTCCGTCCAGTAGTGGGTATTTCCCAATCAAACGTCGTAAAGACACAGGTAAACGCGCTAACGTCGCTTCAGTGGCTGCAAATGTGATCTATACCACATGCGCATTGTGCCTGGTCGCGCGGCGGCCGCGTGAGGGTAAACGACGCGTTAACTAGGGCTGCTTGCGGGGACCGTTTACCCGCGCCGTACCGGTGGCCGGGCCGGCCGGTGCCGCCACGGCGAGAAGGGGCGCGGCCCACCACAGCGCGAACAGCGCCAGCCCCGCCGGAGGCAACTGCCGCGCCGGCGCGCCGGTCTCGACGACCCGGCCGTCCGGGTAGACCACCACGCCGATGCCGAGCGCGGCCAGCGCGTCGGTACTACCCGCGCCGCCTGCGTCGCCGGCTATGGCCTGCGCCCGCGACCAGCGGGGCGATGGGGCGTCGACCACGCGGCCGTCGATACGCAGCGCGCCGGACTCGACCACGTTCATCACCTTGGTGGCAGGGTCGACCACCGGCACCCCGTCGCCGCGGGTGAGCAGCGTGGGCCGGTCGAGGAAGAAGACGTCGCGCCCGCGGGCGTCGATAAGCGGCGGAGCAACCGTCACCGGGCGCAATGGGGCGAGCGCGGCGGGCGCGTCCGGCACCTGCAGGAGGGCGCAGGCGAGTGCGGCGGCGGCGACGCGCGGGCGTAGCGCGCCGGCGGCGTAGACGTAGGCGGGGATGGAGAGGATCACCCACTTCTGGCCGTCGCGAAGCAAGCCCGCGCCGGGCAGCCACTCGATGACTATGCCGACCAGGCCGAGCCACGATGCGAGCGCGACGGCGAAACCCACGGACGCGAGGGCGAGCAGGCTCCGCGGCACGGCGCGCCAGCCCAGCGCCAACAGCACGAACAGCGCCACGCCGAAGACGGCAAAGCCTGCGGAGCGCGACGGCGGCACTGCGTCCGCGTTCCAGATGCCGCCCAACCCGAGCAGCGCGCCGAGGGTGCCCACCCACTGCTGCGCGCGCGGCGCGAAGGCGGCCGCCGACTCCGCGGTGGCGGTGCCCGCGCTCAGTGACAGGACACTGGCGCCCACCCACGGGGAACAGAAGAGGACGGCCGCGATGACGTGGCGCGGCCGGGTGGATAAGCTGGCGGCCGCCAGCGCGCCGGTGGGTGTCAGCGACGCCACCCACATCGCGACGACCGAGCCGCTCACCGCGATAAACGGCATCAGCCACGCCGCGACAGCCAGCGACCACTGGCCCTGCAGGAGGCGCTCGACCACGAACGGGTTCCACACCGCCAGCGTCATCGCGGCGGCCCGGCCGAAGGGGGAGGTGCCCACCCGGTAGCCGGCGTAGGCGGCGGCGCATGCGGCGGCGACGACGATGATCCGCACCAGCGTGACCGGGAACGGCGTGAGCGCCAGCACGGCGTCCTGGGGGACGTTGCGCGCCGGCAAATCGCCGAAACCCAGGGAGGCGTGTGTCAGCGCCATGTCCGGCAGAACCACCATGTCACGCAGGGCGAACGAGTGGCCCGGGACCATAAACGGCCAGGTCACCGCCACAATAATCACGGCGGCCCAGGCGCCGAGGAGCTTACCGGCGCGCAACCGCCACCGCCGCCCAGGCCAGCGCAACCACGGCGATGAACCGCGTCACCCACGCCAGGACCTGCAGGACGTGCAGCACCCGCACCTGCCCGGCGGCGTGTGCGCGGGCCTCGGCGCGCGACGCTTCCGACATGCGGAACAGTCCCGTGGCGGGCCCGCGTTCCACGGACCAAGTCTCGTCGAGTACCACACCGGTGCTGGTCTGCAGGTCGATGATCCGCTCCGCGGCGTAGTCCGGCGTTGCGATCCGTGCCCGGTATTTATAGGTGTCCAGCCCCCCAACGCTGCCGGGGCCGACGTAGTCCAGCGCCGCCGGTGCAGTAAGTGTCTGCGGCGCGAACGGGTCGGAGTAGGGGTAGGTGCGGCGCTCCGGCCGGTAGGGGAAGTAGTAGGTCACCCCGCCGCGCCCCGGGACCGGCATCGAGGAGGCGGCCGCGGCGGTATACGAGTCGGTGCGCGCGGCACCGTCTAGCACGATGTTCGCGTCGATCTCGACGGTGCCGGACTTCGCACCCTTCGACGTGGTTGTCTCAACGGACAGTTCCGCGGGCCCGTCGAAGGTGGTCAGCCGGGTCTCACCCGGCGCGATGGTGCGCTGCGCCGCGATGACCACGGGGGAGATCAGGTTCAGCGCGAAGCACACGGCGAGCACCGCGAGGCACCTCACCAGCGTTCGCCTGAGTTCTAGCCCGACTCCTAGACTGTCCATATCGCTAACACTCTACTTCCCGAGCTCGAGGGTCTGCGCGCCGTCGCGGCCCTCGGCATCCTGACCACGCACGTCGCCTTCCAGACCGCGACGTACCACCCGGTGCTGGAGCGTTTCGACTACTTCGTCGCCGTGTTCTACGCCCTGTCCGCCTTCCTGCTGGCCCGCGGCGGCCAGCGCCCGGGTTACTACCGGCGACGCCTCGCGCGCATCGCCCCGGCGTACCTGGCCTGCGTCGCGGTCGTGCTGGCCACCCTGCCGGAGCTCGCCCACATGTCCTGGCCCCAGGCGCTCGCGCAGGTGCTCATGCTGCAGATTTACGTGCCCGACGGTCTCGTCGCGGGCCTGACTCACATCTGGTCGCTGTGCGTGGAGGTCGCGTTCTACCTCGTCCTCCCGCTGTATCTTCGCTTATCGACGCACACCCGAACGCTTCTCCTCTCCATCCTCATCCCCGCCTCCCTGCTGTGGCCCTGGGCAATCGAGGGCGTCTCGGTAGTGAACATGCAGATCTGGCCCCCGTCGTACGTGCTGTGGTTCGCGGTGGGCCTCATCTTGGCGGAGCTGGAGCGCCTCGGCGTGGGGTACCGCGGCCCGCGCTGGCCGTTCGCGCTGCTCTCGCTGCCCGTGGCGTGGTTCGCGGGCGTGGTGGGGCCGGCGGGGCTTACCCATCCCACCCCGGCGGAGTTCAACGCCCGCGTGATCCTCGGGGCGCTGTTCGCCGCGCTGATCGTCGCGCCCTACGTGCTCTCTCCGCGCGATTCCAGCGTTCTGGCCTCCCCGGCCGTGCGCGCTCTCGGGCGCTGGTCCTACTCCATCTTTTTGTGGCACGTGTGGGTGCTGGCACTTGCTTTCCCGGTCCTCGGCGTGCCGACGTTCAGCGGGCACTTCGCAGTCGTACTTGCGTTTACTGTCTTGTTCAGCGTCGCCGTTGCGTATGTGTCGTACGAGCTTGTCGAGGTCCCCGGGGCGCGCTGGATCAACCGGCGCATCGCGCGCCCCGGGCGCTGTGCTGTGGCCGAGCCGCGCCCCCCGCGCCGCCCCCCGCGCTGAGGTCTAGCTACTAGACGTCAGCGGCGTCGGGGCAGTTTTAGCTCCTCGCGACCTGGGGTTTTGCAGTCCCTGTTTCGCTGAGATCTAGCTGTTAGACGTCAGCACACCAGCACCAGCACCACCCCTCACTTATCCGGGAACGCCAGCGCCGCCACGGCCAGGCACCCGGCGACGAGCACGAGCATGGACGACCCGGCGTAACCGGGTGTCGGCCACGGGGCCCGCGCCAGCCACAACCCCATGAACCCGGCGGCGCTGGAGCTCAGCAGCCACGACGGGATGAGCGTCCACCGCCGCGCGGCCCACGCCAACGCCACAGCCAGCGCGCCGGGGGCAAGTCCCACGCCCAGCGCCGCGACTAGAGGGGACGTAGGCGTCGCCCGACTATCCGGCTCGTAGCGCGACACGCGGCGCCACCGCACCCACAGGCACCCGGCCACGGTCAGCAGCGAGAGCACGGCGCCGAGCAGCAGGCTCCACCGGTAGGGGGCGTCGCCGGCGAAAGTCATGGTCAACGGGCCGCTGGTGCCGGGTGGGACGCGGAAGGCCTGCATGCCGGCGTCGATACGCTCGGGCTCAAGCGGCACATCGCCGACGCGGGCGCGCAGGCCGTCGTTGAAGCCGCGGCCGGTGAGGATGAGCTGGTCCCGGTCGCTGGTGCGCACCTCCCCGTCGAACGGCGCCCACCCGGCGGTGGTGACGCCTGATCGGGTCAGGGTGACTGTGTCGGCGTCGGTGAGGATCTCGTGCGTGCCGGCGTCTAAGAAGACGGTGCCGTCGGCCTCTTCGCCGTCGATGGTGGCGGGCGAGGAGAGCTGCCACTCGGCGGGGGCGGCGGTGGTGAAGCGGCGCTGCAGCACGTCGGTGCTGGGGAAGATGCGCTGGAAGAAGTAGGTGTCGGCGGTGCCAGGAACCTCGACGACGCGCGTCACTCCGGTGTCCAGCTCGGAAATGCCGACGGGCTCCGTGAGATCGATGCGCACCGTGTCGCCCGGCACGCTCACGCTGCGCGGCTGGTCCGCCACGAGCGAGACGTCGCGCGCGGTGTCGCCGGAGACCACGCGCACCACTGTGGAGTCGGTCGCGGTAAGCGAGACGCGCCCGCCGTCGACGGTGGAGGCGATCCAGCCGGCGTCGCCGGGGGCGGGCCACCAGGCGGTGCTGTCCAGCCCGTCGAAGGCGGAGGTCAGGGAGCGCGAGGGGTCGGCGCCGCCGAAGGCCGTGGCATCGGCGGCGGAGCTGGACGCCCAGGCCTCGCCCCCCGACATGGTCACGCCGACGCGCGAGCCCGCCGAGGGGTAGTCGGGCAGGCGGTTGCGCACGTCCGAGCCCTCGCCCGGGTGCGCCAGGTGCGCGGAAACGGGGGAGTCAAGCGTGCCGTAGTTGCGGGCGGCCAACGCGGGGGTGTCGGTGACAATCTGCGCGCCCGAGTCCACCAGCCGCGCCGGGAAGTAGCCGTAGCGCTGCCACAACAGGGTCAGGACCTCCCCGCCGCCGTCGACACGCACGGGCTCGTCGGCGGTGATCATCATGCCGCGATACGGCTCGAGCAGGTGGATGTCCACGTCGCCGAAGGAGACCGTCGGCTCGCCCGGCCAGTCGGCCTCGGCGCCGCTGTCCAGGTCCCGGCGCACGACCACCGCGCCGACGCCGATGGAGCGCAGCGCCTCCTCGTCGAGGGCCTGCATCTGGCCGTCGAGACCGCGGATCGCCTCCGGGTCTATCAGCGGCACGGCGTCGCGCACCGCGAACGGGGCGGAGGTCACCGCCTGGATCGGCTCATCGCGCGTCCACCCCCACGTCTGCCGGGCAAACGACGCCGGGGGGACCACGATGGTGCGGGTGCCCGCGGCGTGCTCGTCGAGCCACTTCCCGGCCGCGATCCAGTCTGGCGACACCTCAGTCCACGTGCCGGTGGGCAGGAGCCTCAGCGACCACGCGGGCGCCACCGCCACCGCCGCAGCCAGCGACACCGCCACCAGCGCGGGGGCGCGCAGGCGCGTGAGCGCCCAGCCGACGCCGAGCACCAGCGGCAGGCGCACGAGGGGGTCGAACTTGTGGAGGTTGCGGAACGGGGCCAGGGGGCCGTCGAAAAGCGAGGGCAAAAAATGGGCGGCACCCAGCAGGAGGAAACCGCAGGAGAGCAGGAGCACGAGGTAGCCGCGCCACGGCATGTCCGCGCGGGCCAGGCCGGCCAGTCCCACGGCCGCGACGGCCATGGTGGCCAGAATGAACACCGGCTCCGAGACCAGCAGGAACCCGGCCGTGCGCTCGGTGTCCACGAACGGTGCCCAGCTGGTGGTGCCGCGCAGAATCTCGGCCGGGTTGAGCCAGTGGGTGGTGACATACGCGGACTCGATGAACTCCGTAAACGGCGGCGAGTAGCGGCCAAGCACCAGCAGCGGGCCGAGCCACCACGCGCTGACCGCGAGGCAGCCCAGGCCGTACAGCGCGGCCTGCGGCCAACGGCGTCGCCACGCGAGCAGGACGAATGCCGGCAGGCACGCGGCGATGGTGGCCGCGGCGTTGACCGCGCCCATCATCGCCACCGCGACCAGCGCGGGTGCAACCTGCGGGCGGCGATTGACCAGGGGGATCAGCGTCCACGGCACCAGCGCCACCGGCCACGCCTCCGAGGAAATGGCGGTCAGCGTCGTGAGGATGCGCGGCGAGAGCGCGTACAACACCGCCGGCACAACCCCGGGGATGCCCATGTGGCGGGCCAGTTTCAGGGTGCCCGAGTAGGCGATGCACACAAGAAGCGCCCACCACATCCGCTGCACCACCCAGTCGGGCAGCGGGAGCAGGAAGAACGGCCCCTGCGGGAAGAGGTAGCCGTACGCCTGGTTCTGGATCTGCCCGAGGGTGAACTGGTCCGTCCAGGCGCGGGTGGCGGCGGCGAGGAAGCCCGCCGAGTCCTGGGTGAGGTTGAACTTGGTGTCGGCGGCAACGCGCCCCGGCGGCTGGGCAAACGAGATGAGGGTGAGCGCGACCCAGCCGAGGACGTGGGCGGCGAGCGGGTGCTTGACCGCCGGGTGCGTGAACACCTGGCGCGCCTACTGGCGGGAGCCGTACTCCGGCCCGCCGAGGACGGCCTCGTCGGCGGTGACCGCGTTGCCGGCTGGCACCGTGCTCTGCCCGGAGAACGCGGCGATGCCGATCACGCCGACAATGCCCAGCACAATCCCCATGACGGCGCTGGCCAGCACGGGTGTCACGGCGCGGCGAGGCGCGGAGTCTAGCGGGCGTGTCATGGCGCACAGCTTAGCAGGCGGCGCGGCGGAAACGAGGGTGCGGAGTAGAGTAAGCCGCGTCGAAGGAGGTTGAAAGAGACGGAAAGGGGTGCGGATGGCCCGCTCAAGGTGCGCCACAGCCGTTGCAGCCATCTCCGCCGCCGCAGCCGTCGCAGCCTGCGCGGCGCTCACCGCCTGCTCCGGCGGCACCTTTCAGGCAACCGTCGAGTCCACCGCCACAGTCACCTCCACCGTCACCTCCACAACAACAACCACGACCACGCCCCCGCCTCCCCCGGGGCCGGAGGACCGCGTGCCGCATGACCTGCGCGCGAAGGTCGCCTCGCTCATGGTCGTCGGCGTGTCCGACTACAACCAGGCCCGCGCGGCGCTGGACCAGGGCGTGGGCGGGCTGTTCATCCCGTCGTGGGCCGACCCCGGGCTGCTCGTGGAGCCGGGGCGCAGCATCAACGCCCTGCGCGAGGAATACGCCCGTCCGTTTTCCGTCGCGGTGGATTTCGAGGGCGGGCGCGTGCAGCGCCACCAGCAGATCTTCGGCACGTGGATGCCGCCGCGCGCGCTCGCCGGCCAGCCCGACGCGGTGGTCCAGGGTTCCGGCTACGACATCGGCCGCTCGTTGCGGGCGCACGGGGTGAACGTGGATTACGCCCCGCTTCTCGACGTCGATGTCGCCGGCCTCCCCGTCGTCGGCGACCGCTCTTTCGGCGCCGATCCGAACGAGGTGGCGCGCATCGGCGGGTTGTTCTCGCAGGGGCTTATCGACGCCGGCGTCACCCCAACCTTCAAGCATTTCCCC
This sequence comes from Corynebacterium mycetoides, assembly GCF_900103625.1. Classification (NCBI taxonomy): domain Bacteria; kingdom Bacillati; phylum Actinomycetota; class Actinomycetes; order Mycobacteriales; family Corynebacteriaceae; genus Corynebacterium; species Corynebacterium mycetoides. The sequence continues at coordinate 1,464,626 of NZ_LT629700.1, read as the reverse complement.
GGCCACGGCCGCGCCTCGGGCGACACCCACACCGCGCTGGCTACGACGCCCCCGCTGTGGGAGGTGGAGGCGTTCGATCTGAAGCCCTACGCGGTTCTGCTGCCGCAGCGCCCGAAGGCCTCGGTGATGATGGGCCATATGATTGTGCCCGGACTCGGCCCGGACGGCGTGCCCAGTTCGCTGAACCCGGAGGCCTACCGCATTCTGCGCGAGGGAGATTACCCGGGTGGCGCGCCGTTTGAAGGCGTGGTTGTCACCGACGACTTGTCGGGCATGCGGGGCCTGACGGATTACCGCCCGACCGCGGACGCGGTGCGCGACGCGATCGCCGCGGGGGCCGATCAGGCGTTGTGGTCCTCCGGGGAGGACGTCGGCTACATCATCGACACCGTCACCGCCGCCGTCCAGCAGGGCGCGATTGCGCCCGAGCGTGTCGACGCCGCCGCCACCCGCGTCCAGCAGCAGTTAATTGATGTCGGGCTCTAAGCCGTCTCAGGGTAATCTTGTTCGGGTGACTACGGTAAAGGCAACCAGGAGCCGGGGACGGCGGGGCGTGAGCGCGCGCAAAATCGTCCTCGGCGCCGTCGTCGGTGTCCTCGCGGTTCTCCTCGCGATCTATATCGCGGATATCGCGATGAACCGCGGATCCGTGCCGCGCGGGACCACCGTGGGTGGCGTGGAGATCGGGGGCATGAGCCACGAAGAAGCGGTGTCCGCGCTGGAAACCCAGCTGGGCGACGTCGCCACGGCGCCCGTGACGGTGAGCGCGGCGCAGGCCAGTGCCCAGCTCGTGCCCGCGAGCTCCGGCCTCGGCATCGACTGGGACGCCACGGTGCGCAGCGCCGGAGAGGAGTCCCTCAACCCTCTGACCCGGCTGGCGGGCCTGTTCCGAACCCGAGAAGTCGATATCGTGCCGACGGTCGACCGCGCCGCGTTAGACCCCGAGCTCGAGCGCGTGGCCGCTGAGCTGCACCGCGACCCGCAGGACGGAGCAATCGCCATCGAATCGGGCGAGGCCACGGTGACCGAACCTGTCTCGGGCCAGGAGGTCGACGGCGAGCAGCTGTTCGAGCGCGTCACCACGGGGTGGCTCGACCCGTCGGGTGTCGAGGTCGACGCGGTGGAGGTGGAGCCGGCCGTGAGCAGTGAGGTCATTGACGACGCCCTCAACGGCCCGGTCAAGCGCGCCCTCAGCGGCCCGCTCACGCTGCGCGGGCGCGACGGCGTCGACGGCGTGATCGCGCAGGACCGCCTGGGCGAGGTGGTCCAGTTCCCCAACGTCGACGGCGGAATCGCGCCGCAGGTCAACGCGGAGGCGGCGCAGGGGATTCTCGGTGAGCAGCTGGCGGAAACGGAGCGCAAGATGCAAAACGCCCGGGTGCTTCCGGGCGGCGGGGTGGAACCGTCCGTCGACGGCTCCATCATCGACTGGGAGGGCGCCATGGCGGGCTTCGACGAGCGCGTGCTCGGCGACAAGGAGCGCACCTGGGAGGCGGCGTACAAGAACCGCCCGGCCGACTTCACCACCGACGAAGCGCAGAGCGCCACGTTCAACGAGGTCGTGGGTTCCTTCACCACCAGCGGGTACAGCGCGGCGTCGGGAACGAACATCGCTCTCGCGGCCAAGGAAGTGGAGGGGGCGATCGTCAACCCCGGCGAGACCTTCTCCCTCAACGGGTACACCGGCCCCCGCGGCACCGCGCAGGGATACGTCTCGTCCGGCATCATCGAGAACGGCCGGCCCGGCAACGCGGTGGGCGGCGGTATTTCGCAGTTCGCCACCACGCTGTACAACGCGGCCTACTTTGCGGGTATGACGGACGTGGCGTCCACCCCGCACTCCTACTACATCTCGCGCTACCCCACGGGCCGCGAGGCCACCGTGTTCGAGGGCGCCATCGACCTGCAGTTCCGCAACGATTCGCCCTACCCGGTCAAGATCACCTCCACCGTCGGCGGCGGGGAGGTGACGGTGAGCCTCATGGGTGTGAAAACCGTGGAGGTGGAGTCCATCAACGGCGGGCGCTGGAACTACACCTCGCCCAAGCCGGTGACGGTGACCGGCGGCAACTGCGTCCCCTCGAGCGGCTCGCAGGGCTTTACCACCTCGGACACGCGCGTCGTGCGCGACTTAAGCGGCCGGGAGCTCAGCCGCAACACCTCGACCACGGTGTACGACCCGCAGCCGATCGTGCGCTGCGAGTAGCGTCTAGCCCTCCGCCCCGTAGGTGACGTCGCGGGTGCCGAGCATATCCAGGTCCATCGGGTTGTCGTCCGAGCCCAGCTCCCGCTCAATCAGCGCGTTGAGCTTTACCAGAAGCCGCGCGACCAGGGCTTCGTCGTACCGCGGATGGTCCTTGTTGCCCAGGTTGTCCAGCTCGTGCGGGTCGGAGACGAGGTCGTGCAGGGAGACGTCAGAGGTGGCGTAGAGCTCTTCGACGCTGGCCGGGGTGCCGTACTCGGTGGGGGAAAACCAGCGCACGAGCTTGTAGCGTCCGTCCACGACCGCGCGGAGAAAGGTGCGCCGGGAGAAGTCGGGGGGCGCCGAACTCCGCGCCGGCCTCACGCATCTTCTTCTCCCGCAGCTCCGTGTCCAGCGGGAGGTCCACCAGCGGGCCGAGCGCGCCGGGCGCCCCGAGACCGTCTACGCGTGGGGCGACGAGTACGCGCCGGGCGGGGTGATCCGCGCCAACACCTGGCAGGGCCGGTTCCCCTACGACAACCGGGGGTGGGGGAGCACCTCGCCCGTAGGCTCGTTCGGGCGCAACCCGTGGGGGTTCGCCGACCTCATCGGCAACATGTGGGAGTGGACGTCGACGCTATACGCGGTGGGTCCCCAGCGCGCGGTCGCCGAGGCGTCCGCCTCCTGCTGCGCGCCCGAGTCCGCCCGGCAGGCCGCGCGCGCCGCGGCGACGGCCCCCGGGGAGACGTTCCCGCGCCGGGTGGTCAAGGGCGGCTCGCACCTGTGTGCGCCGGAATACTGCCACCGCTACCGGCCACCGGCGCGCCAGGGCCAGTCGGAGGATTCCGCGACCACCCACATCGGGTTCCGCTGCGCGCGCTAGCTCGGGCCGCGCTCCAAGCCCCAGCGGGTCAGCTCAGCGACGTTCGGGTCGCGCGGCAGCAGCGAGTGGATGACGGGAGCGAAGCCGGGGTAGGCCTCCTCCAAATTGACGTTGACCACATCGGCGCCGTCGACGCTTTCCAGGTAGGAGGCCGAATTGGGCGTGACCACCCTGTCGGCGGGGGTGTAAATGGAGGTGTAGACCACCCGCGGGTCGGTGTCCGGGATGTCGCGGATGGTGTCGAAAAACGGTGAATTCACCAGCTGCTGCAGGGCGCTCGTGCTGGCCACGGCCTCGGCGATACCGGGCCGGCGGCGGATGAAGGGGACGACGCGCTCGGCCCAGCCACCGAGATCGGTGCCGTGGAAGTTCGCGCCGATGGCCACCACGCGCCGGACGTTTTCCGCCCCGCCGCCGGCGATGTAGAGCTTTGTCAGCAAACCGCCCTGCGAGTGCGCGACGATGTCGACCTTGTCCGATCCCGTCGCCTCCTTGACCTTCTCCACGTTTCCCGCCAGCTCCTGGACCAGGGCGTTGATGTCGCCGAAACCGTGGAGGACGGGGATGATGGCGGCGAGGCTGGCGCGCTCCTCCATGCCGTAGTCAAAACCCCACACCCAGTAGCCGTGGCTGCGCAGGTGCAGGGCGTTGACGGTAAACGTGTTTGTCGCGCTCGTGAATCCGTGCACGTAGAGCACCGGGGTGGAGTGGACGGGCACGAAGTCCGGGTCGTTGAAGGGGAGTTCCGGGCGGCGTTTCACCCCCAAGTAGGCGCCTGTGGCGTACATCCCCAGAAGCGCCGCGTGCGTGAATCTCATGGGGTCAGTCTATCCGCCGACTTGCGCTAGACAAAGCTGTCTATTAATCTCAGTGACGCGATCAAGAAGTTCGACGTGAGGCCTCCCGGCTCGTCGACTAGCAACCGCGCAGACTCGCGCACGGTGCTTCCGGGAGAAGATCGGCCGGCGCCGCAACCGCGCGCCGGAAGTGCGATTCCAAGGAGTTTTCCATGAGTTTTGATCACCCCGACATGTCCGCGTTCCTGCCCGCGGACCTTCCCGACGATTGGGCGCAAGCGCAGATCGACAACATCAACGCCGCCACGCTCACCTTTTCCACCGCGAAGGAAACGCTGGTCAGCCAATTCGGCTCCGTCGACGCTGTCATGCGGTTCTCGTCTGCGCTGGTGGCCGGCTTCGAGTACTCGCCCTCGCGCAACGCGGTGCGTGTGAACGGCGACGTCATGCTGCTACCCGAGCCCGCCGTCGCCCGCAGGCGTGTCGACGCCTCCGAGTGCACGCTTTTCGCAGACGGCCACAGACCGCACTGGATTCCCGCCCTGCGCGCGGCAAATGGCCCGGAGGCCGACTGGATCCCCGTCACCGCCATCGCCGTTACGGATCAGTGCGTGACATTTCGTGCGCCCAACGGGACATTCGACGCGTACAACCATGACCCGGAGCGTCTGGCGAGCGCCGTAGAGTACCACCCGCGCTGGAGAATCCTGCGCGGGCCCTGCACGGGAGGAGCGAGCAGCGCGTTCAGCATGTCCACAAAGCCCGTGACACCGTGCACCGCATGAGCGGGAACAATTTGAGCCGGCGACGAGAATCGAACTCGCACTCTCAGCTTGGGAAGCTGATGTTCTACCACTAAACTACGCCGGCAGCTCAGCTCACAATAGCACCGTAGGGCAGGGGAACTACAAACCGCCCACCCAGTAGACTTTATGGCGTGCTTCTTTCGGATCAAGACATTCGCGCCGCCGTGGAATCGGGAAAACTCGCCATTGAGCCGTATGACCCCGGACTGGTGCAGCCGTCGTCGATCGATGTCCGCATGGACAAGTTCTTCCGCGTGTTCAACAACTCGCGCTACACGCACATCGACCCGAAGCAGGAGATGCCCGACCTGACAACTCCGGTCGAGGTTGCGGACGGTGACGCGTTCGTGCTGCATCCTGGTGAGTTCGTGCTCGCCTCCACCTTGGAGATGTTCACCTTGCCTGCCGACCTCGCCGGCCGGCTCGAGGGCAAGTCCTCCCTGGGCCGCCTGGGTTTGCTCACGCACTCCACCGCCGGGTTCATCGACCCGGGCTTTTCCGGCCACATCACCCTCGAGCTGTCCAACGTGGCCAACCTGCCCATCACGCTGTGGCCGGGCATGAAGGTGGGCCAGCTGGCGCTGTTCCGCATGTCCTCCCCGGCGCAGATGCCGTACGGCACGGGCACGCTGGGTTCGAAGTACCAGGGCCAGCGGGGCCCCACGCCTTCCAAGGCGTACTTGAACTTCCGGGACTAGAATCGCCGCCATGCGTATGACGGTGATTGGTACGGGATATCTCGGCGCGACTCACGCCGCCTGCATGGCAGAGCTTGGCCATGAGGTGCTTGGCGTGGATGTGGACGAGGGCAAGATCAACCAGCTCAAGGCGGGCAAGGTTCCGTTTTTTGAGCCGGGTTTGCCGGAGGTCTTGGAGCGCAACATCGAGGCGGGCCGGTTGGATTTCACCACCGATTACGCCCGTGCGGCCGAGTTTGCCAACCTGCACTTTATTGGTGTGGGTACCCCGCAGCAGCGCGGCTCGTATGCGGCTGACACCCGGTACGTGGAGGCCGTGATTGATGATTTGGTGCCCAAGCTGAGCGGCCGCCACGTCATCTTCGGCAAGTCCACGGTGCCGGTGGGCACGGCGGCGGCGCTGCAGGAGCGCGCCGATGCGCTGGTGCAGGAGGGCGCGTCGGTGGAGATCGCCTGGAACCCGGAGTTTTTGCGGGAGGGGTACGCGGTCAAGGACACGATTGAGCCGGATCGTATTGTGCTGGGCACCCGCGCCGGCGACACCCAGGCCGAGGAGGTCGCCCGCGAGGTGTACGCGACCCCGCTGGCGTCGGGTACGCCGTTTGTGCTGACGGATTTGCAGACCGCTGAGCTGGTGAAGGTGTCGGCGAACGCGTTTTTGGCCACGAAGATCTCGTTTATCAACGCGGTGAGCGAGGTGTGCGAGATTGTGGGTGCCGATGTCACGCAGCTGGCTGATGCGATTGGTTACGACGACCGCATTGGCCGCAAGTTCTTGGGTGCCGGTTTGGGTTTCGGTGGTGGTTGTTTGCCTAAGGACATCCGTGCGTTTATGGCCCGCGCCGGCGAGCTGGGCGCGGATCAGGCCCTCACCTTCCTGCGTGAGGTCGACGCGATTAACATGCGCCGCCGCCAGCGTGTGGTGGATCTGGCGCGTGAGGAGCTCGGCTCGCTCATCGGCCGCCGCGTGACGGTTCTGGGTGCGGCGTTTAAGCCGAATTCGGATGATGTGCGCGATTCGCCGGCGTTGGCCGTGGCGGGTCAGCTGTCGTTGGCGGGTGCGGCGGTGCGGGTGTTCGACCCGGAGGCGATGGAGAATGCGCGCCGCGTGTTCCCGACGTTGGATTACGCGAGCTCGCTTGACGACGCTTTGGCCGACGCCGAGTTGGTCATCCTCGCCACCGAGTGGCAGCAGTTCCGCGACCTCGACCCGGCGGAGGCCGGCGAGTTGGTGCAGCGCCGCCTGCTTATCGACGGCCGCAACGTCCTGGATGTCCCCGCCTGGCAAGCCGCCGGGTGGACCGTGCGCGCCCTGGGTCGAAGCGTGTAGGTGAACCCCGCGCGGGGAACCAGCATGGCCGTGGGTTTCCCTGCCAGCGCAGGGAAGTGGGTAGTTCCACCTCATAAGTGGGCTCATCCCCGCTTTGGGGTTCAAGCTGACCCTAATCGATTGCCAGCGTGAGCCAAACTCGCCGGTCTCTATAAAAAGTGAACACTTAAGAGGTTGAAGGGCCTACCATCTACAGCTACTCTGGAGGGGACAGATACTTTTTCCGTCAGAAGGATGGAGTCCCCCATGGAGCTACCACACTCAACGGTTGAATTCGCGCGTTCTGCGGACGGATGGGTTTCGGCGCGTTCACCGCAAGCGCAGGCGATGTGGGCTAAGTCGGGGGACGAGACCGGAAGTCTCAGCCTCCCGCAGCATCTTATTGATTCAGCCTGCGCGGCCGCAGCGGTTTTTGACATCTGGTTGTCGGAAGCGACCAAGCGGTGGTTGTCCGATCAACTCAGCGTCTCCGAGAATGATGTGCGTCGTTTGTACCTGTGGCTTGCTGGAACCCATGACATTGGGAAAGCCATACTGAGCTTCCAGCTGCAGATTCTCGGCCAAGAGCGGTCGCATCTAGTGTACGCACTGTCGGATGCGGGTCTACCGCTGGAGATGAACTCGGCAGAGCGTGGGATGGACAAGTTCCCCCATGGGGTGGCGTCGGGAATCCTGCTGGGAAACTGGCTGGCGGCTCACGGTTACGAGGAAAGATTTCGTGCGGTGGCGGATGCGCATCATGGAATCGCTTCCAGCGGGGAGGACAAAAGCGGCTCCAGCGCACTGAGGCGCTACAAGCCGGAGTGGAAGCGCGTCCATGCAGAATTACTCGATTCCATGGCGGAGCTGACAGAGGTTCATAACGTATTAGGGGTTGTCCGAAGGCCGAAGGTCGCCGCGCTCCATGTCCTGACCGGGCTCGTGGTGATGGCCGACTGGATTGCCTCGAACCAGGACGCTTTCCCCATGGTCATCAGCGGCTCTCAAGAACAGCGAGTTCGCGAGGGAATGAGTGCGACCGATCTGACTAAGCCGTGGAACCCGAAGGGTTTAGAGCGTTCAGGCGGCGACGTTGCGGAATTGTTTGCATCGTCCTTCGGATTCCAACCAAGGCCCGTTCAAGAAGCAATGGCGCGCGAGGCGGGAGCAATGGACCGTCCAGGCTTGATTATCCTGGAAGCCGAAACGGGCGTAGGCAAGACTGAGGCCGCGCTCGCTGCCGCAGAGATGCTTGGGGGTTACTCGCAGGGGATTTACTTTGCGGCACCCACGATGGCAACAGCGAATGGCTTGCTTGATCGTGTGTTGGAATGGGCCAAGCGCTCAGCGACCGGATCCGACATCTCATCAATGTACCTGGCGCACTCGAAGAATCAGCTCTCCGACAGGTTCCGCGCGCTGCGGTTCTACGGGGTGGGAACGGACGACGTCGAGCACGCGCAATCCCGGCATGACGCGAACGCGGGACGGGTCATCGCCAGCTCGTGGATGAGCGGACGGCGCCGCGGACTGCTTTCCAACATCGTTGTGGGCACGGTCGACCAGGTGCTCATGATGGCACTCAAACAGCGCTATTTAATGCTGCGCCACGTCGCGTTGGCGGGGAAGGTTGTGATTTTCGACGAGGTCCACGCATTCGACACGTATACCTCGGACTATCTCATGAGGGCGATTCGCTGGTTGTCCTACTACGGAGCTCACGTTGTTGTGATGTCGGCGACGCTGCCACCGGAGCGTCGCCGCGCGCTGGTGCGTGCGTACACGGAGGCTGACATCCCAGATGATGCCCAGGAGTCGTATCCACTCATAACGATCGCGGACAGCACATCCGTGCGCGCAATACCGGTGGAAGCGAGCCCGACCAACCTGACCGCGACAGTATCCGTGATTGGTGACGGCGAGGAGGAATTGCGTGAACTCGTCGGAAGCCTGCTCAATGACGGTGGCTGCGCTCTCATCATTTGCAACACAATCGCTCGAGCGCAGGAGACCTACCAGCTCTTCGAATCGGTTTATCCGGGAGAGGTGGAATTGCACCATGCCGGATTCATCGCCTGGCAGCGCTCACAGCGAGAGGACGTGCTGCGCGACGCGCTGGGCCCTACATCCCACCGCGGGAGCGGTCGACCCGAGCGCCGCGTAATCGTTGCCACCCAAGTAGCAGAGCAAAGTCTCGACATTGATGCTGACGTACTGATCACCGATGTTGCGCCGATCGACTTGCTCATCCAGCGTATTGGACGACTCCACCGGCACCAGCGGCCGGACTCCGACAGGCCCGAGATGCTTCGCGCGCCGCAGGTAATTGTGCGCGGGATTGTCAGTCTGGACCCCGTGCCCGAGTTCGATAGTGGCGCCGAGGCCATTTACGGGCGCAGGATTCTCCTGGCGAGTGTCGCCCATTTGCCGCGGATTTTCCGGCGACCCGATGACATCCCAAAGCTCGTTGCAACGGTATACTCCGCCGACCCGGGCGTGCCCGATGAGTGGTCGGAGGAATGGAAAGAAGCGAGCGAAGAAAGCGATAAAGCTACCGCGCGTGCGCATCTGCGGGCGCAAACGTACATGACGCCCGTGCCCGAGGCGACGAAGCACTACCATCTGCTTTTCGACGTCCCGGACCACACCCTTTTCTCCCTAGACCGTGAGGAGATGGGCAACGCGCAGGTCCGCGATGCGGAACCAACAGTCGAAGTTATTCCCATCGTGGAGTTTGATGACGGTTACGTGCCTTGGGGAGTAGACCAATCACTCCTTTCGCCCGAATCACCGTTGGACTACCGCACTGCGCGGCATCTCGCGTCGAGCACCGTCAGGCTTCCTGCGAGGATCACCAGGTTTGAACGAGATTTCGAAGCTGTCATTTCAACTCTTGAAAGACGTACGCCACTTTCGTGGATGGACAGCCACCTTCTTAAAGGTCAACTCGCCCTCCCGCTGACCCGAGACGGTGTCGTAGAGCTGGGGCGCTTTAGTATCCGCTACTCAAACGAGCTCGGAATCGAAATCATTGACGAGGAACGAGGCTGAAATGTCCGTCCCGCTTATTAGGCTCAGGTCACCGCCCGAGCCGCGGTAAGGAAAATCACAACATGAGTAATGAAAGGAGGCTAGACAAATGAACTCACCTGCATTCAATTTGCTGGATGAACCATGGATCATCATCCATGATCAAAGCGGTACGCAACACAACGTGGGCATGAGGCAGCTTTTCGACGGGTCAGCCCGCGCGGCGGACATAGTCGGCGACTCACCGACCCAGGATTACGCCGTTCTCCGGGTTCTGCTCGCTGTTTTCTGGCGGGCTCACTATCTCCAGTTGGCATCCCAGCTTCAGACGCGGAAAGAGTTAGATGCGTTTGACTGGGAAGACTGGTTTACGCAGCAGCGCAAAGGGTACGCGGAGAACTTCCGGGACTCCGTTGTCCTGGCGTATTTGGAGAAGTGGGAACACCGTTTCAATCTCTTGGACCCCCAGCAGCCCTTCATGCAGGTCGCTGATCTGCAAACGGGTAAGGACACCCGGCTGCCCATATCAAGAATTGTGCCGGAAGCGGAGCATGACTACTTCACCATGCGCACGGGTTCGGGGCGAGCTTCGCTCTCGTTCGCGGAGGCTGCTCGCTGGCTGATCCACACCCACGCCTACGACTACTCCGGGATTAAGCCCGGGGCCGTGGGCGATGAGCGGGTCAAGGGAGGAAAAGGATACCCGATCGGTACGGGGTGGACTGGTATGACGGGCGGCACCGTCATACGACGGGATTCGCTGCTGGAAACTCTGCTGTTCAATACAACTCCCGGAGTCGTTCTCGGATCCCTCGAAGATGGGGGAAACTCGAAAGACGACCTTCCCGTGTGGGAGCGGGAACCGGACACCGCCGCCCAGCGAAAGGACCCGATTCCGCGCGGGGCAATCGACATGGCCACGTGGCAGAGCCGCCGTATTCGTCTCTACTCAGACGGGGAGCGGATCACGGAAGTGATGGTAACCAACGGAGACGCAATTCCAGACGCGGGGAAAAATATTTTCCACGACCCCATGACCCCGTACAGGTTCAGCCAGAACCAGTCCAAGAAGGGAGTTGAAGCCTACTATCCGCGGCCTTATGACCTGAAAAGGACAATGTGGAGATCACTAGACCCGCTCGTGGCAATTGAATCCGACCCTGGTTTCGATGCAAAGAACCGTGCACCAAAAAGACCCCAGACGTTGGAGCATGTGGGATCGCTTTCCCGGGGTGCTATCGGAGAGGACGTTCTCAACCTGACGATCGTGTCCATGGGGTATGGTCCGCAGGCGTCGTCCGTCGGCGCCACGCTTGGTGCAGACGTGGCGCTCCCGGCGATCATGCTCGAGGACAATGACCTGGCCACTCAGGCGAGGGTCGTAGCCCGCGCTGCCGCATCCGCCGCCACGAACGCGGCTGTAAGTATCGGGTGGTTCGCGGGGCAACTCCTAGTAGCCGCCGGTGGGGATTATGAATTCGCCGCCGATGCTGCGGATCGATTTCTTGCCCTACTCGAGCCGCGCTTCTACGAGTGGCTGAAAAACTTCGATGTGGACGACATCGACGAATCAGCGGAGCAGTGGCAGCGGTTCGTTGCATTGACCGCGGTTTCGGAAGCGGATGAATTGGTCGCGGGCGCCGGACCGAAAGCGCTTGCCGGCAGGATGGTTCCCCCACGTAATGAGGGGGAAAGCGGGTTTATTCTCAGCGCCGGAGGATTGCGGGATGCGCTAACCCGACGGCTGCGCAAGGATCTTCCCCTCGCCCACCCCCAGCCCGAAACCTCGAAGAAAGGGTAGTAGCACATGACGACTCAATACGGAGCCGGTTCCGACGGTCCCCGGCTGCGCGTTGCCGTAGGAGCAACAGCTGACTACTTGCAGTCAAGCTATCTCGGCCTCAGAGACGACCGAGGCAGTTCCGAGGCGAAGGCTGCTCTTGCACAGCTCCGCCGCAACGCATCGTTGTCTGCGTCTGATAACCCGGTAGGTGTCCAGGAAACTCTGCTCCTGCTGAACCCAGGCCTGTCCGAAGGCGAGCTTGGAAAAGGGAACCAGGTCTCTCCTTCGGAGTGGGCGGCATATCAGGCAATGGCCCTCTTCGCTCGCCATATGCAAAGCGCGCGCAACCCTGTCCACACCACGGAGCAAAGCTTCGCGTGGGCGTGCGGTCGCCTTGTGGCCCTGAGTGAATCTAACTCTGTAAAACCCCGGTTCGATGCGATGCAGCTCGCGGCGACGCCCGAAGCGCGAGCAACGCACCTCCGGTCACTCGTCGATCTTTTGAAGAGCAAAGGTCTCGCCTTCGATTACGGGGCGCTCGCCCAAGACCTTCGATCGCTGATCAACCCCACCCAGAAGAATGGCGTCTTGCTCCGTTGGGGGAGAGATTTCTCTCGCGGAGTCTCATTCAAGCAACACGCCGACACAACAGCAAAGGAGATCTGAACATGTCCCTCATCATTGACGTCCACGCCCTCCAGACCATCCCCCCGTCCTTGATCAACCGAGACGACACCGGCGCTCCGAAATCCGCCATTTTTGGTGGCGTTCCGCGTCAGCGGGTTTCCTCCCAGTCGTGGAAGAGGGCCATCCGCAGCTACTTCCACGACAATGTGGACCCTGAAATGATCGGTGCACGTTCGACCCGGCTTCCTGAGAAGATTGCCAAGGCGACGCAGCAGATGGCGGGGTGGGACGTGGAGACGTCCATTTCGCGTGTGCAAGATCTCTTCGGCGCTGCAAAAATCAAAACCGAGGTCGCGAAACCGAAGAAGTCACAGGGGGCGGAGGAAGCGACCGATGCATCGCCCTACCCCCGCACGGGCTATTTGTTGTTCCTCAGCCCGCATCAGGTCGAAAAGGCTGCGGAGCTGCTGGTGAGCAAGAACGGGGACAAGATCTCCAAGTCGGAAGCTCAAAGTGTTCTGAACGGGGAGCACTCCGCGGATATCGCCATGTTTGGTCGCATGGTGGCTGACGATGCCGCATTCAATGTTGACGCGGCCGTGCAGGTTGCGCACGCCCTGGGCATTCACGCCTCGAGCCCTGAGTTTGATTACTTCACGGCAGTGGATGATCTGGCGGCCGAGGGACAGGAGACGGGTGCTGGAATGATTGGCACCGTTCAAATGATGTCCTCCACGATGTATAGGTATGCCACCATCAACGTTGATGGGCTGACTGAGAATCTGGGATCCGCGGAGGCGGCTCGCAATGCTGCTGGTCATTTCATCGACGCATTCGCCAAGGCTCTCCCCACAGGAAAGGTCAACACCTTCGCCAACCAGACTTTGCCTGAGCTCATCTACGTCGCGGTTCGCGATACTCGCCCAGTCAGTTTCGTCAACGCGTTTGAGGAGCCCATTGAAACGAGCAACGCCTCGGGGCGACGTCTCGCGGGAGCAGAGGCGCTGGCGAACGAAGCAGAGCAAGTGGAGAAGGTCTACGGCTTCAAGCCTCTAGCGGCATTTGTCAGCGGTCTGAACAACCTGAACGAGCCGTTCGATGACATCGCCGATTACGTGTCGTTCGATGAACTGATCGAGCGCACCCGGGCTGCAGTCGCGGCAGCACAGGGAGAGACAGCGTGACTTTTTCACTTCTCCTTCTCTTGAAAGGCCCAATGCAGGCGTGGGGGGATGAGTCCCGGTTTAAGACCCGTGCGACATCTGCGACGCCTACGAAATCAGGGATTGTGGGTTTGTTGGCCGCGGCTCAGGGACGACGCCGGACGGATCCTATCGAGGACCTGGCCGAACTCACGCTCGCGGTCAGGGTCGACCAGTCCGGGAGTCTCTTGCGTGACTACCAAACCGCGCAGCCGTGGCAGCGCGATCCGCGTGCTTCTGCTTCGCTGGTGACGCGGTACTTTTTGTCGGACGCCGCGTTCGTCGCCGCGGTCGAATCACCGCGACGTGAACTCGTCGAAGGGCTAGCGGAGGCACTCAACGAGCCCGTATATCCGCTGTTCATGGGGCGACGCTCATGCCCGGTCCCACCTGATCTTGTGCTGGGCATCGTGGAAGCGTCCGCCGAAGATGCTCTGCGTGAGCACCGGACGTGGCATGCGACGAAAAGCCACAAGCGCCAGAGGGAACGGCGAGTCCACCTCCCCATTTACCGCGACGCTTTGCCCGGTGAGCCCGGTGCGTTAGCACGTCAAGATGTGCCGATTTCGTTCGACCCAGAGCATCGGAAGTACGGTTGGCGAAATGTTGTTCTGTCGAGTTACGTCGAGTTCGAAAACGATCTCGGGAGTGAAGGCGGGGACGGCTTCTTTAGCGCGGTGGTGTCGGCATGAGCACGCTTACGAGAGTCTTCATTAACCCGCGGACACGTGGTGGAGCGAAGCTTCTGTCGGACCCGCAAGCCATGCACGCCGCGGTGCGAGCCGCCTTTCCCCCAGACGTCGATGAAACCGTGGGCAGGGTTTTGTGGAGAGTCGACCAGCATGACCATGAGAATGTTCTCTACATCGTGGGGCCAGTAAAGCCAACCGCGCGTCATATCGTGGAACAGGCTGGATGGGACACACGTCCCGGCGAGACGGCTGACTACGGTCGCTTCCTGGATTCTCTGATGAAGGGACAACGGCGTCGCTTCGAGTTGGTAGCCAACCCTACTTATTCTGAATTCACGCGCGGGCAGCGTGGCAAGGTGAAAGCGCACGTTTCGGAAGCAAACCAGTTGAAGTGGCTCTATTCAAAGGCGGAAGGGGCTGGCTTCTTCATCTCGCCGCTCGACCGCTTGCCTGAAAACTGGAGAGTCGAGGACGTACCTCGCATTCTCGAGCGCAGCACCGACAGATTCTTCCGCTCCAAGGAAAACGGGTCTAGAGGGCGCCCTGTGCGTATCGCGAAGGCACGGTTCCAGGGCACTCTCGAGGTCACCGATCCGGATGCGCTCCGGGAGACCCTCCTAAACGGGATCGGCCGGGCGAGAGGTTACGGATGTGGCTTGCTGACCCTGACTAACGCGGTGCCGTAGTGTCTACACCGCAAGAAGTGCCAGTTACGCGAAAGGCTCTTTCGCGAATGGGTGACAGGATCAGCTTCCTTTATGCAGAGCGGTGCGTTGTCAACCGCAGCGATAATGCGTTGACAATCAGTGACCAGCGGGGCATTGCCCATGCGCCGGCCACCAACATTGCCGTTCTCCTGCTGGGGCCCGGCACGCGCATCACCTACGCGGCAATGGCGCTGCTTGGCGACGCAGGCACCTCCGTTTGCTGGGTAGGGGAGAGAGGTGTGCGGTTTTATGCAGGGGGAAGGCCGCCGGCGAAGTCATCGCGAATGGCTGAAGCACAAGCCGAGATTGTCACAAACCAGAGGCGCCGCTTGGATTGCGCGAGGAAGATGTACGGACTTCGGTTTCCCGATGAGGATGTTTCGACACTGACCATGGCCCAGCTCCGGGGCAGAGAAGGGGCGAGAATGAAGCGGATTTACGCTGCCGAGTCCGAGCGGACAGGGGTGTATTGGAACCGGCGCGCTTATAACCCCGACGACTTCGACGCCGCAGATCCAATCAACCAGGCATTGACCGCAGCCTCGGCCGCCCTCTACGGGGTTGCCCACGCTGTAATTGTCGGAATGGGGTTCGTACCTGCACTTGGGGTTGTTCACAACGGAACGGATCGTTCCTTCGTTTACGACATTGCAGACCTGTACAAAGCCGAGATCGCCATTCCAGCCGCTTTCGATGCGGTCGCTTCCGGAACAGGGATTCCCTCCGTAGAGGTACGCCGTCACGTGCGCGACAAAATCGTAGAGAAGCGGCTCATGTCTCGCATTGTGGCGGATTTGAAATACCTGATGGACATCGATGATTCTGACCTAACCAGCGACGTAGAGCTGCTGTTGTGGAGCGAGTTGGAGACGATCGCGGCAGGAGTGAACTGGGCGGAAGACTCATGATGGTTCTAGTGGTCACCGCGTGTCCAGCAGGGCTACGTGGTGACCTGACGAAATGGGTGGCGGAGGTAGCCCCCGGAGTGTTCGTCGGGCGCCCCTCAGCCCGCGTAAGAGATTTGCTCTGGGCACGGACCACCGAGCTTGTGAAAGACGGGAGGGCTCTCCTAGTTTATTCCGCCGACAACGAACAAGGTATGGAATTCAAGACACATCGGCACGACTGGTCGCCGGAGGATTTTGATGGGCTAACTCTCATGGTCCGCAAGAGCCACAGCGCCAGAAATGAGCGCCGGACTGGATGGAGCAACGCGCGACGGCAACGCAACTACAGGCCCAAGTTCTGAAGCACTCAAGTTGAATCTATACTCGGCATGTGGCTCGAATATCCGCACTTCATACAGTGCTCTCCGCGCTAGCGGGGATGAGCCCAACATGGCGGGGGCGTGGCGTATCCAAGCGAAGTGCTCCCCGCGCTAGCGGGGATGAGCCGTCGTCGGAGCTGTCGGCGGTGGCGTCGGCTGAGTGCTCCCCGCGCTAGCGGGGATGAGCCCGCCAGGCCGCATTCAATGCCCGCCAAGCCTCCGTGCTCCCCGCGCTAGCGGGGATGAGCCCTCGAAAAACTCGCACCCCCCGGAACCGTCAAAGTGCTCCCCGCGCTAGCGGGGATGAGCCCCCGTCCACGACGGCGCCGACAAAGCCACCGTCGTGCTCCCCGCGCTAGCGGGGATGAGCCCTGCCCGTGCCGAGGCCGATGAGCACCGCACTGGTGCTCCCCGCGCTAGCGGGGATGAGCCCATGCACCGTCTCCGGAGCGTCCTTACCCGACGGTGCTCCCCGCGCTAGCGGGGATGAGCCCTCATCGCCCTCTGCCGGGCTTCCTCCGCCAGAGTGCTCCCCGCGCTAGCGGGGATGAGCCCACTGGTACAACTAGCCAGCCAACTACAACCCCGTGCTCCCCGCGCTAGCGGGGATGAGCCCACCACGACCACCACCAAGAACAACATCACGCGGTGCTCCCCGCGCTAGCGGGGATGAGCCGAAAAGGGTTTACGCACTCGGTGCGTACGGAAGGTGCTCCCCGCGCTAGCGGGGATGAGCCCCGCGCATCAACCTCACGCATAATCAGATTCACGTGCTCCCCGCGCTAGCGGGGATGAGCCCTAATCGCAGAGCTGAGCTAAAAGGAGGTGGGCGTGCTCCCCGCGCTAGCGGGGATGAGCCCTCAGCCAGGCGCTCTACAACGTCAGCAGAACCGTGCTCCCCGCGCTAGCGGGGATGAGCCCTGTCACACGGAACTTGTTGAACTCATGAACATGTGCTCCCCGCGCTAGCGGGGATGAGCCTTCCCCGACGCATCACCCGTCGAGGCTGCGATCGTGCTCCCCGCGCTAGCGGGGATGAGCCCTTCGATGTGGACTTCGGTACGCTTCCGCAGCTGTGCTCCCCGCGCTAGCGGGGATGAGCCCCCGGCTGTCGTCATCTGTCAGGTTATCGAACGGTGCTCCCCGCGCTAGCGGGGATGAGCCCAGCCTGCAACGCGCCACGGGTGAAACATGGCAGTGCTCCCCGCGCTAGCGGGGATGAGCCGCCATGAGCCTGCTTGACCTGCTAATCCACGCCGTGCTCCCCGCGCTAGCGGGGATGAGCCTTGTCACAAAGCACTATGCGCGCTGATAGCGGAGTGCTCCCCGCGCTAGCGGGGATGAGCCCAAATAACCCCGTGACCGCCCACCAGCAACCTAGTGCTCCCCGCGCTAGCGGGGATGAGCCCCGCGCAGTCTCCGCACGAGCACGAGACAACTCGTGCTCCCCGCGCT
This sequence comes from Corynebacterium mycetoides, assembly GCF_900103625.1. Taxonomy (NCBI): domain Bacteria; kingdom Bacillati; phylum Actinomycetota; class Actinomycetes; order Mycobacteriales; family Corynebacteriaceae; genus Corynebacterium; species Corynebacterium mycetoides. The sequence goes on along the minus strand of NZ_LT629700.1, from coordinate 1,447,188 downwards.
AGCGGGGATGAGCCCCCGGTAAGCGTCGAAAACAGCATAAGCGACTGGTGCTCCCCGCGCTAGCGGGGATGAGCCCTTGACCGGGCCGATACCGTGACGGTATAACGTGTGCTCCCCGCGCTAGCGGGGATGAGCCCCCGCTGGCACGCTGGGAGGCGAGCTGCGCATCGTGCTCCCCGCGCTAGCGGGGATGAGCCCGCCGCGAACAACTGGTCGACCGAGCGTGTCCGGTGCTCCCCGCGCTAGCGGGGATGAGCCTCTGGGCAGAAGCAAGAGCACGCGATCAGGAAGGTGCTCCCCGCGCTAGCGGGGATGAGCCCCGACGTGGTTGCGCTTAGGTTGCATGTACCCGGTGCTCCCCGCGCTAGCGGGGATGAGCCCGAACAGTTGGCACAATTGCGCCAAAGACCTGCGTGCTCCCCGCGCTAGCGGGGATGAGCCCATCCTCGACGTCATCGACAAGGACACACAATGGTGCTCCCCGCGCTAGCGGGGATGAGCCCATGGCGAACCAGAACCCGATCTTCGACGGTGAGTGCTCCCCGCGCTAGCGGGGATGAGCCCAGTTCCGGTTGGGGACTTGCCCCCTGCTTGGCGTGCTCCCCGCGCTAGCGGGGATGAGCCCACGGGCGCGGCGGGGCATATGAGGCCACGAACGTGCTCCCCGCGCTAGCGGGGATGAGCCCCTAACGCGCGAAAGCACGCAAGGCATAAGCGCGGGCTCCCCGCGCTAGCGGGGATGAGCCGGTAAGACAAAAACATGAACGTGGGTAACCTACGTGCTCCCCGCGCTAGCGGGGATGAGCCGGTTGGGAAACCCCGGCTGGATATTCCTGACGAGTGCTCCCCGCGCTAGCGGGGATGAGCCCCCACACCTGGCTCAACAAAAAGTCAGTCCCCCGTGCTCCCCGCGCTAGCGGGGATGAGCCCCCCGTAGTGGCGGGACAGATGAGCCAACGCCAGTGCTCCCCGCGCTAGCGGGGATGAGCCCCTGCCCGGAACGCCCCCAAACAACCACCAACAGTGCTCCCCGCGCTAGCGGGGATGAGCCCATGCTTGGCCTGCGTGCCCCGAAGGCGATCGTGTGCTCCCCGCGCTAGCGGGGATGAGCCCGTCCTGGAACCAAGCAACAGCCAGATCCTCGGGTGCTCCCCGCGCTAGCGGGGATGAGCCCGCCGAACCCAAATCGACAACTGCCCCAACTGCGTGCTCCCCGCGCTAGCGGGGATGAGCCCACCCCTTTAGGCGCTTAGACGGCGCGCTAGAGGTGCTCCCCGCGCTAGCGGGGATGAGCCCGTCACTGTGACGTTACCCCCTGGGGGGATACCGTGCTCCCCGCGCTAGCGGGGATGAGCCCGGCGCGCTAGGGGCCTTAAACGCGGGCTAGCAGTGCTCCCCGCGCTAGCGGGGATGAGCCCGCGCCGGAACTCCAGCCAAATAGCGCAGGTGTGTGCTCCCCGCGCTAGCGGGGATGAGCCGGATAATGCCGACATCATGGGGATTTTTCTCCAGTGCTCCCCGCGCTAGCGGGGATGAGCCCAGTTACGTCAAGTACGAAAGTGGAGGAACATCGTGCTCCCCGCGCTAGCGGGGATGAGCCGGCCGACATCCTGCACGCCATTGGCACGGCGCGGTGCTCCCCGCGCTAGCGGGGATGAGCCCAACACGCCGAACCTCATCACCCAACCACACAGGTGCTCCCCGCGCTAGCGGGGATGAGCCGTCACCTCAGCCATAACCCCTCCTTAGACCGGGGTGCTCCCCGCGCTAGCGGGGATGAGCCGCGAATTATCGTGTCCTGAAGTCGACCCAGGAAGTGCTCCCCGCGCTAGCGGGGATGAGCCGTGTGAAGCTGACCGACGAGCAGAAACGCGCTCGTGCTCCCCGCGCTAGCGGGGATGAGCCTTTGCAGCCCGGGTGGAAGGTGCGGCGGTGTGCGTGCTCCCCGCGCTAGCGGGGATGAGCCCGACCCGCGCGCCCGCCCCTCAGCGAACAGGCCGTGCTCCCCGCGCTAGCGGGGATGAGCCTTGGGCCGTGGATGATGTCCCCGAACGACTTCAGTGCTCCCCGCGCTAGCGGGGATGAGCCGCCGTTCCCTGTCGGGGTCGGGGTTAAAGAATCGTGCTCCCCGCGCTAGCGGGGATGAGCCCATGGGGTGGTCCTTTGTGGGGTGGTGTGTGGCGTGCTCCCCGCGCTAGCGGGGATGAGCCCAAGAAAAAGTTGCGGAACTGAAAATCGTGTGTAGTGCTCCCCGCGCTAGCGGGGATGAGCCCTGGATGGCCATGTGGACGTAGCAGCCGGAGTAGTGCTCCCCGCGCTAGCGGGGATGAGCCGTCTCCCACGCGGTAGTTAGTGGATTCAATCATGTGCTCCCCGCGCTAGCGGGGATGAGCCCAAGGTTGGTGCCACCCTCAAGTCCACGGCGAAGTGCTCCCCGCGCTAGCGGGGATGAGCCCGTCGACACCTGAAAAGCGAGACGTTCATCGTCGTGCTCCCCGCGCTAGCGGGGATGAGCCGCCTAACCGCGTTATTCGCCATATCCGTGGCGTGTGCTCCCCGCGCTAGCGGGGATGAGCCCGACCGTCAACAGCTTTGGTGATGTTTACATTGAGTGCTCCCCGCGCTAGCGGGGATGAGCCCACATTGCCGAGCGCGTGGTCGCGCTGAAATACGTGCTCCCCGCGCTAGCGGGGATGAGCCCAAGTCCACCCGCGACCAGATCATGGTCGCGGCGTGCTCCCCGCGCTAGCGGGGATGAGCCGTTTGTGGGGGCGCGCTCCAAGCTCGTAGAGGGGTGCTCCCCGCGCTAGCGGGGATGAGCCCAAGTCCACCCGCGACCAGATCATGGTCGCGGCGTGCTCCCCGCGCTAGCGGGGATGAGCCCTCCACGAGGCAACCGAACGCCACGACCGGGACGTGCTCCCCGCGCTAGCGGGGATGAGCCGCGACGTGTGCGGTGGCGGTTTCCGCCTCCCGGGTGCTCCCCGCGCTAGCGGGGATGAGCCCTTGGCTTGGCCCTCCTCGCCGCCGCCAACCACGTGCTCCCCGCGCTAGCGGGGATGAGCCGTTCTGACGGGCCACCAGCGAGTCGAGGTACTGGTGCTCCCCGCGCTAGCGGGGATGAGCCCGGGCGGCCTGCTGCTCCGCCCGACACTGCTTAGTGCTCCCCGCGCTAGCGGGGATGAGCCCTCGACCCCGCCTACGGTGATGTCATCTGCAGGGTGCTCCCCGCGCTAGCGGGGATGAGCCGGAACCGGCGCAGGATGTGCGGACGATTGAGTTGTGCTCCCCGCGCTAGCGGGGATGAGCCCCCCGCATGGTACAGGCCGTACAGGGGGGTTACGTGCTCCCCGCGCTAGCGGGGATGAGCCGTTTGTCGCTGGGCTGGAGGTCATCGGTGGGGCGTGCTCCCCGCGCTAGCGGGGATGAGCCCTGTGCAAACCGTACCGTGAGGGGCAAACTCCAGTGCTCCCCGCGCTAGCGGGGATGAGCCGTCGTCCCGGGCGCGGGAGGCCGCTTCGGGGTCGTGCTCCCCGCGCTAGCGGGGATGAGCCCATGCGAGGAAGAATACCACTCGACGGATCTCAGTGCTCCCCGCGCTAGCGGGGATGAGCCCCGCGAAAACGCCGAGCTGAGACAGGTCAAGTCGTGCTCCCCGCGCTAGCGGGGATGAGCCGGGAGAGACCTCTCCCACGGTCTCGACGCTCATGTGCTCCCCGCGCTAGCGGGGATGAGCCCCTCCTGCCACGCCGTCTACCGTCCTGTCGGTGGCAAGGGTGGTGAGAAGATCCGCTAGCGAAGCGCCGTTAGGAGCCATCAAACTGCACCTGCGGAATCAAGGCGATAAGGAGCTCCGGTAAGGGGGGAGCGGGAAGCTCGGCATGTGCTTCCCCGGTTTCGTGCCGGATGAGCGCTAGAGCGGCGTTGGCGTCGTTCCGTTGTCGAAGTGCGACGGCATACTCGATTACCTCCTGCAGTGCCGCATCGGCGTCATCTGATTTCAGAAATGCTTTTAGAGCGCTGGTTTCTTCGACAGATAGAGAGCTGTCATCGTAAATCTCCGGGTTGTACGGGAGCCCGAATGCTTGTGCCATCAACAGCCGCGTGGCGGCCTTAACCTCTTGGAAGCAGTGATCGAAAGAGCGTGCCCCTCGGGGCTTAGGCATGAGCGCAGTGATTTCCCCGGAGGCTTTACTCTCCCAAAGGATGGAGTGGGTCCATGCGGGGGCATCGGCCACATTTTCTTCGTAGAGGTGGGCTTATCCCGCGAGGAGATCCAGGCGGATACAGCGGGCGATAACCTCCCAATGCCCAGGCTCAAGGCGGTTTACTAGGCTCGCAAGTTGCCCGGTTGTCACTTCGTATGTGCTCATGGAACATGTGTCCTTTCTGCTGGCAGCGTCCATCACCCGATCAGACTGAGACCCGGTGCAGAAGGTTCCCTCGACGCCGGAAGATCGCTCGTCCGTGCTCCCCGCGCTAGCGGGGATGGGCACTCACTCTCGCAGCCCACGCCACCATCCGCGAAGTACTCTGCCCCCATTTCGTGCCTCAGCTGTCCGTCGCGACCTCTTGGATACAGCTAGCCGGCCCTTTGTCCCGTTCCGAAGCGGCAGCTCGCTAAGCCGGCGCCACGTTTTCCTCGAGCTCTTCGATCTCCTCGACGTCCTTTTCCGAGTAGTAGACGGGGTGCTCGGCGTTCTTGCGGTCTACTGCGGACCCGATGGCCAGGCACGCCGCGCCGACGAGCAGCCACGCCGCCAGGATGCCGAGGGGATGGGCGAGCGACATGCCGGGGAAGTACTCGATGGTGCGGGTGGCCTCGATGAACCCGGCGCCGATCCAGAACTCGTGGAACGTGCGGAAGAACGCGTTTTGCATCTCCGGCCCGAACACCCCGCCGGAGGAGGTGAAGTTCAGCCCGACGAACATGGTGGCGTACACGAGCGTGCTAAAGCGCCCGAGTAGGGGATGGAGCCCCACGCCGACGAAGAGCACCGCGATGGAGTAGACCACAGACAGGGCCCAGGAGGGTGCGAAGGTGCCGCGGAAGAGCCCGAACAGCGCGTAGGCGGCGATGGCGAAGACGGTTGCGACAACCACGGCGGCTCCGGCGGCCACCGCGACGCGCCGGCGGAACGAGAGGCCGCTGCCGGCGGCCGAAATCGCGATCGACATCGCGTAGGACCCCACCGAGAGCGCAACAAGGAAGAAGAAGTTGTTCTGCCCAATGGGGTCGTTGGCCGCGACGGGGACGACGTCGACCACGGCGAGCGGGACAGCCTCGGCCTGGGCGACGCGCTGGAAGATTCCCTTGACGGATTCGGCCGTGGTGGCGGACGCGCCGGAGGCGGTCATCAGCGTTGCGGAGTCGCTGACGGGGATGAACGCGGCCTCGATTTCGCGGGTACGAAGCAGCTGCTCTGCTTCGTCGGGGGTGGGCACGGTGCGGAGGTGCGCGCCGTCGCCAAGCGAGGCGGCGAGCTTTTCCTCGAGCGAGGCCGCGGCATGGGTGTCCTCGGACACGATCGCCAGGTCGAGGTCGTGGGGTGCGGGGTGGTGGAACCCGCCAAGGTAGAGCAGGAGCATGATGAAGGCCATCAGGGCGGGCAGGCCCGCGTGCTCGAGGGTGTGGCGCAGCGGGGACGTGGCGGCAGGATCTGTAGTGACGGTGGAGGACATGGCGCTTTCGGGGATAGTTGTATAATGCAACTGTCATGGTAGAACACGATCGCAGCGGAAGAAACTCAAGGGCCCGAAAAACGGCGGTAGACACAACCCAGGAACTGCGCGTGCTGCTCAAACGCGTGCGTGGCGCGCGGATCACGCGCCAGCTCGACCTGACCTTCAACGAGTCGCTCGTCCTGTCCACCATCAGGGACAACCCCGGCATCACCTCGGGCGACATCGCCGAGCACCTGCAATCGGACAAATCCACCATCAGCCGGCAGCTCGCTACGCTGCACACACGCGGCTACGTGGATAAACGCAAACGCGACGGGAACCACCGCATCAACGACCTGGCGCTCACCAGCGCCGGCGCGCGCGCACTCGAGCAGGCCGACGACACGTGGATCCGCCTCACGGAGGCGCAACTCGAGGGCTGGACGCAGCGCGAGAAGGACGACTTCCTCGCGCTGCTGCGCAAGTTCAACGCCCCCCGCTAAACCCGGCTAAACGCCGCTACACCCCGCGTGAACCTCAGTGCTGGTGGTAGTCGCTGAGGAAGTTGCCCAGCCGCTCGATGGCGTTTTCCAGCTGGGACGCCCACGGCAGGGTGACCACGCGGAAGTGGTCCGGGGTGGGGTAGTTAAACCCGGTGCCCTGCACCATGAGGATCTTCTCGGTTTTGAGCAAGTCCAGCATGAACCGCTCGTCGTCGTGGATGTGGTACATCTCGGTGTCGATCTTGGGGAAGCAGTACAGCGCACCCTTCGGCTCGACAACGCTGACACCTGGGATCTCGCGCAGCTTGCGCACGGCGGCGTCGCGCTGCTCCAGCAGGCGCCCGCCCTTGCCGGTGAGCTGGTAGATCGACTGCCGCCCGCCGAGCGCGACCTGGATGGCGTGCTGGCCGGGGGCGTTGGCGCACAGGCGTGTGCCGGCGAGCAGGTTCAGGCCCTCGATGAACCCGGTGGCGCGCCGCCGCGGTCCGGTGATCACCATCCACCCGGCGCGGTAACCGGCCACGCGGTACGCCTTGGACAGACCGTTGAAGGTCACCGTGATCAGGTCGGGGGCGACCTCCGCCATGGAGATGTGCTTGGCGTCGTCGTAGAGGATGCGGTCGTAGATCTCGTCGGCAAGCACCATGAGCTCGTGCTCGCGGGCGATGTCGGCGATGCCCTCCAGGATCTCGCGGGAGTAGACCGCGCCCGTCGGGTTGTTCGGGTTGATCACCACGATCGCCTTGGTGCGTTCGGTCACCTTCGAGCGGATGTCCTCGAGCGAGGGGTTCCACCCGTCCTCCTCGTCGCACAGGTAGTGCACGACTTTACCGCCGGCCAACGTCGAGGCGGCCGTCCACAGCGGGTAATCGGGGGCGGGGACGAGGATCTCGTCGCCGTCGTTAAGCAGGGCCTGGGTGACCATGCTGATCAGCTCTGAAACGCCGTTGCCGAGGAAGACGTCGTCGATGTCGAACTCGGGGAAGTCCTCGATCACCTCGTAGCGGGTGACAATTGCGCGGCGCGCCGGCACGATGCCTTTCGACGTGGTGTAGCCCTGCGAGGTGGGCAGCGCGGCGATCATGTCGCGCATGATCACGTCCGGCGCGTCGAAGCCGAAGAGCGCCGGGTTGCCCGTGTTCAGCTTGAGGATGGTGTGCCCGTCGCGCTCCATCTCCTCCGCGGTGGTGCTCACCGGCCCGCGAATGTCGTAAAACACGTTCTTCAGCTTCTCCGCCTCGTCAAAGTGGCGGTGCTTCTTCAACGGCTTTCCGCTTGCCGACGCCCCCGTCACCGCTTCCTCGACAACGTCCTCGACAACGTCGTTAGCGGGGTAGGAGTTCTCGTCGTGTGCCTGCTTCTTGCTCATGGGTCAATACTACTTGCCCTTGAAACGTTTGACCGTCCGCTGCGCGACATCGAGAGCGTCGTCCGTCAGCTGGCTTACCTGGGCCTTGCGCTGGGCGCGTCGCAACGCTTCCTCGTGCGCGTTCGCGGACTCGATCTCCAGCTGCCGCATGCGCACCAGCTGCCGGCGCTTGCGCTCGAGCTGGCGCAGGCTGGGGGTGTACCAGGATTCGGGGCCCACCTTCATCACGTAGAGCAGGATGAACAGGGTGGGTATGAGCAGCAGGATCAGTGCGGCGAGCCCGCTGCCGCCCGTGGCGGAGGCAACGATGGCGGTGCCCGCGACGGAGCCGAGGGTGCCCAGCCAGAACACCCCCGCGCGGGTCTTCTGGCCGTCGCGGCGCGCGGCGACGATCTCGTCGGCGCTGTAGACCTCGACCGCGGTGGTGGGCGTGGCGCGCAGCACCGGGTGCTGCGGGATATCGGTGAACACAGGCTCGAGATCTCCCTGGAACTCGGCCTGGGCGATCATGGTGCAGCGCCGGTCGAACTCGTCCATGGTCAGGCGGCCCTCGCCGAGTGCGGTGCTGAGCGCGCTCATGGCGTCGTTGCGCTCCGCGTCGCTCAACCGGTACCTGCCGTAGGGGGTGCTCACGGGGTTGATTCTAGCCTTCCTCGGCGAACTGGGACTGGTTCAACCGCCAGTAAGCGCCGCGCGCCGCGAGCAGGTCGTCGTGCGAGCCCTGCTCCGCAATCCGGCCGTTCTCCATGACGATGATCAGGTCCGCGTTGCGGATGGTGGACAAGCGGTGCGCGATGACAAACGACGTGCGCTGGGAGCGCAGCGCGTTCATCGCCTCCTGCACGAGCACCTCGGTGCGGGTGTCCACGCTGGAGGTCGCCTCGTCCAGAATCAGGATCGCCGGCCGCGACAGAAACGCCCGAGCAATGGTGATCAGCTGCCGCTCGCCGGCGGAGATGGACCCGGAGTCCTGGTCCACAACGGTGTCATACCCCTCGGGCAGCGCGTGGACGAACCTGTCCACGTATGTCGCCCGCGCCGCCGCGATGACCTCCTCGTCGGTGGCGTCCAAACGGCCGTAGCGGATGTTTTCCATGATCGTGCCCTTGAACAGCACCGCGTCTTGGAGCACCATGCCGATGTTGGAGCGCAGGTGCTCGCGTGTCATCTCGCGCGTGTCCACGCCGTCGATACGGATGCTGCCCGCGTCGATGTCGTAGAAGCGCATGATGAGATTGACCAGCGTGGTCTTGCCCGCGCCCGTCGGGCCGACGATGGCGGCGGTCTCGCCTGGCTCCACACGCAAGGAGAGGTCCTGAATCAGCGGGGTGTCGGGGGAGTATGAAAAATCGACGTGGTCGAACTCGACCAGGCCGCGTGCGCGCCAGCCCCGCTCCGTCGCACCCCCGGTGTCGGGGGTTTCCTCCTCCGCGTCGAGGAACTCGAAGATACGCTCCGCAGACGCCACGCCGGACTGCACCATCTGCGCCATGCCCGCGATCTCCCCGAGGGGCTGGTTGAACTGGCGCGAGTACTGGATGAACGCCGTGGCGTCGCCCAGCGTCATCTGTCCGGCGGCCACGCGCAGCCCGCCGAATACGGCGATAGCCACGTAGGACAGATACGAGATGAACTGCATGATCGGGTGCATCGAGTTGGCCAGGAACTGGGCGCGCGCCGCGGAGTCATACAACGCGGCGTTGCGTTCGTCGAAGGTGCGGCTCAGCTCGTCGGTGCGGCCGAAAATCAGCGCCAGCTCGTGGCCGGAGAAGGATTCCTCGACATGCCCGTTGAGCTCGCCGGTGGACTTCCACTGCGCCGCGAACTGCTTCTGCGAGCGGGTTCCAATCAGCCCGATGACCAGGCCCGTCAACGGGATCGCCAGAAGGGCCAGCAGGGCGAGCTGCCAGGAGATCCAGAACATCATCACGATAATGCCCAGCAGCATCATGATGGCGTTGAGCATCTGCGACATCGCCTGCTGGAGCGCCTGCTGCACGTTGTCCACGTCGTTCGTCGTGCGCGAGAGCAAATCCCCGCGCTGACGGGAGTCGAAGTAGTTCAGCGGCAGCCGGTTGATCTTGCGCTCGATACTCTGGCGCAGGTCAAAGACCGTGGCCATGGTGAGGCGGTTCAAAATCGCACCCTGCGCCCACATGAGCAGCGAGGAGACCGCGTAGAGCGCGATGACCACGGCGATCAGCTGTGCCAGCCGCTCGAAGTCGATCCCGAAACCGGGGCGCAGTTCCATCGCCTCGGCCATGTCGGCGAAGCGGTTCTCGCCGGAGGCGCGCAGGCCGTCGATCACCTGCTGCTTGCTGGCGCCCTCGGGCATCTGGCGGGAGACGACCCCGGAGAAGATCACGTCCATCGCGTGGCCGAGCACACGCGGCGCGTAGACGGCCAGCACAACAGAGACGACATTCATCGCCACCACCGCGGCGAGCTTGAGGCGATGCGGCAGGAGCAGGCCAATGAGCCGCTTCGCGCTGGGCCAGAACTGCTTCGCCTGGCGCGGCGCGTGTCCGGAAAACGAGTCCCCGCCTACCTGCTCTTCGAGCGCGGCGAGCTCCTCGTCGGACAAGCGGGATTCGTGTGTCGTAGACATCAGGCGTCCACCGTCCTTTGGGATTCAACGATTTCGCGGTACGTGGGGGAGCTGTCCAGCAAACTTTCGTGGGTGCCGCGGGCGACGATCTCCCCGGCCTCCATAACGAGAATCTGGTCGGCGTTTTCGATTGACGCCACGCGCTGCGCGACGATGATCGTCGTCGCCTCGGCGGTGTAGCTGCGCATCGCCTCGCGCACCTTGACGTCCGTGATGGCGTCGAGGGCGGAAAACGAGTCGTCGAAAAGGTAGACCTTGGGCCGGCTCAGCAGCATCCGGGCGATGGACAGGCGCTGGCGCTGCCCGCCCGAGACGTTCGTGCCACCCTGGGAAATCGGCATGTCCAGGTCGTCGACGAAGTGAGCCTGGGCGGTGCGCAGCGCGTCCCACATCTCCTCGGCGGTGGCGTCGGATTTGGCCATGCGCAGATTCGATTCGACGGTGCCGGAGAACAGGTACGGCTTCTGCGGCACCATGCTGACGCGCTCCACGATGTCGGCGCGTTCCATGTCGGCCACGTCGACGCCGTCGAGAAGCACCCTGCCCGAGGTGGAGGCGTGCAGTTTGGGGATGAGCGAGAGCAACGTGGTCTTGCCCGAGCCCGTCGCGCCGATGATCGCGGTCGTCGTGCCCGGCACCGCCTCAAGCGAGACGTTCTTGAGCACCGGCTCCTCCGCGCCGGGGTAGGTGTAGGAGACGTTGTCCAGCCGGACAACGCCCTCAGCCGCCTGCGGACGGATCGGGTTCGCGGGTTCCTCGATGGACGGCGTGCGCGCAAGCAGCTCGTTGATGCGGCGCGCGCAGATGACGGCGCGCGGCAGCATCATTGCCATGAACGTGCCCATCATGACGGCCATGAGGATCTGCATAAGGTACTGCATGAACGCGGTCAGCGCGCCGACCTCGACCTCCCCGGAATCGACCCTGTGCCCGCCGAACCACAGCACCGCCGCGGTGGCGACGTTGAGAATGATCATGATCACCGGGAACAGCAGGACAAAGATCCGGCCGATGTTGAGCGAGACGCGGGTAATGTCGGCGTTGGCGTCGGTGAAGCGCTGCGCTTCGTGCTCCTCGCGGCCGAACGCGCGCACAACCCTGATGCCCGTGATCTGCTCGCGCAGCACGCCGTTGACGTTGTCTAGCTTGTCCTGCATCACCCGGAACAGCGGCATGAGCAGGGAAATCAGCACGCCCACGACAACCGCCAGGGCTCCGACGGCGGCCACCACGAGCCAGCTCATCCCCGGATCCTGGCGCACGGCCATGATGATGCCGCCGACGGCCATGATCGGGGCCGCCACCATGAAGTTGAGAAACAGCAGGTACACCATCTGCACCTGCTGCACGTCGTTGGTGCCGCGGGTGATCAGCGTCGGGGTGCCGAAGTGGCCCATGTCCTCCGCGGAGAACGAGCTGACGTGGCGGAACACGTCCCGGCGCACGTCGCGCCCCACGCCCATCGCCGTGCGGGAGGCGAAGTAGACGGCGACGACGGCCGCGGCCACCTGGACGAGCGCGACGACGAGCATGACGCCGCCGACGCGCCAGATGTAGCCGACGTCGGCCCGGGCGACGCCGTTGTCGATGATCTTGGCGTTGAGGTCGGGCAGGTACAGGGTGGCCAACGTGGTGATGAGCTGGAGCACCACCACGAGGGTTATATGCGCCGCGTACGGCTTCGAGCCGCGGGCGAGAATCTTGATGAGGTCCACGCGGGGCCTTCCTAATAATGATGTTGGAAGCCTCGAAGTCTAACCCAACTTAGGCAGGTGTCGCCAGATCCCCGCACGCGGAAGACCTCAGCGCGTTTTCGGGGCGAAAAATGCGTCCACAACGCGCTGAGGTCTTCACGTACACCAGCTCACGCAACAGCTCGGGCGCTACGGCACCTGCGGCACGGCGCGCGCGTGCGCGACCATGTCCTCCCACTCGACAATCTTCTTGCGCTCGCGCGGCAGCAGCGCGTCGTTCTCGCCCAGCCTGCGCTCCTCGCCGTCGAGGCGGTACCAGCCGTCCCAGGTGGTGTAGGTAATGCCCCGCTGCTGAAGCAGTTCGATGATGGCGTCCGGGTCGGTGAACTTCGGGGCGGAGAGCTTGCCGGCGGCGGCGTCCTCGAACAGCATGTCCGTGGTTTCCTTCGCGTCCGACTTGGTGTTGCCGATCAGCCCGATGGGCCCGCGCTTGATCCAGCCGGTGACGTAGAGGGAGTCCTCCAGCCCGGTCTCGCCCAGCACGTGTCCGCCGTCGTTGGGGATGACGTTGCGGTCAAAGTCGAAGGGCACCCCGTCGACGGGCTCGGAGCGGTAGCCGATGGCGTGGTAGACCTGCTGGACGGGCCAGTCGGTGAACTTCCCGGTGCCGCGGATACCGCCCTCGCCGTCGAGCTCCTGGCGCTCGGTGCGCACGCCGACGATCGCGTCGCCGTCGGTAAGCACCTCCACCGGCTCCTCGAAGAAGTGGATGTGGATCTTGTGCGGGGCGTCGTCCGGCTCGCGCATCGCGTACTGCTCGAGCACCTGGCAGTTGAGGTCGATGGACTTATCGGCGCGGCGTAGCTCCTCGGAGAGCTGGTCGTAGTCGATGTCCTCCGGGTCGACGAGGACCTGGATGGTCTCGGAGTCGTCGAGCTCGCGCAGCTCCTTCGGCGTGAACTTCGCCTGCGCGGGGCCGCGGCGGCCGAACATGTGCACGACCTCGGCCTTGTTGTCCTTCAGCGAGTTGTAGACGTTGTCGGGGATCTCCGTGACCAGCAGCTCGTCGCCCGTCTTGGCCAGGATGCGGGAGACGTCGAGGGCGACGTTGCCCACGCCGATGACGGCTACTTCGCGCGCGGAGAGGTCCCAGTCGCGGTTGAAGCGGGGGTTGCCGTCGTAGAAGCCGACGAACCAGCCGGCGCCGATGGACTTGTCGCCGCCGGGGATGAGCAGCTCGCGGTCGCGGACGGCGCCGGTGGAGATGACGATGGCGTCGTAGTAGTCGCGCAGCTCATCGATAGTGATGTCCTTGCCCACCTCGATGTTGCCCAGCAGGCGCAGGTGCGGCTTGTCCAGCACGTTGTGGAGGGATTTGACGATGCCCTTGATGCGCGGGTGGTCCGGCGCCACGCCGTAGCGGATCAGCCCGAAGGGTGCGGGCATCTGCTCGAAGAGGTCGACGGAGATGTCGAGGTCTTCGTTGCGGATGAGCAGGTCGGAGGCGTAGATACCGGCTGGGCCGGCGCCGATGACGGCGACGCGCAGACTCATAAGGGGGAGATCCTTTCGGGTACGGTTTTTATATTCATCCATGGTAGCCCATAGACCGCTTGGTCTGAAAATCTACCCAACGCAGGCCCGGTGTCAAGTTTCCCGGCGCAAATACATTCAGAATCCCGCCGCCTGAATTTTCATTCAGGGCTATAAAGCCTGGATAAACGCCCCGTCGATACGCCCGCTATTGCCATAGACAAAGTTGTACGGCAGACTGCGTGCGAATAGCCGAAATTCGGCAGAAAAATAGACCGCACGGTCTATACCGAAGGAGTGTTATGACATCCGCTACCGCCAAGACGCGCGAAGTCAAGGCCCGGTCGAAAAAGCCCGAGGGCCAATGGCTTATCGACGGCACCGCCCCGCTCAACCACGACGAGGAGCTCAAGCAACTCGAGCCGGTGATGGCCGTCAAGCAGCGCGTCATTGACATCTACTCCAAGCAGGGCTTCGCGTCCATCCCGCCCGAGGACCTCGCGCCGCGCTTCAAGTGGCTGGGCATGTACACCCAGCGCAAGCAGAACCTCGGCGGCGAATTCACGGGCCAAGACAACTCGGTGCTCCAGGACGAGTACTTCATGATGCGCATCCGCTTCGACGGCGGACAGTGCACCACGGAGCAGGCCAAGGTCGTCGGCGAAATCTCGCGCGACTGGGCGCGCTCCACCGTGGACTTGACGGACCGGCAGAACATCCAGCTGCACTGGGTGGCCATCGAGGACGTCCCCGCGATCTGGGACAGGCTCGAAAGCGTCGGGCTCAACACCTGGGACGCCTGCGGCGACGTGCCGCGCGTGGTGCTGGGGTCCCCCGTGGCCGGCATCGCCAAGGACGAGATCATCGACGCCACGCCGGCGATCCGCCGCATCCATGAGATCGTCACCGACGACGAGTTCCAGAACCTGCCGCGCAAGTTCAAGACCGCCATCTCCGGCAACGCGCGCCAGGACGTCGTCCACGAGATCAACGACCTCGCCTTCATCGGCGTCGAGCACCCCGAGCTCGGCCCCGGCTTCGAGTGCTTCGTGGGCGGCGGGCTGTCAACCAACCCGATGCTCGCGCAGTCCCTCGGCGCGTTTGTCACCCTCGAGCAGGTGCCTGAGGTGTGGGCCAACGTCGTGCGCATCTTCCGCGACTACGGCTACCGCCGGCTGCGCAACCGCGCGCGCCTGAAGTTCCTCGTCGCCGAGTGGGGCGTGCAGAAGTTCCGCGAGATCCTGGAAAAGGAATACCTGGGATACAAACTTCCCGACGGCCCGAAGGCGCCCAGCAACCTCGTCGACCGCGACCACATCGGCGTGCACGAGCAGAAGGACGGCAACTTCTACATCGGCGTCAAGCCCACGCTCGGCCACATGTCCGGCGAACAGCTCATCGCCGCCGCCGAGCTTGCCGAGTCCTACGGGCTCACCAGCCTGCGCTTCACCCCCTTCAAGGAGCTGCTGTTCTTGGACGTGCGCGAGGAGGACGTGGTACAGCTCACCGCGGACCTGGGGAACATGGGCCTGTACTCCAAGCCCAGCGAGTTCCGCCGCGGCCTGCTCTCCTGCACCGGCCTGGAGTACTGCAAGCTCGCGCACGTGACCACCAAGTCCCGGGCCATCGAGCTTGCCGACGAGCTGGAGGAGCGCTTCGGAGACCTCGACTCGCCCGTGTCCATCTCGCTCAACGGCTGCCCGAACGCGTGCGCCCGCCACCACATCTCCGATATCGGCCTGAAGGGCCAGATGGTGGTCAACTCCGAGGGCGAGAAGGTGGAGGGCTTCCAGGTCCACCTGGGCGGCACCATCGGCGACGGGGCGAACTTCGGCCGCAAGCTGCGGGGCCACAAGGTGCTCTCCTCCGAGCTGACGGACTACGTCACCCGCGTGGTGCAGAACTATGTCGACCAGCGCGAAGAGGGCGAGATCTTCCGCGACTGGCTGCAGCGCGC
Source organism: Corynebacterium mycetoides (assembly GCF_900103625.1). Classification (NCBI taxonomy): domain Bacteria; kingdom Bacillati; phylum Actinomycetota; class Actinomycetes; order Mycobacteriales; family Corynebacteriaceae; genus Corynebacterium; species Corynebacterium mycetoides. The sequence goes on along the minus strand of NZ_LT629700.1, from coordinate 1,431,860 downwards.
CGACGAGGAGGCCCTCCGGTGAGCCTGCGCCGCGCGCCGAATCCGAACCGGAACTTCCCCACGTACTGCCCCTACTGCGCGGGCGAGGAGCTCTACCCCAACGAGGAGACGGACTTCGCCTGGAAGTGCGGGGAGTGCCTGCGTGTTTTCGAGGTGAAGTTCTTTGGTCAGGACGATCCGGTCGTCGCGGCGGCGCCAGCTAAATCCACCGAAGACGCCCTGCAGGAATCGCTGCGCAGACACGGTCATGATGCGGTGCTGCGCGAAGTCAGCCACACTGAAGGGAACGTACGAAAGGTGAGAAACGATGATTAACCTGCTTACAGGCCCCTCCGGCAATTTCGCGGATCCCGAGGTCAGCCCTGAAGGACCCCGCGAGACGGCGCCGCTGGATCCGGAGATCCGGGCGCGCAATGAAGAGCTCGTCGACAAGCATGCCCGCGAGCTTTACAACGCCCCCGCCGACGTCATCCTCGGCTGGGCCCATGAGTACGCCCCGGGTCCGCTCGTGGTCACCCTGTCGATGGAGAACACGGTGCTGGCGGAGCTGGCGGAAAAGCACCTGCCCGACGCGGACTTCCTCTTCCTGGACACCGAGTACCACTTCCCGGAGACCCTCGAGGTGGCCGACCAGGTGGAGCGCCGCTACCCCTCCCACAAGCTGGTGCGCGCGAAGGCAATCCTGTCGCGCGAGCAGCAGGACGCGACCTACGGGCCGAACCTGTACCGCTCCAACCCGACGGCGTGCTGCCGCATGCGCAAGGTGGAGCCGCTGGCGGTGCACATGAGCCCGTACGTGGGCTGGGTCACCGGCCTGCGGCGTGCCGACGGCCCGACCCGCGCGAAGGCGCCCGCCCTCTCGCTCGACGCGACGGGCCGGTTGAAGATTTCGCCGCTGGTGACGTGGACGCTGGAGGACACCGACGCCTTCGAGGAGCGCAACAACCTCATCATCCACCCGCTGACCAGGCAGGGTTACCCCTCCATCGGGTGCGCCACTTGCACGCTGCCGGTTGCGGAGGGCGACGACCCGCGGGCGGGCCGCTGGGCGTTTAGCGCCAAGACAGAATGCGGACTCCACGAATAAGGGCTAAAGATGACTGTTGCTATGAATAACACGACGACGAATGCGGCGGGCGGCATTTCGCCCCACCTCAAGGACTTGGAGAACGAGTCCATCCATATCCTGCGCGAGGTGGCGGGACAGTTTGACAAGGTCGGGCTTCTGTTTTCCGGCGGCAAGGACTCCTGCGTGGTCCTCGAGCTGGCGCGCCGCGCGTTCGCGCCGGCCGCGATGCCGATCGAGCTGTTGCACGTGGACACCGGGCACAACTTCCCGGAGGTGATCCAGTTCCGCGACGAGATCGTGGCCGAGTACGGCGTGCGCCTGCGGGTGGCCGAGGTCCAGGACTGGATCGACCGCGGCGACCTCGTGGAGCGCCCCGACGGCACCCGCAACCCGTTGCAGACGGTGCCGCTGGTGGAGACCATCGCCGAGGTGGGCTACGACGCCGTGCTCGGCGGCGCGCGCCGCGACGAAGAGCGCGCCCGCGCCAAGGAGCGCGTCTTTTCCATCCGCGACACCTTCGGTGGCTGGGATCCGCGCCGCCAGCGCCCCGAGCTGTGGGACCTCTACAACGGCGAGAAGCTGCCCGGCGAGAATGTGCGCGTGTTCCCCATCTCCAACTGGACGGAGGCCGACGTGTGGGAGTACATCGGCGCCCGCGGCATCCGCCTGCCGGAGATCTACTTCGCGCACGAGCGCGAGGTGTTCAACCGCGACGGCATGTGGCTGACGGCCGGTGAGTGGGGCGGGCCGCGCGAGGGCGAAACGCTCGAGGTGCGCCAGGTGCGCTACCGCACGGTGGGCGACATGTCGTGCACCGGCGCCGTCGACTCCGACGCGACGACGATCGACGCCGTCCTGGCGGAGATCGCCAACTCCACACTCACCGAGCGTGGCGCGACCCGCGCAGACGACCGACTCAGCGAGTCCTCCATGGAAGACCGCAAGAAAGAGGGCTACTTCTGATGAGCGCTCCTGTCACTGACATCCTCTCCCAGCGCCAGACGCTGCGCCTGTGCACCGCCGGCTCCGTCGATGACGGCAAGTCCACCTTCGTGGGCCGCCTCCTGCACGACACCAAGAGCGTGCTGGCGGACCAGCTCGCCTCCGTCGAGCGCACCTCCGCCGACCGTGGTTTCGACGGCCTCGACCTTTCCTTGCTTGTCGACGGCCTGCGCGCCGAGCGCGAGCAGGGCATCACCATCGACGTGGCCTACCGCTACTTCGCCACCGACAAGCGCACCTTCATACTGGCCGACACCCCGGGCCACGTGCAGTACACCCGCAACACGGTCACCGGGATGTCCACCTCCCAGGTGGTGGTGCTGCTGGTCGACGCCCGCAACGGCGTCGTCGAGCAGACAGTGCGCCACCTCACCGTCGCCGCGCTGCTGGGCGTGAAAACCGTGATCCTCGGCGTGAACAAGATCGACCTGGTCGACTACTCGGAAGAGACCTTCACCGCGATCCGCGACACGTTCGAGGCAAAGGCCGCCGAGCTGGGGATCGAGGACCCGCACGTCGTGCCCATTTCCGCCCTCAAGGGCGACAACGTGGTCGAGCGCTCCACCCACATGGACTGGTACACCGGCCCGACCGTGCTGGAGCTGCTGGAGGAGATCCCGGTGAACTCGGGACGCGCCCTCGAGCTGGACTTCCGCTTCAACATCCAGTACGTGCTGCGCGAGCACGCTAGCGACTACCGCGCCTACGCGGGCCGGGTCAACGCCGGCGAGATCCGCGTCGGCGACACCGTCACGGCGGGCGGGCGCACCACGACGGTGACCCACATCGACACCGCCGACGGGGAGCTGGATTCCGCCCGCGCGGGGGATTCCGTCGCGCTGCGGTTGGCGGACGAGATCGACCTCGTGCGCGGCGACCTCATCTCCGCCGGCACCACCCCGGAGCCGGTGCGCGAGTTCCGCGCCACCGTGGTGGGCCTGACGGACAAGTCTGTCGGTGCTGGCCAGGCCGTCAAGGTCCGCTACGGCACGGCCCTGGAGAGGGGGCGTGTGGTGGGCGTCGACAAGCTCATTGACATCGATTCGAGCGCGAATGACATCGACCAGGCCGAGTCCTTCGGCCTCAACGACATCGCGCACGTGACCATCCAGGTCGCGCGCGAGCTGCCCGTCCAGGAGTACGCCGCGCGCGGCGCCATGGGCAACTTCCTGCTCGTCGACCAGGCAAGCGGCTCCACCCTCGCCGCGGGTCTCGTGGGAACCCGGCTGAGGTAGATCCGGTGCACGCCCTGATCACGCTGTCGCACGGTTCGCGGCACGACTGCGCCCAGCGCGGGGTCGAACGCTTAACGGCGGCGGCGGCGATCTCCCTCGGGGTGGACGCGGTTGATGCACACCTCGAGTTCACGTCCCCGGATCTGACCGGGGCGGCCCGCGCCGCTGCCGACGCCGGGTACACCAGCGCGGTCGTCGTGCCGCTGCTTTTTACCCGCGCCTTCCACGCAACCAAGGACGTCCCCGCGGCGTTCGCGGCGGCGCGCGAGGCCACGGGGCTCGACCTCGTGCTCGCCGACGGCCTCGGCCAGGGCGCGGACGTGGTGGACGTGCTCGCCCACCGCCTGCTTCTCGACGCCCCCTCCGGCGCACCCGTCATCCTTTACCCCGTGGGCACCTCCAACGCAGCCGCCGCCGCGGCCACCGTGGCGCTGGGGGAGGAGCTCGCGCGCGTCAGCGGACACGAGGTCACGGTGGTCCCCGCCACGGGCACCGGCGATCTGATCGGCAACAGCGGCATCACAGCGGCCGCGCGGTCGCGGGAGCGAATGCACCTGCTGCCGCTGTTCGTCACGGACGGACTCCTGCTCGACCGCGTCACCGGCGCCCTGGGCCACATCCAGGACGCGACGGGCGCGACCTTTACCCACTCGGCACCTCTGACCACAGATCTGTCGGACATCGTCGCCTCGCGCTACCGCGAGGCCCTGCACCGAAACACCGGAAGGCACGAGACCTAACATGAACAACCTCACTACGCTGATTCTCATCGCTGTGGCTGGGCTGGCGGCCCAGCTTGTCGACGGCGGCCTCGGCATGGGGTTCGGCGTCACCTCCACCACCATTTTGGTTATGCTCGCCGGCCTCGGGCCGGCGCAGGCCTCGGCCGTCGTGCACACCGCTGAGCTGGGCACCACTTTCGTCTCCGGCCTCTCGCACTGGCGATTCGGCAACGTCGACTGGAAGGTCGTTGCCGCCATCGGCATCCCGGGCTCCATCGGCGCCTTTGCGGGCGCCACCGTGTTGTCCAACCTGTCCACCGAGGTGGCCAAGCCGATCATGGCGCTGATTCTCGCGCTCATCGGCGCGAACCTGATGCTGCGTTTCTCCCGCGGGCTGACGCAGCGCAGGTCGACCTCAAAGCCCCACTCCCGCGGTTTCCTGGGCGGGCTCGGCTTGTTCGGCGGGTTCGTCGACGCCACCGGCGGCGGCGGGTGGGGCCCTGTTACCACCTCCACGCTGCTGGCGGCAGGGCGCTCCGAGCCGCGCCGCATTGTGGGCACCGTCAACACGGCGGAGTTCTTTGTCACCTTCGCGGCCACGGCGGGCTTCCTCATCAGTATGTGGCAGGATCTGGTGGCCAACCTCGCCGCGGTTGTCGCACTCCTCATCGGCGGCGTCATCGCGGCCCCGCTCGCGGCGTGGCTGGTCACCCGCCTCAACCCGATCCTCCTCGGCGGGTTCGTGGGCACGCTCATCGTGGCGCTCAACTTGCCGACGGTGCTCAAGGCCATCGGCCTGGACGACAACCTGTGGGTCGTGCGCGTGCTCGTGATCGCGATCGGCGCGGTGCTGTGCTACCGCGGCGCCGTCAAAGCCCGGGCCAACTCGCGTGCCGCGTCAGAAAGGGAGCAGCTGAAAGAAGACCTCGGCGCGGCAGAAGGCGCGGAAAACCACGCTCGATCCCGCTAAGGTCTTCGGGGGGTCTTCGGGGGGTCTTTGGGGGTTGTACCCGGCGTTTTCCCTACGAGATGCGTCGGGTCCACTCATCGCTGGAGAACTTCGCGTCCACCAGCTCCTGGCCCGCGGCGAGGTCGGCGTCGGTAAGCTCGCCGCGCGTGGCGGGGTAGCGGGACATGAACGTGGAGATCAGCGTCTCGATCACCTCCGAGCGCGAGACGCCGGTCTGCCGGCGCAGCGGGTCGACGCGCTTCTTGGCGGACCGCACCCCCCTGTCGGCCAGCTTGACCTTGGCCGGGCGCAGCACCTCCGCCATCTTGTCGGCGTCGATGTCGTAGCTCATCGTGGTGTGGTGCAACACGGCGCCCGGGACGCGCTTCTGCGCGGCGCCGCCGATCTTGCCGCCGTCGGAGGTGATGTCGTTGATGGGCACGTACCACGCGTTGACGCCGAGCTGCTTCAACCCGGCGAGGACCCACGCGTCGAGGTACTGGTACGAATCGACGTAACTGAGCCCCCGCACAATGTCGTCGGGCATGTAGAGCGAGTACGTCACGCAGTTGCCGCCCTCCATAAACATCGCCCCGCCGCCGGAGATGCGCCGCACCGGGACGATGCCGTGGCGCTGCACCCCCTCCGGGTCGAGTTCGTTGCGGTAGGACTGGTACGAGCCGAACACCACGGCCCTGTCCTCCCACTCCCAAAACCGCAGCATGGGGCCCTTGCGGCCGGCGCGGACCTCCTCGAGCAGGTACTCGTCGAGCGCCACGTTCAGCGGGGTGGGCAGCACGGGGGAGTGGATTACAGTCCATTCGTAATCGGTGATGTCCTTGGCGTCGACAAGCGCGCGGCGCGTGACCACCGCAACGTCGCGCGGGGAGAACCCGTGGAGGTCGACCCCGTCGATGTCGGCGAGTGCCCGTTCCACGCGCTCCTCGAGGATGTCGGTGACGTCGCTGACGCTCGCACCGACCAGCGCGTTGTTGATGGCGTCGTACGCTTCCTCCGGCTCGAGGAAGAAGTCCCCCGAGATGGTGGCGGCGGTGATTGTGTCGCCGTCGTCGGTGATGTCGGCCACGACGAGTTTGCCGCCGGTGACCTTGAGTGCAAAGTGGTGCTTGTTCATGTACGCGACTATAACCGGCTGATATGGAAGATGACGTGACACTGACTTTCGCCGAGGAGGCGGGCATCGAGCTCGACAACGCCGCCGGCCCGTTGTTCCAGCTGCTCACCCTGTGCATGCTGCAGGCGAAGCCGATCACCTCGTCCGTCGCCGTGGCCGCCGCGCGCGGGTTGTTTGCCGCGGGCTTGACCTCCCCGCGCGCCATGGTGGACACGCCGAGCTCCACCTTCATCCAGGTTTTCGGCCGGGCGGGCTATGCGCGTTACGACGTCTCCACGACCGCGCGCCTGAAAGCCATGAGCGAGCAACTGATGCGGGACTACGACGGGGACCTGCGCGCTCTGCGCGCCGGCGCGCCGTCGTCACTGCAGCTTTTCGACGGGGTGGGCCCAGCGTGCGCGCGCATGTTCGCGCGCGAGGCGCAGGGGGTGTGGCCGGAGCTGGCGCCGGTGTTTGACGCGAAGGCGCTGCAGGGCGCTCGGATCCTCGGCCTGCCGGAGGACCCGCGCGAGCTGGCGGCCGTGAGCGACGACCTGCCGCGCTTCGCGGCGCGGTTGGTCAGGGCCGCCCTGAAGCGGTAGTTACTTCTGGGTCAGCTCATCTACGAGCGTGGCGACCCGGGCGTCGATGTCGTCGCGAAGCAGTCGCATGCGCTCCATGCCCCCGATGCCGCGCAGCGAAGGCTCGTCGGTCTCCCAGCGTTCGAGGGTGCCGCGGGCGTCGGCGGGCAGCTCGAGCTGGGCGTCGGTGCCGAGGATGATGGTGCGGTCCACCCGGCGCAGCAGCTCGGGGTCGACGGCGGTGGGGCGGCCGCCGGACATGTCGGCGCCCGCCTCGGCGATGGCCTCGACGGATTCGGCGTTGAGCGTCGTGCCCGGGGCGGTGCCTGCGGAGTGCACCTCGAGGCGGTCGCCCGCGCGCTTGCGCGCGAGTGCCGCGGCCATCTGGGATTTTCCGCCGTTGCTGACGCAGACGAAGAGGACGGACGGGGTGTGGGTCATCGCGGGTTTCCTTTCAGCGCGGGGGAAGAGTGGGGTCGGAGGGGAAGAGTTTCGTGCCGGCCCACACCATGAAATATACGAGTCCGACGAGAACCGGGATCTCGATCAGCGGTCCGATCGTGCCCGCCAGGGCCTCGGCGGAGGTCGCGCCGAAGGTGCCGATGGACACGGCGATGGCGAGCTCGAAGTTGTTGCCCGCCGCGGTGAAGCTCACCGAGGCCGACTGGGCGTAGCCCATCCCGGTTGCCTTGGACGCGGCGAGCGCGATGGCGAACATGCCGATGAAGTAGAGCAGCAGGGGCACGCCGACTCGCGCGACCGTCCACGGCTGGGCGACGATCTTGTCTCCCTGCAGCGAGAACAGCAGGACGATGGTGTAGAGCAGTCCGATGAGCGCCAGCGGCGACACCGCGGGCAGGAACGTGTTTTCGTACCACGCCCGGCCGCGCGTCGCCTCGCCGATGATGCGGGAGAGCGCCCCGGCGGCAAGCGGGACGCCCAAGAAGACGGCGACGGAGCCGACGATGGCGGTCAGGGAAAACTGCGCGGATGCGGTGTCAAGCCCCAGCCAGGAGGGGAGGACCTGCAGGTAGAACCACCCCAGGATTCCGAACATGAGGACCTGGAACACGGAGTTGATGGCCACGAGCACTGCGGTGGCCTCGCGGTCGGCGCAGGCGAGATCCGACCACACTAGGACCATCGCGATGCAGCGCGCCAGGCCGACGATGATGAGGCCGGTGCGCAACTCGGGCTGATCCGGCAGGAAGATCCACGCCAGGGTGAACATCACGGCCGGGCCGACGACCCAGTTCAGGGTGAGAGACACCGCCATTAACCGTGTGTCGGAGGCGATCGCGCCGGCTTTGTCGTAGCGGACTTTGGCCAGCGGCGGGTACATCATTACCAGCAGACCGAGTGCGATGGGCAGGGAAATTCCCCCGACCTCCATCGCGCCGAGGGCGCCGGGGACGGCGGGGATGAATCGGCCGATGGCCAGGCCGGCGCCCATGGCCAGCAGGATCCACACGGGGAGAAACCTGTCGAGGAAAGACAGGCGGGGAAGAGTGCTCGGTTGCGTCACAGAGCAAGGGTAAACCACGCGCCGGGCGTAACAAGAAGTGCCCTGTACCGGCGGCACCGCGGAACAGGTGACGGAGCTGGGGCGATTTCGGTGATGTAACAACATGTGGAGCACCATCTATTAGTCAATTGTTATCTTTTTCGATACCTCGCCGCAATGTTTTTGCGGCGAGCAAGCTAGATGGAGCATTTATAGTGTTCAGATTTAAGTGGATTCTCGCCGCTATAGGCGCCGTGGTGGTGGCCCTCGGCGGGGTGGTGGCCCCCGCCGGAGCGCAGGAAGTGCCAAACGGAAGCTCTCTCCTCGTCGGTTCGTCGACGGCGCACGGATTGGACGCCTACGCCATGGGCGACTATGTCCCACCGGTTGAGGAGCTTAACTCCGCGTTCGGCTGCGCCGAGCCCACGGCGGATCCCGCCGCAACGAAGACCGTCGTGCTCGTCTCCGGGGTCGCCGCCGACATCTTCCAAACGTTCGGTTCCAACTTCATCCCGCAGCTCACCGAGCAGGGCTTCGACGTGTGCTGGGTGCAGCCTCCGCACAGTGGCCGGGGTGACCTCACTCAGACCGCGCTGTACGTCGCCCAGGGCATCAAGCTCGCCCAGGCACGCCTCGGACGAGACGTCAGCGTCATCGGGCATAGCGCGGGCACGCCCGCCGCGATGTGGGCCATGCGTTACGACGCCAGCGCCGCGGCCCTGGTGGACGATTTCATCTCACTCGCCGGCGCCGTGCGCGGCACGACGTTGATTGAGCCGGTGTGCGAAGTGGTGGTTACTTGTCCCGTCATCGCCTGGCAGATGCACCCGCGTTCGAAGTTCCTGCAGGCGCTCAACGCAGCTCCCCTGCCGGAGAACATCGATGCCACCAGCATCTTCAGCAAAACCGATCCGGGCATCCAGCCGGCTCACTTGGCCAGTTCCATCCTCGGCGGCACGAACATTCCGGTCCAGGACGTCTGCCCCAACCAGTACGCGGGCCACATCACCCTGCTGCTCAACAACACCGCCTACCAGCTGGCGTTCGACGCCTTGAACAACGATGGCCCGGCGAACCCGGCGCGTATCGCGCCGGCGGACTGCGGGCGCCTCCTCGCTCCGCATACCAACCTGCTCAACCTGGTTTCGGTGCTTCACGCGGCACCGGAGTACTTGGCGGCACTGGGCGAGCCTCGCTACCTCTCCGAGCCCGAGCTGCCGAGCTACGCGCGGGGCGATGTCGTTGACCCGCATGAACACGGCGGCATCGCGGAAGGCTCCAGCGCTCGCCTCGCCGAGGCGTCCAGCACCGTGGGCAGTGGTCTGGTGGGCAGCTCCACGACCACCCTCGGTTCCTCGTTCTAGCCACGACGCCGCGCTAAGCGACGAAAAAAGCTCCCCCCGGTATGAAACCGGGGGGAGCTTCTGTAGAACTGGCGCGGTAGTGCTACTTCGCGAACTCCGTCACGATCGCCTTGTTGAAGGCAGGCAGATCCTCCGGGGTGCGCGAGGAGATGAAGCCGCCGTCAACGACGACTTCCTCGTCCACCCAATTGGCGCCGGCGTTGCTCAGGTCCGTCTTGAGGGACTTGTAGGAGGTGAGCTTAACGTTCTTAATGACGTCTGCCTCGGTGAGAATCCATCCGCCGTGGCAGATAACACCGACCGGCTTATCCGCGTCACGGAACTCCTTGACCAACCGCACGGCCTCATCGTCGGTGCGGATGGTGTCGGCGTTGCCGGTGCCGCCCGGCAGGATAAGGGCGTCGTAATCCTCGGCCTTCGCCTCGGCGGTGGTGAGGCTAACCGGGACCTTCGTGCCGTTCTTGCCCTCGATTTCCCCGGACTCCGTGGAAATCACGTCCGTGGTGGCGCCGGCCGCTTCCACGGCCTCCTTCGGGGAGGTCAGCTCCGAATCCTCGAACCGGTCGGTGGAGATAATAGCGATTTTCTTTCCTGCGAGGTCAGCCATTGTGGCGATCTCCTTCCACAGTGTTGATTGTTGTAACTACACGATCCACGGTAGAGAAAAACCCGGTGGTCTGCAGAAAGTGCAGGCCACCGGGCAGGAACGCTACGCGTCCTTCGCGTCGTCTTCGATCGCGCGGGTGCGTCCGGGGACCTCTCGGTCGTAGCGGTGGGGGGGAGCTTCCTGAGAGGAGGGCACGCGGGTTGAACCTCTCTTCTGGCTCACCGGTGTGGGTGACTGTCCTTCCCTGCTGCGTCCGATCGCGCGCATCCGCTCGCGTACAGCCACGAACGCCTCCTTGGAGTCCAAGGTCTGGCTTTGCTGAGTCGCGATCTTGATGTCATCGGCTGTGATCTCACCGGCGCGCAGCGAGACCATTTCCGCCCAGTAACCGAGGAAGACGGCGGCAACCGCGGCAACAGGCACCGCCAGGAAAGCGCCGACGATGCCGAACAGGGTTCCCCCGAGGGCGACTGCGAGGAGGACGACTGCCGCGTGCAGGCCCATCGCGCGCGACTGCAAGACAGGCTGCAAGATGTTGCCCTCTATCTGCTGAACCGCGACGACGAGGATGAGGACGAGGATGGCGTTGGTCAGCCCGTTGGAGACCAGAGCGACGATCACAGCGAGCGCGCCAGCGGTGAAGGCGCCGATGATCGGGATGAAGCCTGCGAAGAACGTGATCACAGCAAGAACCGGCCACAGCGGAACACCGAGGATGATCAAGCCGACGCCGATGAAGAACGCGTCCACGGCTGACACGAGGGCCTGGGTGCGGATGAATCCGGCGAGAGTGTTCCAGGATCGCATGAGCACTTCCGTCAGGTGCCAGCCTGTCTTCACGCCCATGTACTTGCGCAGGAAGGGGAGGAAGGAGTCTCCGTCCTTGAGGAAGAAGAAGGTCAGAATCAGCGTGAGAACCAAGGTGGTTCCGATACTCGCTACCGCGCCCAGGCCGGTGAAGACGCCGGAGGCGATATTCGACGCCTGGCTGCGCACAAAGTCCGCCGCCTGCGAAATGCCCTGCTGGATTTGATCACCTTCGACGAACGTGAGGTTCTCTTCGGCCCACGCGATGATCTGGTTGATGCCCGCCTGCGCCTGGGTCACAAGCTGTCCGCCCTGATCGCGGACTATCGGTGCCATGGCCGCGATGATGGCGCCGAAGATGGCGAAAGCGCCGACGATGACCAGGAGGACGGCGAGCGCGGCGGGAAAACCTTTGCTGCGCAGGAAACGCACGGGCGGCCACAGCACCGTGCACACAATCAGGGCGAGCAGCACCGGCAAGACCCCGAACCACACGTAGCGCAGCAGGTAGAGCAGTAGTGCGGTGGCAGCGACGAGAATGATGAAACGCAGAGCCCACGCGGCGGCTGTTCGACCGTCGGAGGCGATGATGTCGCCCTTGTCGACGGGCGCGCCCGAGAGTTCCTGGGCGGCGTCCGCCGGAGTGGGGAACATCGTCGGCTCCTCGACCGTCGTGTCGAGGGCGCCCACGAAATCCCTGCTGTCCCTGTCGTCCTGATTGCCCGAGGCCCGGCCCCGCTCGGTGCCGGGCCGTTCGGTGCGTCCGTTGTCTTTGCTCACATTGACTTATCTTGCCAGATGGGCGGGACGGCTGTGCAGAACGTTTACGGAGGGACATTCCCCGACATGGCGCCACCACCGTCGCGCGAGCAGCTCGCGTTTTCCGGGGTGATTTCACCGTGGGTCTCGGGTTCATTGACGACATCGCGCGGTTGACCTCGCAGTTCGGACTTTTTTGCAGAAAACCAGTCGCCTGATGCCGCAGATGTGTAACCTCTGTCACACCACGTTGTTTTCCCTAGGAAAGGAATCTTAGTGACTGTCTACCCCAACCCCGGAACCGACGGCTCCTCCGTCACATTCAGGAAGCGCTACGACAACTACATCGGCGGCGAGTGGGTCGCCCCTGCCGACGGCGAGTACTTCGAGAACGTCACGCCCGTCACCGGCGAGGTTTTTTGTGAGGTTGCCCGGGGCAAGGCTGCGGACATCGAGAAAGCGCTCGACGCCGCCCACAAAGCCGCGGACGCGTTCGGCCGCACCTCTCCCGCGGAGCGGGCGGGCTTGCTCCTCAAAATTGCCGACCGCATGGAGGAGCGCCTCGAAGACATCGCCGTGGCTGAGACGTGGGAGAACGGGAAGGCCGTGCGCGAGACCCTTGCGGCCGACATTCCCCTGGCCATCGACCACTTCCGCTATTTCGCCGGGGCGATTCGCGCTCAGGAGGGGCGCCTGTCGCAGATCGACGAGGACATGGTGGCGTACCACTTCAACGAGCCACTCGGCGTGGTGGGCCAAATCATCCCCTGGAACTTCCCGCTGCTGATGGCGGCGTGGAAACTCGCGCCCGCGTTGGCGGCCGGCAACGTGGTGGTGATGAAGCCGGCGGAGCAGACGCCTGCCTCCATCCTCTACCTGATGGACATCATCGGCGACCTCATCCCGGCCGGCGTGATCAACATCGTCAACGGGTACGGAGACGAGGCAGGCGCGGCGCTGTCCGGGTCGGACCGCATCGCCAAGATCGCCTTCACCGGCTCGACTGAGGTGGGCAAGATCATCAACAAGGCCGCCGCGGACAAAATCATCCCGGTTACCCTCGAACTCGGCGGCAAGTCTCCCGCCCTGTATTTCGCCGACATCATGGATGCCGACGACGAGTTCCGGGCCAAGGCCGTCGAAGGCTTCGCCATGTTCGCGCTCAACCAGGGCGAGGTGTGCACCTGCCCGTCGCGCGCGCTGGTGCACGAGTCCATCGCAGAGGAGTTCCTCGAGCTGGGCGTGCAGCGTGTCAAGCAAATCACCACCGGCAACCCGCTCGATACCACTGTGCAGATGGGCGCGCAGGCCTCGCGCGAGCAGATGGACAAGATCACCGGCTACCTCGATATCGGCCCGAAGGAAGGCGCGGAGGTGCTCACCGGCGGCGGCGTGAACCGCATCGACGGCCTCGACGGCGGCTTCTACATCGAACCGACCGTGTTCAAGGGCACCAACGACATGAGGATTTTCCAGGAGGAGATCTTCGGCCCTGTGCTGTCCGTGGCCACGTTCAAGGATTTCGACGAAGCGATCTCCATCGCCAACGACACGATCTACGGCCTCGGCGCCGGCGTGTGGTCGCGCAACGGCACCACCGCCTACCGCGCGGGTCGGGCCATCCAGGCCGGTCGCGTGTGGGTGAACCAGTACCACAGCTACCCGGCGCACGCGGCCTTCGGCGGCTACAAGCAGTCCGGCATCGGGCGCGAAAACCACCTCATGATGCTGGCTCACTACCAGCAAACGAAGGCCCTACTGGTGAGCTACTCCAACAACCCGACCGGCCTGTTCTGATTCCGCCGCACCAGCACGCCTCGACGATGTCCGGGGCGTGCGTTTTGGCGTCGATAAGCAGGCGAAAAGAATGAAGCATGGATTGTGTGGAACAACTTTGGCCACAGGCGAGTTGTGTAAGTTGAGTGTGAACGGCTCAAGGCGGCGTCCCGGCGTGTATAGTGGGGTGGCAGAAGTTGAGTCGGATGCATTCAACTTGAACAAACAACACAGACAAACAACAGCGTTAAAGGAGTTTCACACATGGCACGTGCAGTAGGCATTGACCTTGGTACCACGAACTCGGTGGTTGCTGTCCTCGAAGGCGGCGACCCTGTCGTTATCGCCAACTCGGAGGGCTCGCGCACGACCCCGTCGGTCGTCGCATTCGCCAAGAACGGCGAGGTGCTCGTCGGCCAGTCCGCGAAGAACCAGGCGGTGACCAACGTCGACCGCACCATCCGCTCCGTCAAGCGCCACATGGGCGAGGACTGGACTGTGGACATCGACGACAAGAAGTACACCCCGCAGGAGATTTCCGCCCGCATCCTGATGAAGCTGAAGCGCGACGCTGAAGCCTACCTCGGTGACGAGGTCGTCGACGCCGTGATCACCGTCCCCGCGTACTTCGAGGACGCCCAGCGCCAGGCAACCAAGGAGGCCGGCCAGATCGCGGGCCTGAACGTGCTGCGCATTGTCAACGAGCCCACCGCGGCGGCTCTCGCGTACGGCCTAGAGAAGGCCGACAAGGAGCAGACCATCCTGGTGTTCGACCTCGGCGGCGGCACCTTCGACGTCTCCCTCCTCGAGATCGGCGACGGCGTGGTCGAGGTGCTCGCCACCGCCGGCGACAACGAGCTCGGCGGCGATGACTGGGACCAGCGCATCGTCGATTGGCTGGTGGACAAGTTCAAGGCGCAGAACGGCATCGACCTGACCAAGGACAAGATGGCGCTGCAGCGCCTGCGTGAGGCCGCGGAGAAGGCGAAGATCGAGTTGTCCTCCCAGCAGCAGACCTCCATCAACCTGCCGTACATCACGGTGGACGCGGACAAGAACCCGCTGTTCCTCGACGAGACCCTGACCCGCACCGAGTTCCAGAAGATCACCTCCGACCTCCTGGACCGCACCAAGGCGCCGTTCAACCAGGTGATCAAGGACGCCGGAATGTCCGTCGGCGACATCGACCAGGTTGTCCTGGTCGGCGGCTCGACCCGTATGCCGGCCGTCTCCGAGCTGGTCAAGGAGCTCTCGGGCAAGGACGCCAACAAGGGCGTGAACCCGGACGAGGTCGTCGCCGTCGGCGCCGCGCTCCAGGCCGGCGTGCTGCGTGGCGACGTCAAGGACGTGCTGCTTCTCGACGTCACCCCGCTCTCGCTCGGCATCGAGACCAAGGGCGGCGTGATGACAAAGCTCATCGAGCGCAACACCACGATCCCGACGAAGCGCTCCGAGACCTTCACCACCGCTGAGGACAACCAGCCGTCGGTGCAGATCCAGGTCTTCCAGGGCGAGCGCGAGATCGCGTCCGCCAACACACTGCTCGGCTCCTTCGAGCTCGGCGGCATCGCGCCCGCCCCGCGCGGCGTGCCGCAGATCGAGGTCACCTTCGACATCGATGCCAACGGCATCGTCTCCGTGTCCGCCAAGGACAAGGGCACCGGCAAGGAGAACACCATCACCATCCAGGATGGCTCCAAGCTGTCCCAGGAGGACATCGACCGGATGATCAAGGACGCCGAGGCGCACGCCGACGAGGACCGCAAGCGCCGCGAGGAGCAGGAGACCCTCAACAACGCGGAGACCATGGCGTACCAGACCCGCAAGTTCATGGACGAGAACTCCGACAAGCTGCCCGAGGACCTCAAGACCCGCGTCGGCGCCGCCGCGGACGCGGTCGACGAAGCGCTCAAGGGCGACGACCTCGAGGCCATCAAGTCCTCCGTGGAGAAGCTCACCACCGAGTCCCAGGAGCTGGGCAAGGTGCTCTACGAGGCCGAGGCCAACACCGGCGCGACGCAGGCCGACGTCCCGGCAGACGACAACGTGGTCGACGCCGAGGTGGTTGAGGACGATGACACCGCCGGCGAGGCCGGCACCGCCAACTCCGACAACAAGTAAGGACGGATGAGATGACGAACCCGACCAACTCTTCTATGCCGGACGACCCGGGCGCGCCGGAGAACACCGACGAGCAGTACGTCTCTCCCGACCAGGCCGAAGCCCTGGCGGAGGAGGCGGCGGAGACCGCCGCCCTGGACGCCGACGACGAGCCCATCGGAGACTTCTCCGACGCCGAGATCGAAGACGTGCTGGCCACCGATACGCCCGCATCCGAGATCAGCCCCGACGCCGACGGCGACGGGGTGGTTTCGGAGGCGGAGCTGCAGCTTGCCGAGCGCACGGAAGACCTGCAGCGCCTGTCCGCGGAGTACGCGAACTACCGCCGCCGCACAGAGCGCGAACGCACTCAGATCGCGGAGCAGGCGAAAGCCCGCGTTCTCACGGAGATGATCCCGCTGCTCGACGATCTGGACCTCGCCGCCCAGCACGGCGACCTGAACGAGGGCCCCCTGAAGGCATTCTCGGACAAGTTTCGCGCGGTGCTCGACGGGCAGAACGTGGAAGCATTCGGCGCGGAAGGCGACGCCTTCGACCCGGAGATCCACGAGGCTGTGCAGGACCTCTCCCAGGGTGACAACAAGGTCGTGGGAACGGTGCTGCGCAAGGGCTACCGGGTAAGCGGGCGCCTCGTGCGCAACGCGATGGTGCTCATCGGCGATCCGCAGGCCGACTCCGCTCACGGGGCCGACGGGGCCGACGCCTAAAGCCACCATAAAGCCACCATGGTGAAGCCGGGACCGGAGATACGCGCAGGCGCTGTTTCCGCCCCGGCCTTCGTTTTTACGTACTTAGACTCACATAAAACTTAAGCAAAAGACTTTCCACGAAATCACCACAGGCACTACAAAGACAATGACACATACCGAAAGGAGGGTGAATCATGGCGATGCAGCAGGAGTGGGTGAACAAGGACTACTACGGCGACCTCGGGGTGAGCTCCACCGCGAGTGCAGCCGACATTAAGAAGGCGTACCGCAAGCTCGCGCGCGAGAATCACCCGGACAACAACCCCGACAACAAGGCGGCCGAGGAAAAGTTCAAGCGGGTCGCCGAAGCATACGACGTGATCGGCGACGAGGCGAAGCGCAAGGAATACGACGAGCTCAAATCGATGGTGAACTCCGGCGGCGGATTCGGCCGTTTCGGAGGGGCAGGAGGCTCGGGATTCCCGGGAGGGTTTCGCTCCACGTCGACGCAGGACTTCGACCTCGGAGACATTTTCGGATCCGCCGCACCTGGCGGACAGGCTGGAGACAGCGGCTTTAGTGATATCTTCGGTGGCATCTTTAACCGCGGCGGCGCTGCTGGCAGGAATGCTCGGCCGTCGCGGGGGGCCGACGTCGAAACCGAAATAACGTTGAGCTTCCGCGAAGCGGTACAGGGCACCACGATCCCGCTCGAGCTCACGGGCGATGCGCCGTGCACCACGTGCCACGGCTCGGGCTCGCTTAGCGGAAAGACGACGACGTGCCCCCACTGCTCCGGCTCCGGCTTTCTGCGGGAGAACAGCGGGGCGTTCGGGATGGCGCGGCCCTGCCCGTACTGCGGCGCCACCGGGGAGATTATTGAGGACCCGTGCCCAACCTGCTCGGGCACTGGTACGGTGCGGCGCGCGCGGTCGATTACCGTGCGCATCCCGGCCGGTGTCATCGACGGGCAGAAAGTGCGCCTGGCCGGCCAGGGTGAGGCCGGACCCAACGGCACGCCCGCCGGCGACCTGTTCGTCTCCGTCCATGTGGAGCCGGACACGGTGTTCACGCGCTCGGGCGATGACCTCGAGGTCACCATCCCCGTGTCGTTCGGGGAGCTTGCCCTGGGAGGGACAGTGACTGTGCCCACGCTGGATAACCCGGTCAAGGTCAAGGTGCCCGCCAACACCCCCGACGGGAGGACCCTGAGGGTGAAAGGCCGTGGCGTGCCGAGGAGGTCCGGCACGGCGGGAGACTTGCTAGTTACCGTGCAGGTGGTTGTTCCGAGCTCCCTGGACGCGGCGGCGACGTCCGCGCTGCGGGCCTACGCCCAGGCTGAGAAGGACTCCGGGTTCGACCCCCGCGCGGACTGGGCCGGATTGAGCTAGGGAGGTGAACCCCACGTGTCTTCCCGCACCGACAACGAGGAGTACTTCGTCATCTCCGTTGCCGCCGAGTTGACAGGCATGCACGCTCAAACCCTCCGCACCTACGACCGCATGGGGCTGGTCAGCCCGATGCGCACGAGCGGGGGAGGGCGCCGGTACTCGCGCCGCGACATTTCGCTCCTGCGGCGCATCCAGCACCTCTCGCAGGAGGAGGGAGTCAACCTGGCCGGGATCAAGACCATCATTGAGCTCACCAGCCAGATTGAGGAGTTGCAGGAAGAAAACGACCGGCTGCGCAAGAGCGTGAACTCCGCGCCACGGCGCGGCGGCGAACTCGTCCACGTCCCGCGGTCGACGGCGGTGGTGGCGTGGGATCCGGCGCCTTGGCGCCGCAGGCGCTAAGCGGGTGAGAGCTCGCCAGAGTAAAAGCGAATACCCTGCACCGGGCCAAAGCTGGTGCAGGGTATTTGCGTTGAGCGTCTCTCAGATCACTGCGTGCGCAGTGTGAGCGCTGCTAGCTGTCAGCGGCGTGCGCGGCGCACAACCTGCTGCTCCTCGCGGTTGAGCACGGAGCGTGCACCGGCTGCGCCGGCGAGCGCGGAGATGAGCGCGCCGATGATGAGGCCGGCGAACGTCCACCACGTGCCTTCTGCCGCCTGCGGTGCGACCTCGTTATAGGTCTCCTGGGCCTGCTGGGCGACCTGGTCGGCCGTCTGGCCAGCCTGCTGCTGGGCGTTCTGCGCATCCTGCTGGTCAACGTTGTTCTGAGCAGCCTGCGCGTCCTGGGAGGTGACGTTCACGGCGTTGCCGGCGGACTGGGCCACGGTGCCGAGCGCGGAGCCGAGGCCACCGATGATGGATGCGCCGAGCCATCCGGTGAGAACCAGGGCGGCGATCAGGGACGTCGCCCATGTGGCGAAGCCGTGGAAGAGGCCCGCGCGCACGCCGAGCGCGCCGGAGACGTAGCCGGCTGCGGCGAACGCGAGAGCCAGGGAGATCAGGGCGAAGATGCCGGTCGCGGTCGCCGACAAGCCCTGCAGGCCCATCGCGGCGGCGCCGACGCCGAGAAGAATCATGATGCCGAGGAACGTGACGACACCTGCGAAGATGGCTCCCCAGGAGACGTTCCCGTTGGATACGTCGGTGGAGTCGGTGCCGATCCAGGCTTCCTGGCCGGTGTGATCGCCGTCAGCCACGGTCGCGTCAGTCTCATAGGCGTAGGACTCGGAGCCTGCCGGAGCGTTCCCGGCAGCGCGGCGGGTGGTGGTCTGGCGGACACGTGCGACGCGGCCGGTATCGCCTGCGTTCTGCGGGTTAGTCATGTTTTCTCAGAACCTTTCATTTGTGAACCGATTGGCCCGCCACCCACCGTACCGACGGTTCTCACAGCACACTGTTCCGATTCGATAACAATATCCGCATATGGCAGTAATGCTATTTTGTCTCGGCTCACTTCAGTCCGCTCACTTCAGTTCAATCGACGCCACCGATCCCAGGTGCCGGATGTTGCGCCGCGCCAGGTTCACCATGCGGCCGATGCCGCCGTCGAGAACCTCCTTCACGCCCGCGGTGGTGAACCCCTTGAGCATGCCGAAGCTGATGTCCGGCGGAAGGGACAGAGCGTCGGGGTCGGTGACGATGTCCACGAGGGCGGGGCCGTCGTGCGCAAGGGCGTCGGCAAGCGCCCGCTCGAGGTCGGCCGGGTCCTCGACGCGGAAGGCCGTGATGCCGATCGCCTCGGCGATGGCGGCGTAGTTGACGGCGGCGTGGTCGGTCTGGAAATCGGGGAAGCCCTCGACGATCATCTCGAGCTTGACCATGCCCAGTGAGGAGTTGTTGAACACGATCGTCTTCACGGGCAGGTTGTGCAGCTTCACCGTCAGCAGCTCGCCCATGAGCATGCTCAGGCCGCCGTCGCCGGACCAGGAGATCACCTGCCGGCCGGGGTTGGCGGCCTGAATGCCGATTGCCATCGGCAACGCGTTGGCCATGGTGCCGTGCAGGTAGGACGCCATTTCTCGGCGCGAGCCGTTGGGGGTGAGGTAGCGCGACGACCAGACGTTGCACATGCCGGTGTCGACGGTGACGTAGGCGTCGTCGGCGGCGAGCTCGTCGAGAACGGACGCGGCGAGCTCGGGGTGGATGGGCGTGCGCGACTCGCGGGCGGGCTCGGTGTAGGTGTGCACCACGTCCTCGAGAAGCTGGGCGTGGCGGGCGAGCATCCGGTCGAGGAACGAGCGATCCGTCTTTTCCTCCACGTGGGGCAGGATGTTGGCGATGACGCTCTTCACGTCGCCGACCACGGGGTAGGCGACCGGGGTGCGGCGGCCGATGTGGGCGCCGTCGATGTCGATCTGGGCGACGTTGTCGCCGGGGAGCCAGTCGGTGTACGGGAAATCGGTGCCCACCATGATGAACAGGTCGGCCTGCTGCGACGCCTCGTAGCAGGCGCCATAGCCGAGGAGCCCCGACATTCCCACGTCAAAGGGGTTGTCGTACTCGATGAACATCTTGCCGCGGAAGGAGTGCCCGATGGGCGACTTGATCTTCTCCGCCAGGGCGAAGACCTCCTCGCGGGCATCGCGGGCGCCGTAGCCGCAGAACATGGTCACGGTGTCGGCCTCGTTGATGGCCTGCACCAGCGCCGCCGCCTCCGTGGGGTCGGGGAAGACGCGCTTGCCCTCGCCGCGGGCGTAGGCGGAGCCCAGCGTCGTCTCCGGCGTGTCGGTGGCGGTGTCCGCGAACACGTCGCCCGGCACGACCATGACGGACACCCCGTTTCCGGACAACGTGGACTGCACGGCGTTGTGCAGCACGCGCGCGCCCTGTGCCGCGGAGTGCACGACCTCGCGGTAGCCGGAGCACTCCTGGAAGATGTATTCGGGGTGGGTGGCCTGGAAGAAGTCGGACCCGATCTCGCCGGAGGGGATGTGGGAGGCGATCGCGAGGACCTTGGCGCCGTCGCGGTGCGCCTCGTACAGGCCCTGGATGAGGTGGGTGTTACCCGGGCCGCACGACGCGCCGCACACCGCGAGTTCCCCGGTGGACAGCGAGTCCGCGCCCGCGGCGAAGGCGGCGGCTTCCTCGTTGCGGACGTGGATCCATTCGATGCCGGAGGTGCGCACGGCGTCCGACAGCGGGTTGAGCGAGTCCCCGACGAGGCCGTAGATGCGCTTCACGCCGAGGCTTTCCAAGGTAGTGACAAGTTGCTGAGCAAAAGAGTTGGCCATGGGCCCGATAGTACGTGGGATCACTTATCCCCTGCGCGCGCGAAGGCGTCGAGCAGCACGGGGTCGGTGAAGTACGAGCTGTGGCCGCCACGCACGCCGTCGACACCCGTGGCGCCGAAGGACTCGGCGGACGGCGAGTACCCGTGCGCCGCGTCGTGCCGAAACCGCGTGGCGGTGATCGGGTCGCGGTCGGCGTCGGCGACGAAGACCTGCGGGTCTGCCCCCAAGAGCTCAAGCTTGTCGACGCTCGGGGCAGCGACCCCGGGAGAGCCCAGCAACCAGAGATCGTCGACGTAGAGCCCCGGGTCCTCCGCGGCCCGCGCCGCCACCACGGTCCCGTAACTGTGCGCGAGGATCGACTGCCGCGCGCCGGGGTAGCGCTCGTGCAGCGCGGCCTGGAACTGGGCGAGCTCCACCCCGCCGGCGCGGGCGGCGGCCGGGTCGATGCCGTGGATGACACTCGGCGGCGGGACGTAGCCCTGCCACACCACAACCGGCCCGCCGGTGGCCGCGGCGATGCGGCGCGCCTTGTCCAGCTCGCCCGCCAGCTTGTCGGGGTGACCTGTGGAAACGCCGGCGACCATCGTGGTCACCCGCGCCGGGTCCGCCAGTTTGTTGGGATCCCCCACCATTACGGTGGTCCCGCCGGGTCCCGTCTCCAGCACCAAGCCGCCGGCGGCACGGATGTCGCCGGCGGTGGAGGCGGGCAGGGTCGAGATCAGGCGCGCGTCGATCGCCTCGAGGGTCTCGCCGGGGTGGTCCGCCAGCCTGTCGCCGCGCTCCGGGCTTCCCGCCACCAACTCGCGCAGGGCACGCGCCGTGTTGAGGTCCAGCAGCCAGGCGATGAGGTTGAGCTGGTAGACCACCTCAGCCAGCTTCAGGTTGAGCGCGACGTACGCCAGCTCGTCGAGCTTTTCCTGCGTGCTCGCCGTCCCGGCCAAGATGTGCGCCGCGTGCTCCAGAAGCGCCGCCGCGGAGACGAGCTTGTTGCTCCACACGGGGAAGCCGGCCAAGGCCATGGCCGCCGCTGCCCCCGCGAAGCCCGCGGCCGAGATCACCTCCGGGGTGGTGTCCACCGCCGACGCCCGCGTCCGGCTCGCCGCGGCGGCCTGCGACAGCACCGCGGAGGCGGCACGTAGTTCTTCCGGATCCAGGCGCGGGTTATACATCGCCGACCCCCTCAAGCGCCGCGCCGAGGTCGGCGTCTATGGCGCAGACCGCCTCGACGAACGCGGCGATGGATGCGCAGCGGGCTTGTGCGGCGTTGGTGTGGGCGTCGACACGCGAAAGCGCGTGGTCCTGGAAACCCCGCAGGGCCGCGGCCGTGGCTCCGCGGGGGAGACGGGCGCGCGGTGGCGGCGGGAAAATGGGCAGGGCGCCGCGCGCGGCGGGGGCGGTATCGGTGCTGAGCTGGATAAAGTCCTGAGATGAGTTCATGGGCGCAGAATGGCCGAGACACGCGCCGGGGGCAAGGGGCGCCGAATTTTCTGTGGATAACCCGGGGTTGTCCACATACTGTGGTGCCCATGAAGATCGCGCTCTTGCAAATCATCAGCGGGCCTGATAAAGGCGAAAATGTGGCCCGTGCGTCGGACGGCATCCGCGAGGCGGCGGCGAGCGGTGCCACGCTCATCGTGCTTCCGGAGGCCACCAGCCAGGCCTTCGACCAAGGACGGCTGGACACGCAAGCCGAAGACCTCGACGGGCCGTTTTCCGTAGGCCTGCGGGACGTGGCCGACGAGCTCGGGGTGACCGTGGTCGCCGGCATGTTCCGCCCGGCCGACACCAACGGGGACCTCAACCGCGTGTACAACACAGCGCTTATCACCGGGCGGGGCGTGCACAAGGGCTACGACAAGATCCACACCTACGACGTCGCCTCCTACAAGGAATCCGCCACGGTCAAACCGGGCCGCGACCTGGTCACCTTCGTCCACGAAGACGCGGTGGTGGGCCTGGCCACCTGTTTCGACATCCGCTTCCCCGAGCAGTTCAAGGCGCTCGCGCGCCTCGGCGCCGATCTCATCGTCGTGCCCACCAGCTGGGCAGACGGGGCCAACAAACTGCTGCAGTGGCGGGCGCTGACGGTCGCGCGCGCGTTGGACGCCGGGGTGTTCATCGCCGCCGCGGGCCAGGCGCGCCCCGGCGGGCGCGCCCGCGCCGGGCAGGCGAGCGGGCCCACCGGCATCGGGCATTCCGTGGTCGTCGCCCCCGACGGGCGCCGCGTCGCGGAGGCCGGCTACGAACCGGACATCGTCTACGCCGAGATCGACGTGCGCGAGGTGGAAAACGCCCGCGCCACCCTCGATGTCCTGTCCTGGCCCGCGGGTTAGGGCTGGTAGGACCAGTCGGCGGGGGCGTCGGGGCTGATCCTTAGCGCGCGCGTGGCCGCGCCCTCCGGCAGCCCCAACGCGCCGATCGCCCGGTGCGGCCCGCACAGCACGACCCGCCCCGCCAGGGCGGGGGAATCCTCCATGGTGAGCCACGCCACGGACGCGGCCAGGCGCTCGAACACGTCGCGCTGCGGGCAGTGGCCCGCGAGGTGCACCCGGGTGCGCGGAGGGTCATCCAGCTCGAGGGCGGAAAATACGATCGCCTTCGCCGCGGCGGAGCCGGTGCCCACCGCCGTGATGCTGAGCTCCTCCCCGGCCAGCTCCGGCGAGTCCCCGCGCGCCGCGCCCATGGTGATGTAGCCGCCGACCTCCGGGGTGAGTTCGTCGCGGACGTGGAACTCCAACTGCCCGAACGGGTTCGACGGCAGCGCCGGCGCCAGGTTGCGCCACACGCCCTGGCGCCCCACCTGCATCACCGGAAGGTACTGCCCCGGGGCGTAACTGACAGGCATGCCCGCCTCCACACGCACGACCGTGATCGCGCCCCCGTCGCTTGTCACAGATAAGACCCGCGCGGCCGCGGCGGCCGGAACCCCCTCCACGTCGGCGGCCGCGGCCGCTCCCGCCATCACGGCGGCGGCGTCCTCAAGCACGAAGCGCGCCTCAATCCCCGCCCCCACAACCTCGCGGACAACGCGGGCAACAACCTCGTACGCCGTCGGCGGGAACCCGAAACGGCGCAAATCCAGCGCCCACGCGCGCAGCTTGCGCTGGGCCACCTCCGGCAGGGACGCGGTGTCGCGGGAGACGAGGAACACGTACGTCATAGCGTCGACAAGCTCGGGCGAAACCTGGCGGGCGCCTGCAGGGAACAAGCCCTCCCCCTGCGGGAGAGCCGACGTGATGCCTGCGAAGAGCTGCTCGCGGACGCGCTCGCGCTCCTCGCGGAGAATGGCCAACTCGCCGGAGAATCGATCCATGCGCCCCAGAGTACTAATTCAGTGAAGCCCCGCGGTGTCGATTATGGTCACGCCTGTGGACTACACCCCTTATTCTCTGCTTACGGATATCGGATGGATTTCCATCCTCCTCATTGTTGGCAACGTGCTGCGCAACAGGCTCAAAGTCCTCCAAGCGCTGCTGCTGCCCGCGCCGATTACCGCCGGGCTCATCGGCCTGCTTCTCGGCCCCGAGGTGCTCGGGCTGATCAACTGGTCCGATCAAGTGGGCACCTACACCACGCTGCTCATCGCGGTGGTGTTCGCCTCCATGGCGTACTCCATGGACCTCGGCGGGTCTGTGGCATCCGGGGCGCGCAACATGTGGGCCTACTCGACCGCCATGTTCATGGGGCAGTGGGGCCTGTTTATCCTGCTCGGGTTGTATCTGTTCGCGCCGCTGTTCGGCACCGAGCCGTGGTTCGGCATGATGCTGCCGGTCGGTTTCGTCGGGGGATTCGGCACCGCGGCCGCGGTGGGCTCGTCGCTCGAGGGCATCGGCATCGCCGAGGCGTCCTCGCTCGGGTTCACATCCGCCACCGTCGGCACGCTCGTGGCCATCGTGGGCGGCGTGATCGTGGCCAACTGGGGCATCCGCAAAGGCAAGGCCACGGAGCTGCAGGGTGCGCTGCCGGAGGATCTGCGCACCGGCTACATCGAAAATGAGGTGGACCGGCCCTCCATCGGCAGGGCCACCACGAACCCGTCGTCCATCGAGCCGCTCGCCCTCCACGGCGGGTTCGTCGTGTTCACCGTGCTCATCGCTTACCTGGTCAACGACGCCATCATTAACCAGTGGCCGAGTGTGTCCATCCCGCTGTTCGCCATGGCGTTCGTCATCGGCCTGCTCGGCCGCACGCTGCTGCGCGTGCTCCAGCGGCCGAACTATCTGGACCGCGACACGATTGGCTCCATCTCGGGCGCGGCCACCGACTACATGATTGCCTTCGGCATCGCCTCCATCATCCCCGCCGCGCTGGCCGACTACTGGCAGGCGCTCATTCTCATGTTCGTGCTGGGCACCGTGTTCTGCGTGGCGTGGATGCTGTGGGCCGGCCCGCAGTTCTTCGGCGAGTACTGGCTCGAGCGCGGCATCTTCGGCTGGGGCTGGGCGACCGCCGCCGTGGCCACCGGTATCGCGCTGCTGAAGATGGTCGACCCGAAGCTGAAGTCCGGCACGCTCAACGAGTACGGCGTGGCCTACGTCGGCTTCGCGCCCTTCGAGATCGGTATGACGATTCTTGCGCCCATCGCCGTGATCGCGGGATTTACCACCGGATTCGGCTGGATCGTCTTCGCTATCGCGGTCGCGGTGTTGATCCTCTCCTACGCGCTGAAGTGGGTGCCCGCGTCGAAGTACGGCACCGGCGCTCCGGCGCCGGGGGGCGGGTCTACGCGGATACAGACGGTGACGAAGGCCGACTAGGACTTCTGGGGATAGATGTCACACCGGAGCATTTTAGGGCCGCTGCGACCTGGGGTTTTGCACCGCCGCCGGCGCCGACCGTGACATCCGAGATGTCACGCCGGGGCATTTCGAGGCGGAAGCGACCTGGGGTTTCGCGGAGACGGCCGCGCCGACCGTGACATCTGACAAACGTTGAGTGGAACAGACTCAACTCCGCGTGCGTTGTGTAAGGTAGACAATAAAACGTACTTAGCGAAAGGAAGATGCATGGCATCGTTCAACCCCACCACCAAGACGCAGGAGGCCATCCAGCAGGCGCTGCAAAAGGCCTCGGCGCGCGGCAACCCGGATATCCGCCCCGCGCACCTGCTCGAGGCGATTCTTACCCAGGAAGACGGCATCGCCGCACCGGTGCTGCAGGCCACCGGCGTGGACCCGGTGACGGTAGCCCGGGAAGCCGGGGAGCTCGTGGCCGGTTACCCGAAGGCGGAGGGCCAGAACATGGCCAACCCGAACTTCAACCGGGATGCGCTCAACGCGATTAACACCGCCCAGGAGCTCGCCGGTGAGCTGGGGGACGAGTACGTCTCCACAGAGGTGCTACTTGCCGGAATCGCCCGCGGTTCGGACGAGGCCGCGGAGCTGTTAAAGAAGCGCGGCGCCACCTACGAGGTGCTCAAGGGTGCTTTCCCGTCCGTGCGCGGCAATAAGAAGGTCACCACGGAGTCGCCGGAGGACCAGTTCCAGGCGCTGGAGAAGTACTCGACCGACCTGACCAAGCGCGCCCGCGAGGGCAAGATTGATCCGGTGATCGGCCGCGACGCCGAGATTCGCCGCGTGGTGCAGGTGCTCAGCCGCCGGACGAAGAACAACCCGGTGCTCATCGGTGAGCCGGGCGTGGGCAAGACGGCGATTGTCGAGGGCCTGGCGCGCCGAATCGTCGCCGGCGACGTGCCGGAGTCGCTCAAGGGCAAGACCCTGATTTCGCTGGATCTGAGCTCGATGGTCGCCGGCGCGAAGTTCCGCGGTGAGTTCGAGGAGCGGCTGAAGGCGGTGCTCGATGAGATCACCTCCTCGGAGGGCGAGATCATTACCTTCATTGATGAGCTGCACACCATTGTGGGCGCCGGCGCCTCCGGCGATGGCGCGATGGACGCGGGCAACATGATCAAGCCGATGCTGGCCCGCGGCGAGCTGCGCCTCGTCGGCGCGACCACGCTGGATGAGTACCGCAAGTACATCGAGAAGGACGCCGCTTTGGAGCGCCGCTTCCAGCAGGTGTACGTGGGCGAGCCGACGGTGGAAGACACCATCGGCATCCTGCGCGGGCTCAAGGAGCGCTACGAGGTCCACCACGGCGTGCGCATCCAGGATTCCGCCCTGGTCGCCGCCGCGGAGCTCTCCAACCGCTACATCACCAACCGCTTCCTGCCGGACAAGGCCATTGACCTTGTCGACGAAGCCGGTTCGCGCCTGCGCATGGAGATCGACTCCTCCCCGCAGGAAATCGACGAGCTCGAGCGCGTCGTGCGCCGCCTGGAAATCGAGGAGATCGCCCTGGCCAAGGAGTCCGACGCCGCCTCCCAGGAGCGCCTCGTGGCGCTGCGCCAGGAGCTGGCCGACCAGCGCGAGACCCTCGGCGAGATGCAGGCGCGATGGGCGAACGAGAAGAGCGACATCGACCGCGTCCAGGCCGCGAAGGAGGAGCTGGAGCGCCTGCGCAACGAGTCCGAGATCGCGGAGCGCGACGGCGACTACGCCCGCGTCTCCGAGCTGCGCTACGGTCGCATCCCCGAGCTGGAGCAGCAGGTGGCCGAGGCGGAGGCGCAGGCCAACGATTCCTCCCGGACCATGCTCACCGAGGAGGTCACCCCCGACGTCATCGCCGAGGTGGTCTCCAGCTGGACGGGTATCCCGGCCGGCAAGATGATGCAGGGGGAGACGGAGAA
Source organism: Corynebacterium mycetoides (assembly GCF_900103625.1). NCBI lineage: Bacteria > Bacillati > Actinomycetota > Actinomycetes > Mycobacteriales > Corynebacteriaceae > Corynebacterium > Corynebacterium mycetoides. The sequence goes on along the minus strand of NZ_LT629700.1, from coordinate 1,404,252 downwards.
GCTGCTCAACATGGAGTCGGTGCTGGGCGCCCGCGTCGTCGGCCAGCACGACGCCGTCGCCGCCGTGTCGGATGCGGTGCGCCGCTCCCGCGCCGGGGTGGCGGACCCGAACCGGCCGATCGGTTCGTTCCTCTTCCTCGGCCCCACGGGCGTGGGCAAGACGGAGCTGGCGAAGGCGCTTTCCGAGTTCCTCTTCGACGACGAGACGGCGATGGTGCGCATCGACATGTCCGAGTACGGCGAGAAGCACTCCGTGGCCCGCCTCGTCGGTGCCCCTCCGGGGTATGTCGGCTACGACGCCGGCGGCCAGCTCACCGAGGCCGTCCGCCGCAGGCCATACTCGCTCGTGCTTTTCGACGAGGTGGAGAAGGCGCACCAGGACGTCTTCGACGTGTTGCTGCAGGTCCTCGACGAGGGCCGGCTGACCGACGGCCAGGGACGCACCGTGGACTTCCGCAACACGGTCGTGATCCTCACGTCCAACCTGGGCGCGGGCGGGTCCCGCGAGCAGATCATGGACGCGGTCAGGCACCATTTCAAGCCGGAGTTCATCAACCGTCTCGATGACGTGGTGGTGTTCGAGCCGCTGAGCACCGAGCAGCTGGTCGGCATCGTCGACATCCAGCTGGGTCAGCTCGCCGAGCGGCTCGCTTCCAGGCGCCTGACGTTGCAGGTCTCCGATGCCGCGAAGGCGTGGCTGGCAGAGCGCGGCTATGACCCGGCCTACGGCGCGCGCCCGCTGCGCCGGCTGATCCAGCAGGCGATCGGCGACCGCCTGGCCAAGGAGCTGCTGGCCGGCTACGTGCGCGACGGCGACACGGTGGCGGTCGACGTTGCCGAAGGCGGCGAGGGCTTGAGCGTCGACGCCGCGTAGCCGGTGCCCGAACCTTAACGCGGTGGCGGACGAACGAGTCCGCCACCGCGTTTCTGTGCTCCCGGGGAAGTGTGCGGCCACCAGGTGTCTTGGTGTGTGGTGGTTAGTCATCGAAGTCGTAGTTGTTGGTGTCGCCGTGGTGGATGAGTGCGGTGAGTTCTTCGGTGTTGTTGGTTAGGTTGGTTAGGGTGGTGTGAAGTGTTGTGATGGTGTTGTGGTCTCCGGTGAAGGTGGTGCCTTGGCCTTCGGGGTCGGGGTGTGGTGGTGTGGGTGTGAAGTGTCCTGGGTTTAGTTCCGATCGTTTCTAGAGGAGGATTGGACCATGCCTAGGAAGTTCAGTGACGAGTTCAAGGACAAGGCGGTGCGGTTAGCCGAGGAGCTCGTTGAGCTTGAGGGGTGCTCGAAGTGGGCGGCGGCGGAGGAGATCGGCGAGAAGCTCGGCGTCTCGGCGCACAGAGGGTGTCAGATGAGCGTGTCAAGTTGTTTGTGTGTGGGGCGTGATTATTAGAGGTAGGGCTCGAAGCGGTCAGGGTAAGCCACAGACATCTGGTTGATGGCCTGCTTCCAGTTCGTCACCCGCTTGCCCTCGATCAGCCGGCCGCTGGTCGCCGCGACCCGTTTGCCCTGCTTAGCACGCTTGGCGGCCCGTTTGTCCTCAATGTTGCAGATCATCAACCACAAGGTTTTGATCGCAGACTCATCGTTGGTGAACTGCACCCGATTCCGGGTGGCTTTACGCAGCTCGTTGTTCATCGACTCAATCGAGTTCGTGGTGTAGATCACCTTCCTAGCCATCGGTGGGAACTCCAGGAACGGGATGAACCGGTCCCACGCATCGCGCCACACCTTGACTGACTGCGGATACTTTTCCCCCAGCTCGGAGGCCTCGAACTCCGTCAACGCCGCCAGAGCGGTTTGCTCGGTGGGGGCGGTGTAGATCTTCTTCAACTCGGCGGACACCGCCTTACGATCTCCATAGGCCACCCACCGGTTTGCTGCCCTGATCAGGTGGACGACACAGGTCTGGACCATCGAATCCGGCCAGGTGGCTTCCACAGCCTCCGGCAGACCCTTGAGCCCGTCACAGCACACGATGAACACATCGTGCACTCCGCGGGTAGCGAGGTTGGCACACACCTGCGCCCAGAACGAGGCTCCTTCCTCTTTAGCCAGCCAGATACCCAGGATGTGTTTGATCCCCTCCATGTCCACCCCGATAGCCAGGTACGCGGATTTGTTGACCACCCGGCCCCCGTCACGGACTTTGATCCGTAACGCATCGAGGAAGACCACGGGGTAGAACTCATCAAGTTGGCGGTTCTGCCAGATCATGACCTCCTCGAGGACCGCATCGGTGATCGCGGAGATTGTTTCATGGGAGATGTCCACGCCCATGGCGGTGGCCATGTGGTGCTGGATGTCTCGGACGGTCATGCCACCGGCATAGAGACTGATGATCATGTCGTCGACGTCGGTCAGCCGGCGGGATCCTTTGGGCACCATTGTCGGCAGGAAGGATCCGTCACGGTCCCGGGGAACAGCGACATCGACCGGTCCGTAGTTCGAATCGACCCGCTTGGGGTAGGAACCGTTACGGGAATTGTTCTGACCAGCGGCTTCCTTGCTGTTCCGGTCGCCGTGCTGGTAGCCGAGGTGGGCATCCATCTCGGCGTTGAGGCCCCGGTTGATCGAGGCCTGGAGCAGGCCCCGGACGAGATCGTTGGCATCCGTGGTGGAGGTGCCGAGCTCGTCGATCAGCTTCGCCATCTCAGGATTGGCGAGGAGCTTTTCCTCGATCGCTTTGATCTTTGCGGAGTCCTCTGGGTTTCGTCGTGCCACGGTAGTCATTCTGGTTCATCTCCTTGAGGGATTCCCCTCACACACAAACCATCTGACACCCTCAAGTTCGTCACCCGCCTGCCCTCGAACGTCATGAAATAAGGCGTAGCGACAATCCTGTGGTGTTAGTAGCTGTGGATGACAATGGTGCCATTATCGTTTACGTATCGTGCCCATGCCCGCATCCCACGGCAGCGAAACGGCGCGCTCCCACGTCACTGCAAAACGCAACCGCACGCGCAAGGCACTAGACTGCCCCTCATGCAGCCGACGACGACGATTGTTACCCGCGTGGCAGTGCCCGGAGTTGAAAATGAGCACTTGGCTGCGCACCAGCTGGGGCCGCATACTTTCGTTGTGGCCAGCGTTCCTTTTGTGGACACCACCCTTGCGCTGGGCGACATTGTGGAATGCGTGAGCGTCAACCGGCAGCAGCACGTGGACCGGGTGATTGTGCGCGGCGGCGCGTCCACCGTGCGGATTCTGCCGACACAAGAGTATTCGCACGACGATATCGCCGAGACTTTGCTCGCCCTGGGGTGCCGGGTCGAGCTCGGGCCCGGCGGGATGCTTGCCGCGAGCATCGGGCCCGACGCCCCGCGCGAGGGTATCGCGGAGTGGCTCGACGGGCTCGAGGCGGAAGGGGTCATTGAGCAGGCTCCCGGCTACACGGCGTAACCCGCCGCGGTTGCCTACACTTGGGCCCATGACGGTTTTTGTCTCCGCCGACGAGCTCAACGAGCGCATCCACTCTGGTCAAAAGCAAACCATCCTCGCCGCCCTGTGGGAGCCGCAGGAGGGCAAGGCGTGGTCGAAATTCCAGTCAGAGCACATTCCCACCGCCATGTTCTGCGACCCCGCCACGGCGCTGGCGGGGATGCCGGGTCGTGCCTATGGGCGTAATCCGCACCCGCCTGTGGACGTGCTCAGCGCTCACGTCGCGCAGTGGGGGTTGCAGGAGGGCCGTCCCGTCTACATTTACGACACCGGCGTGGGCCTGTTCGCCGGGCGTGCCTGGTGGACGCTGCGCTGGCTGGGGATCGAGGACGTCTTTATCGTCGACGGCGGCTTCCGCGCCTGGGATTCCAAGGGTTTCGACACCGTCGCGGGCCCGGGCAACGTCAACGTCCATGCACCGCTGGAATCCTCGCCGGGTGCCCTACCGATGGTGGAAATCGACCAGGTCAGGGAGTTCTCGGGCCTGCTTGTCGACGCTCGCGAGACCAGCCGCTTCCACGGCCGCCGCGAGCTGATGGACCTCAAAGCGGGCCACATCCCCGGCGCGGTAAACATCCCCGCCTTCGACCTGTTCAACGAGGAGTCGCGCACCGTGCTGGAGATCGACGCGCTGCGGGACCGCTTCGCGGCTGTCGGGCTGACGCAGAACACCGAACCGGCTGACGTGTTCGTGTACTCGGGCTCCGGCAACCATTCCTCCCTGCTGCTCGCGGCGCTGGCGCACGCGGGTCTGCCGGTGGCCGCTCACTACGTCGCGGGCTGGTCCCAGTGGAGCGCTGACCCGCGGAACCCGGTGGCCCGCAACGTCTGAAACGCGCCGCCGCGAAGTAACATCGTCAGCGATGGCCTACGTACTCATTTTCCTCGCTGTGCTCGCTCTCGCCGCCGCCGGCTACCTGTGGTTCGCCGATTCGCGGGAGCGGACCGCTCCCATACCCGATCGGGAACCCGAGCCGGTACCCGAACCAGCGCCGGCGCCCGAACCTGAGCCAGAACAAGAGCCCGAGCCGGAACCTGATCCCGAACCGGAGCCAGAGCCGACGCCCGAACCCGAGCCCGAGCCCGAGCCGGAACCCGAGCCAGCCCCTGCCCGCACGCCGCACCGCTCTTCCGGGCTTCAGCTGCCGGGGTCCGGCCGCCGCGGCCGTCGGGAGCGGCGCGCATGGGCGCAGGCCAACGGCTTCGACTTCGCCCGCACCGACGAGTTGTTGGCGGGGGAGTGGCAGCGCGGCGCCGCGGCGTCGGGCGTACAGCCGAGAGACATCGCTTCCGGAACCGCGTTCGCCCACGACACCCATGTAATGGATATCGGCGAGGTCACTGTCATGGCGATGCGCACGGGCGAGGTCAGCGACGTCGTGGTGGATTTCCGCCGCGACGGTTTCGTGGCCGACTCCTCACCGGACCTGGTGGAAATCGGGCACCTCGAGGGGTTCACGGTCTTCGGCACCGAGACGGGGCCCGTCCAGCGGTTCCTGGACATCCGCGTGCGCACCGCGTTGGAACAGCTGCCCGCCGCCGTCACTGCCGTGTGGTGCGAGTCGGAGTGGGTGCTCGCCCAGACGCCGAGGGACTCCTCCGCCGACGACTGGGACGCCATGCTCGCGCCGCTCGCATTGCTTGCCGACGCCGCGCGGGTCCTGCCCCCGCGCACCTCCAGCCCGCTCGAGTTCGCGTACCCGACGCGAGAGATGAGTGGCGTGGAGATTGAGCAGGGCGTCGGGGAAAGCGTCGATAAGCGGGAGCAGGCGCCCGAGCCCGAGGCCCCGGTGAAGCGCCCGGAGGAGCCGCGGCAGATGCCCACGCGCGTCACCGGCACGGTGCGCGGCAGCGTGCAAAAGCGCGCGATCGGTGCGGACGAGGTCGACGCCATTGCCGACGGCTCCGTGGCCGAGCGTCCCCACGACCTCACGAGGGTGCGGCGCGAACAGGCCCCGCCGTCCATTTTCGGCGACCAGTAGCGGCGCAAGACGAAACACTCCAAACACTAAGGTTGAGCACATGAACGAACAAAAGACCGAACTGGCCGAGCTGGTCAAGGAACTCGCCGTCGTGCACGGCAAGGTGACCCTCTCCTCCGGGCGCGAGGCCGACTACTACGTGGACCTGCGCCGCGCGACACTGCACCACCGTGCCTCGGCGCTGATCGGTGAGCTTCTGCGCGAGCTCACCGCGGACCTGGAGTTCGACGCCGTCGGCGGCCTGACGCTGGGGGCGGACCCCGTGGCCACGGCCGTGATGCACGCCGCTGGGCGGGACATCGACGCGTTCGTGGTGCGCAAGGAGGCCAAGAAGCACGGGATGCAGCGGCGGGTCGAGGGGCCGTCGATTAGCGGCAAGCGCGTGCTGGTAGTCGAAGATACGACGACCACGGGCAACTCGCCGCTGACCGCCGTGGAGGCGTGCCGGGCCGAGGGCGCCGACGTCGTGGCCGTCGCCACTGTGGTCGACCGCGCCACCGGCGCCGCCGAGGCGCTGCACGAGGCCGGCCTGGAGTACCGCTACCTGCTCGGCCTCGAAGATCTTGGACTCGCTTAAAGGGCCGACCGAGTGGGGCGAGGGCCGGCACGGCGTCGGCCCGTGGGAGGAGCCGTGGCCGCAGGACCCGCGCTTCGACCCGGAGCTGCTCGCCCACGGCGACACCCGCAATGTGGTTGACGCCTACCGGTACTGGTCGCTTGAGGCGATCCGCGCCGACCTGGACTCGCGCCGGCACCCGTTCCACGTGGCGATAGAGAACTTCGAGAACGACATGAACATCGGCACCGTTGTGCGCACCGCTAACGCCTTTTTGGCGCAGGCCGTCCACATCGTGGGGCGCAGGCGGTGGAACCGGCGCGGGGCGATGGTCACCGACCGCTACCAGCACATCATCCACCACGACACCGTGGCGGACCTTATGGCGTGGGCGGGCGAGCGCGACCTCGCTGTCGTGGCCATCGACAACACACCCGGCTCGGTGCCCTTGGAAAGGGCGCAGCTGCCGCGCGAATGCGTGCTCGTGTTCGGCCAGGAGGGCCCGGGAATCACCCGCGACACCGCCGCCGCGGCGGCGATGACCTGCTCCATCGCCCAGTTCGGCTCGACGCGCTCCATCAACGCCGGGGTGGCCGCGGGCATCGCCATGCACGCCTGGATTCGGCAGCACGGCGACCTGAAACACTCCTGGTAGATTCATCGATAGACGGGTCAGGACAAGTGAAACGAGGTAACAGCGTTGCCGGAAAAATGGTCGCATCGCGCTGACCTGGCGGAATCGGCCATCAACGAGCGCCACGCGTCGCGCCTGTGGCGCATGCCCGGCACCAACCTCGCCGTCGTCGCCTGGCCGCCGCGTTCCCCCGAGCGGAGTTTCGTGCACTGGCACTACTGGTGGCAGGCGCACTACATCGACTGCCAGGTCGACGCCGCCCTGCGGCGCCCCACCAAGACGCGCCGCAAGCGCATCCAGGACTCCCTGCGGGCCATGCGCATCCGCAGCCGGGGGGATGTGGCCAGCAACAAGTACTACGACGACAAGTCCTGGCTTGCGCTGGCGTGGAACCGCGCGCTCGAGCTGGAAGGTATCGAGCGCACGAAGGCCTTGGACGCCTTGGAGTTCGACATCCTCGCCGGCATCGACCCCGTCACAGGCGTACTGCCGTGGAGGGCGGGGGAGACGTTCTACAACGTCCCCTCGAACGGGCCCGCCGCGATCCTGTTCGCCCGCACCGGCCGCCTGGACAAGGCGCGCGCGATGACGGACTGGATTTACGACAACCTGAGCGCGGATTCCGGCCTGGTCAACGACGGCATCCGCATGCGCATGCACGGCCCCGAGGTGGTGGACAAGATCTACACCTACAACCAGGGCACCGTGCTCGGGGCGTCGCTGGAAATCGCCCTCGCCCTGCGCGACGATGTCGGCCTGGGTACCACCGATCCCATCGACTCCTTCGACCACTCCCACCGCGCCGACGCCTCGGTGTTTTACATCACCCACATCCGCGAGCTGGTCAAAGCGATCGCTTTGCACCTGAGCACCCCGCAAGGGGTGATCCTGTGCCCCCCGCACGAGACCCGCGACGGCGACGGCGGCCTGTTCAAGGGCATCCTCGCCCGCTACCTCGCCGACGTTGCGCTGCGCCTGCCGGAGGATTCCCGCGAGAACATCGCCACGCGCAAGGTCGCCGCCCGCATGGTGATGGCGTCGGCGGAGTCGCTGTGGAACCACCGCCTGGAAGTGGACGGCCTGCCCATCTTCGCCTCCGAGTGGACGGAGGACGCGCGCCTGCCGCACAACTACGGGCTGGGACCGGCGTCGATCACCGAGGCCGTGGGGCTCGTGCGTATCGACGAACGAGACCTCTCCGTCCAGCTCTCCGGCTGGATGCTGCTCGAGGCCGCGGCGCGCATTTCGGCTGCAGGGGCGGGGTAAAACAGGCATACTGGGGTCGAACACGTTCAACGCATCCTGGAGGTTTAATCCATGCCCATCGCAACCCCCGAGGTCTATAACGAGATGTTCGACCGGGCGAAGGCGAACGGCTTCGCCTTCCCGGCCATCAACTGCACCTCGTCCGAGACCATCAACGCCGCCATCAAGGGTTTCGCCGAGGCCGAGTCCGACGGCATCATCCAGTTCTCCACCGGCGGCGCGGAGTTCGGCTCCGGCTTGGGCGTGAAAAACAAGGTTGCCGGCGCCACCGCGCTGGCCGCCTTCGCGCACGAGGTTGCCAAGCATTACGACGTCAACATCGCGCTGCACACCGACCACTGCCAGAAGGAGGTGCTCGACGAGTACGTCCGCCCGCTCATCGCCATCTCCCGGGAGCGCGTCGACCGCGGCGAGCTGCCGCTGTTCCAATCGCACATGTGGGACGGCTCCGCCATCCCGATCGATGAGAACCTGGAGATTGCCAAGGAGCTGCTGGAGAAGGCCCGCGCGGCGAACATCATCCTCGAGGTGGAGATCGGCGTCGTCGGCGGCGAGGAGGACGGCGTCGAGGCGAAGGCCGGCGCGAACCTCTACACCACCGCCGAGGACTTCGAGAAGACCATCGACGCTCTCACGATCGGCGATCACGGCCGCTACCTGCTGGCCGCGACCTTCGGCAACGTGCACGGCGTGTACAAGCCGGGCAACGTGAAGCTGCGCCCGGATGTGCTGGACATGGGCCAGAAGACCGCGATTGCGAAGCTCGGTCTCGAGGAGGGCTCCAAGCCGTTCGACTTCGTCTTCCACGGCGGCTCCGGCAGCGAGAAGGAGAAGATCGAGGAGGCCCTGTCCTACGGCGTGGTGAAGATGAACGTGGACACCGACACCCAGTACGCGTTCACCCGCCCGATCGCCGGCCACATGTTCTCCAACTACGACGGCGTGCTGAAGGTCGACGGCGAGGTGGGCAACAAGAAGGTCTACGACCCGCGCTCCTACATGAAGAAGGCCGAGCAGTCCATGTCCGAGCGCGTCATCGAGGCGTGCGAGGACCTGCACTCCGTGGGTAAGTCCCTGTCCAAGTAAGACCGTGCGGGCGCTGTAACGCGCCCGCCGCCCCGCCGGATCTGTCGGGCCCGCCGCGCTAGAGTACACCTCATGGCGAAGGAGCGGATGAGCACGCGGGAGAGGCTGCAAGCCGTCGACCTCACCCTCAAAGCGCGCTTGGCGCGCGTGCGCAAGCGCCTCCTGCCGATCGCGCAGACGGCGATTGCGGCCGGCTTCGCGTACTGGGTCGCGTCCACGGTCTTCGGCCACGCGCGGCCGTTCTTCGCGCCGATCTCGGTGATCATCATCATCGGCATGACCGGCGGGGAGCGCATCACCAAGGCGATGGACATCTCGCTGGGCTGCGTGCTCGGCGTGCTGGTGGGCGACCTGCTGTTCTACCGCCTCGGGGAGGGCGGATGGCAGATCGCGGTGATTGTGGGTGGGGCGCTGCTCATTGCGTCGTTCTTCTCCCGCTCCCAGCTGGTGAACAACCAGGTGGCCATCGGCTCGGTGCTCATTGCCACGATCATGCCGCCGGGCGGGGAGGTCACGGGAATTGACCGCACCGTCGACGCGTTCGTGGGCGCGGTGGTGGCCCTGCTCACCTTGGCGCTGATCCCGCAGGGCCCGGTGGGCAGGGCGCGACAGGAGATCGCGAAGGTGATGGAGCTGATGTCCTCGGTGCTCGACGACGTCGCCGACGGCCTTCGCGCCGGGGACTCCGCGGTTATCGACGACGCGCTCGAGTCCATCCGCGCCTCCCAGACCGACATCGACTCCATGTCGTCCGCGATCGCCTCCGGTGCGGAGTCGGCGCGGTTGTCGCCGTTTTTGTGGGGTTCGCGCCGCTTCGTGCACTCGCTGGAGCTGGTCATTCCGCCCGTGGACACCGCGATCCGCACGACCCGCGTCCTAGCCCGCCGCGCCCTCATCCTCTGCGGGGACGGCGACAAGGTGACGCCAGAGCAGATTGCGCTTATCGACGCCCTCGCCAGCGCGTGCCTGGAAATCTCCGACGTGTACGAGGTCGACTCGCGCAAGCGCCAGGCGGTGGCGATTCCCCGCATCGTCAACGATCTGCGGGTTCTCGGTAGCCGCGCCGGGATGGACGTCATCCCGGAGGACGGTGTGCTCTCCGCGTACGTCATCCTCGCGCAGACGCGCTCGCTCATCGTGGACCTGCTGCAGGTGTGCGGCCTGTCGCGCGAGTCCGCGGCGGCGGTGCTGGCCCCGACATCGGATACCCCGCAGTTCCCGCCGGAGATGTACGGCTAGCGGGGAGTTAGTAGTCCAGCCCGATGTCGAGTGCGGAAACGGAGTGGGTCAAGGCGCCGACCGCGAGGTAGTCGACTCCCGCCAGGGCGTAGGCGCGGGCCACGTCGAGGCTCAAGCCCCCGGAGGACTCCAGCTCGACGCGGGCGCCGCCGCTTCTGTGCAGGCCGTCGCGTCGGCGCACGGCCTCGGCGGTGTCGGCGACGCTGAAGTTGTCCAGCAGCACCAGCTCCGGCGGTGCGGGCAGGTCTAGCAGGAGCTGCAGCTGGTCCAGCGTGTCCACCTCCACCTCGCAACTCACCCGCGGCGAGTGCTCGCGCACCGCGGCGAGCGCGTCGACGATTCCCGCGACGGCGATGTGGTTGTCCTTGATCAGCGCGGCGTCGCCCAGCCCCATGCGGTGGTTGGTCCCGCCGCCGATGCGCACGGCGTACTTCTGCACGTCGCGCAGCCCGGGCAGGGTCTTGCGGGTGTCCCGGATACGTGCGCCCGTGCCCTCGACGGCGTCGACCCAGGCGCGCGTCGCGGTGGCGATGCCGCTGGCGTGGCTGAGGATGTTGAGCATGGTGCGCTCGGCCACGAGGAGGGCGCGGGTGGGCGCGGTCACGGTTGCCAGGGTGTCTCCGGGTGCGCTGGCGGAGCCGTCGGCAAGCAAAAGCTCGACTGTGGGCGCGGCCGCGCACCCCGCGACGGCGGCGATGTCGGGCTCGCGCAGTGCGGTGAAGGTGGCGGCGATGGCGTCGAGGCCCGCGATGATGCCGGGCTCGCGTGAGACGAGGCGGGCGGTGGAGACGTCGTCCGCGGAGATGGTGGAATCGGTGGTCACGTCGGGGCCGTCGGCTAAATCCTCGAGCAGCGCTAAGCGTGCGAGGCGCACGAAGTCGGGCGCGTTCACTCTCCGCCCCCCGGCTGTCCGATCGCGATCATCGCTTCGAGGGAGGCGCGGGCGGCCGTGGCGACGCCCGGGGCGACGTCGACCTCGTCCGCCCCTGTTGCCAGACAGCGCAGCAGCGCAGCCGGGGTGATCATCTTCATGTAGGTGCACGACGCGCGCTCGTTGACGGGCTGGAAATCCACGTTCGGGGCAGCCTTGCGCAGCTGGTGGAGCATCCCGACCTCGGTGGCGACGAGGACGCGGCGTGTCGACGGGCCGGCCGAGGCGAGGTCGAGCATCCCGCCCGTGGAGAGCATGTGCACACGCTCTGGGGCGATGACACCTTCGCCCGCGAGGTAGATGGCGGAGTTGGCGCACCCGCACTCGGGGTGGATGTAGAGGTCGGCCTCGGGCTGGGATGCGGCCTGCTCGGCGAGCTTCGCGCCGTTGATGCCGGCGTGGACGTGGCACTCGCCGGCCCAGATGTGGATGTTGTCCCTGCCGGTCTCGCGCTTGACGTGGGCGCCGAGGAACTGATCGGGGCAGAACAGGATCTCGCGCTCCGGGTCGATGGAGGCGACGACGTCGACGGCGTTGGAGGAGGTGCAGCAGATGTCCGTCAGCGCCTTGACCTCGGCGGTGGTGTTGACGTAGGAGACGACGACGGCCCCCGGGTGCTCCGCCCGCCACGCGCGCAGCTGGTCCGCCGTGATGGAATCGGCCAGCGAGCATCCGGCGGCGCGGTCGGGGATGAGCACCGTCTTGTCGGGGGAGAGGATCTTGGCGCTCTCGGCCATGAAGTGCACCCCGCAGAACACAATGACCTCGGCGTCGGTGCGCGCCGCAATGCGCGACAGGGCGAGGGAGTCCCCGGTGTAGTCGGCGATGTCCTGGATCTCGGGGATCTGGTAGTTGTGGGCCAGGATCACGGCGCGGCGCAGCTCTTTCAGCCGGCGGATCTCGCTGGCCCAGGCGGCATCGGGCGTGATCCCGCCCCACGTTCCGTTCTCATAGTTCAGGTGCGCGGTCAGCGGCGAGTCGAGTGGGCGCAGGCTGGGCGTGGAGGGTGCGGTCGGTGCGGTCGGTGCGGTCATGGACGTATACTACCGCGCCTGTCGGGCCCGCGACGTGAAAAAAATCCCCGGCCGGGGCCGGGGATGTGCTCTGCCACGAGGGCGACGGAGAGTTTAGCGGTTTGCGCCGAAGTCGGTGTCCGGGCGAGCGTCCGGGCGGGCGTCCGGACGAACGTCGCGGGTCTCGTCAACGACGACGCCGTCGGTCTCGATGCGCTCCTTCTGGAGCTCCTCGGACACACGCTCGGTGGACTGGACGGTCTCCTTGTCCAGGGACACCTTCTCCACCGGGACGGTCTCCTTGTTCACGCTGACGCGCTCCTCGGTCAGGGTCAGGGACGCCTCATCGTCGGAGAGGTTGCCGTCGTAGTTGGTGCGGTCGGCGTCGGTGATGGGCTCGCGGACGACGCGGACTTCCTCGCGCTGAACCGGGACCTCGACGGTCTCAGTCTCGTTGACCACGTACTTGCGCAGGCGCACCTGGCCGGCGTCGACGCGCTCCTTGTTCACGTTGAGCTGCTCCTCGGAGCGAACGAGCGTGTCGTTGTCAGCGTTGCGGTCAACGTCGACCTCTCGGCGGTCCACATCTGCGACAGGCGCGGCGTGGCGGGCATCGGTCTCGTAGGTGGTGACATCCTGGGTGCCCTCGAGACCGTAGTGGCGGTAGAACGCCTCCTGGTCCTCGTTGGTGAGGTGGCCGTCCTCATCAAGATCCGGAGCGTTGTCGATGCGCTCCTTCGGGAATGCGAGGTGCAGCTCGCCGTCACGCAGGGTGTGGCCACGCAGCGGGACGATGGAGTCGCCGCCACCGAACAGGCCGTGGTTGACGGAGACGAAGTCCGGCTGGCCGGTGGTGTCGTTAACGTAAACGTCCTTGACGCCGCCTACCTTGTCGCCATCGACATCGAATGCGGTCGCGTTTGCCAGGTCCTCAATACGGTTGTAGTCAGCCATGTCGTCTTATTCTCCTTAAGTAATTTGTTTCCGGCGCCAACCCGGGGGATAATTCCCGTCGAGACGGCGACGCGGTTTATTCGTTCGCTTGAACAATCCCGAATGTAGCGACGTTTGCCGGGCCCGGTTGCCGGCCGCCGGCCAATCCCGCTCCTCAATCGAAAGTTGGAGGTGGGAAGCGGGAAGTGCCGGTACAATCATGGGGCTTATTGTCCTGACCAGCAGCGACGCTCCCCTGCGGCGACAGCCGGTTCCGCGCCGGAGTATCGGAACGGTAAAGATTCGCTGCTCAAAAGCTTAAGGGATGGCATATGTGATAAGAATCACATTCTTTCGCTGGGCGCGGTTTTGACGCTTTGGATGTCGCGCAAGTGGCGGTAAAACGTCACCTTCTCCACGGGTCTCTTCCGGGCGACCCCGTCCACCGTCACCCGCACGTCGCGGCCGCCGACCTGGAGCGCCCGCCCCGTCAGCACCCGAGAGCCATCCGTAAGCGCAGGGGGCACCGCCGTATTCCGGGTGAGCCACCGGCCCCCGGGCGCGCGGTTGAGTCGTTCTAAGGCCGGGGCAGAGAGCCGCGAGACCCTGTCCGCGGACACCAGGGACGCAAGGGGAGTGACCAGCGGGGTGGCCGCGAGCCCCGGCGCCGCGGCGGTGGGAACCAGCTTGGCGCCGAACGAACCGTAGAACCGGGCCGAGGGCTCGCCCCCGTCGCGGAAGACGAGGACGGAGGAGTCCACGACGATCTCGCCGACGAACTCGGAAGCAGGATCGGCGTGGGACACGGTGGCGGACCCGGCGACCACCTGGCCGAAGTCGTTGCGGATGCACGGCGCGGGCACAACCGGGGCCTCGGCGGCTTCCGCGAACGTGGGCGCCCCCCACGCCACGGCCGCGGGCGAGGTCGGATCCGCCGGCACATACGCCACCTCGGCCCAGAGGTAGTCCCCCCGCATCATGCGGGTGAGCACCGCGCCCAGGGCCGCGTCGCCGCCGGAGACCACCACGCGCATGCGCTCCCGGGGGCGCTGCGGCGCGAACTGCGGCTGCCCCATGTGCGGCACGGACGGGGACGCCTGGATCTCCTCCAGAGACGGGGTGTCGTCGTGCGGGAGCAGCTGCGCCGCAATCTCGTCGAGCGGGCGCAAGTCTGCGCGGGAGGGAACGGCGGGCAACGTGAGCGTCAAGGCTGTCGGGGACGCCGCCGGAGGGGCGTCGATAAGCTCGGTGCCCGCTCCACACTGGCAATGAATGAGCCGCATGGGCTCACGCTACAATAACGGCAATAACGCGCGTAATTCCCCCGTATAAGGAGTAAGCATGTCCGCCATCGTGATCGTCGGCGCCCAGTGGGGCGACGAAGGCAAGGGCAAAGCCACGGACATTCTCGGCGGCATGGTCGACTACGTGGTCAAGCCCAACGGCGGCAACAACGCGGGACACACCGTGGTTGTCGGCGGCGAAAAGTACGAGCTCAAGCTGCTGCCGGCCGGTGTGCTTTCTGAAAACGCCGTGCCCATCCTCGGCAACGGCGTGGTGATCAACCTCGAGGCGCTGTTCGAGGAAATCGACGGCCTTATCGCCCGTGGCGCGGATGCCTCGCGCCTGCGCGTCTCCAGCAACGCCCACATGGTGGCCCCGTACCACCAGACGCTCGACCGAGTGCAGGAGCGCTTCCTGGGCAAGCGCGCCATCGGCACCACCGGCCGCGGCATCGGGCCCACCTACGCCGACAAGGTCGCGCGCGTGGGCCTGCGGGTGCAGGACATTTTCGACGAATCCATCCTGCGGCAGAAGATCGAGTCCGCGCTCGACGTGAAAAACCAGATGTTGGTGAAGATGTACAACCGCCGGGCCATCGACGTCGACGAGATCATGGATTACTTCATGGGCTACGCCGAGCGCCTCAAACCCATGGTCATCGACGCGGAGTACACGCTGAACAAGGCCCTCGACGAGGGCAAGCACGTGCTCATGGAAGGCGGCCAGGCCACCATGCTCGACGTTGACCACGGCACGTACCCCTTCGTCACCTCCTCCAACCCCACCGCCGGCGGCGCGTGCGTGGGCACCGGTATCGGGCCGACGCGCATCACCGCGTCGCTCGGCATTATCAAGGCCTACACCACCCGAGTGGGTGCCGGCCCATTCCCCACCGAATTGTTTGACAAGTGGGGCGACTACCTGCAGACCGTCGGCGGCGAGGTGGGCGTTAACACCGGCCGCAAGCGCCGCTGCGGCTGGTACGACTCCGTGATCGCGCGCTACGCCTCCCGCGTCAACGGTTTTACCGACTACTTCCTGACCAAGCTCGACGTCCTGACGGGCATCGGGGAAATCCCGATCTGCGTGGCCTACGACGTCGACGGCCAGCGTTTCGACGAAATGCCGCTCACGCAAACCCAGTTCCACCACGCCGAGCCGATCTACGAGACGATGCCGGCGTGGGACGAGGACATCACCGGGATCACCGAGTTCGCCGACCTGCCGCAAAAGGCCAAGGACTACGTGCTGCGCCTCGAGGAGCTCTCCGGCGCGCCGATCAGCTACATCGGCGTGGGTCCCGGGCGCGACCAGACCATCGTGCGCAACGACGTCCTGCAGCGTTAGGGGCAACACGTGACACAAGGAGGCACTGAGCAGGGCACTGAGCAGGTTCTCGTCCTGGGCACGGGTCCGGTCGCGCAGTCCACGGCCACCGCGTTTGTCGACCTCGGGTTCGACGCCTGGGTAGGCACGCTGACCAACCAACTGCCGGACGACCTGCGTCCCGTGCTCACCGTCGTCTGCGAGAACTCCGACTTCGACTTGGACGAGCTCGCAGAGTTGCAGGAGGCCACCGGCACCCAGCTCGTGCCGTCGCTCGA
Organism: Corynebacterium mycetoides; assembly: GCF_900103625.1. Classification (NCBI taxonomy): domain Bacteria; kingdom Bacillati; phylum Actinomycetota; class Actinomycetes; order Mycobacteriales; family Corynebacteriaceae; genus Corynebacterium; species Corynebacterium mycetoides. The sequence goes on along the minus strand of NZ_LT629700.1, from coordinate 1,388,294 downwards.
CGCCTGCCGCATCACCCGCGACCGGGAGGGGGTGCGCCGCACGGCCGCGGAGGAGCTCGGCTTGCCGACGATGGCGTACGAGTTCGCCCGCACGCCCGACGAGCTCGCGCGCTGCGCCGAAGCCGTCGGTTTCCCTTGCGTGGTCAAACCCCCGGTGAGCTCGGGCGGCAAGGGCCAGACCGTCGTCCACGCTCCTGCGGACCTGGCCCAGGCGTGGCGCAGCGCCCGCGAGGTCAACCCCGAGGGGGCGGTGGCGGTGGAGCGCTACGTGGACTTCGACTACGAGGTCACCATCATCACCGCGCGCTCCATCGACCCGGCGACCGGCCAGCTGGCGACGTGGTTCTGCGAGCCGATCGGCACCCGCCACGAGGCCGGCCGCCTGGTCGAGGCGTGGCAACCGGCGCCGTTGAGCGAGGCCGCCATGGACAACGCGCGCTCCATCGCCGCGCGCATCACCGGCAAGATCGGCGCGCAGGGCGTCTACTCCGTCGAGCTGTTCGTGGCCGGCGACGACGTGTATTTCTCCGACGTCAACCCGCGCCCCAGCCTGGACGGGATGATCACCCGGGCAACCCAGCGCGTGGACCAGTTCGACCTGCACGCCCGCGCCGTTGCGGGCCTGCCTATCGACGTCACCCTGGTCACGCCGGGCGCGACCCGCTTTGTCCCGGCTGCCGCGATTGACCGGGAATCAATGGCCAGGGTGCTGGCGGTGGAGGAAACCGGGGTGCAAGTCCTCCCGGACATGGCCCTGGTGCGCTCGACGGGGGACACCGTGGACGAAGCGCGCGAGCGGGCCGGGCGAGCTGTGGCGGAACTCTAGCGCGGCGGGGGTTCAATTCCCCAAACCGCCACCACCTTCGTCGGTACACTGGGGGATGTTTGTTTCTTACCAAAACATCCCATGAACACCAGGCTACGAAAGGTGAACACATGTCGGAGCAATCCCTGCTCATCACTCTCGCCAACCGCAATTTCGACGGCATCGACGTAGAGGGCTTCGCCTCGCAGCGCGGGTTGCGCGTCGTCCGGCTCGATTCCTACGGCACCGACCTGCAGGAAATGTACGACGCCCGCCTCCTCTCCGAGGGCCCCTCGCTCGTGGTGGGCACGGGAGACCTACGCTTCGACGCCGAGCTCGCCTCCGCGCTCGGCGTCCCCGTCGTGATCGTGCGCGACGAGCAGGCGAACACCGAGCTCGCGCAGCGGCAGATCGATGAGCTGGGCGCGGTCGTCGCCGGCGTGTTCACCGCCGAGGAGCTCCCGGGGGCGGAAGTGGCGGATGTGGAGGCCCGACAGGTGATGTCCCCGACGGTGTTCGAATCCTGGCTCATCTCGCGTGCGAAGGAGAAGCGCGCCCACATCGTGCTGCCGGAGGGCGAGGACGACCGCATTCTGCAGGCCGCCGGCCAGCTGCTCGAGGACGACGTCGCGGACCTCACCATCCTGGGCGAGCCCGAGGACATCAACCGCCGCGCCGCGGGCCTCGGGGTTGATTTGGGCCGCGCGAACATCCTCAACCACCTCGAATCCGAGCTGCTCGAGGAGTTCGCCGCAGATTTCGCCGAGCTGCGCAAGAGCAAGGGCATCTCGCTTGACAACGCCCGTGAGACCGTCAAAGACATTTCCTACTTCGGCACCATGATGGTGCACAAGGGGCTTGCGGACGGCATGGTCTCCGGCGCGGCGCACACCACCGCGCACACGATTAAGCCGTCCTTCCAGATCATCAAGACCGCCCCGGGCGCGTCCGTGGTCTCCTCCATCTTCCTCATGGTCATGCGCGACCGCCTGTGGGCGTTCGGGGACTGCGCCGTCAACCCGAACCCGACGGCCCAGCAGCTCGGCGAGATCGCCGCGGTGTCCGCCAAGACGGCCGCCCAGTTCGGCATCGACCCGAAGGTGGCTATTCTGTCGTACTCCACCGGCACCTCCGGTTCCGGCCCCGACGTCGACCGCGCGGTCGAAGCGGTTGAGGTGGCGAAGAAGGCGGATCCCGAGCTCGTGGTGGACGGGCCGTTGCAGTTCGATGCGGCGTGCGACCCGGGCGTGGGCAAGAAGAAGGCGCCCGAGTCCCCCGTGGCGGGCGAGGCGACCGTCTACATCTTCCCCGACCTCGAGGCGGGCAACGCAGGCTACAAGATCGCCCAGCGCACGGGTGACGCTCTGGCCATCGGCCCAGTGCTCCAGGGGCTGAACAAGCCCGTCAACGACCTCTCGCGCGGCGCCACCGTGCCCGACATCGTCAACACTGTCGCCATCACCGCTATCCAGGCAGGAGCTTCGAAGTAATGTCCTACGTTCTCGTCATCAATTCCGGCTCGTCCTCCATCAAGTTCCAGATCGTCGACCCGTCCTCCACCGCCGGCGACACCGCTTTCGTGTCCGGGCTCGTGGAAAAGATCGGGGAGCGCGGCGGCAAGATCACCGTCACGTACCGCGGGGAGAAGCACACCTCCAACCAGCCGATCCGCGACCACCGCGGCGGGCTGCAGCTGGCGGTGGCAATGCTGGACTCGCTCGACGCCGGCCCGACCCAGCTCGACGTGGTGGCCGTGGGCCACCGCGTCGTGCACGGCGGCCAGACGTTCTCCGGGCCCGCGCTGATCACCGACGAGGTGGTGGAGCAGATCCGCGACCTCATCCCGCTCGCTCCGCTGCACAACCCGGCCAACATCGACGGCATCCAGGTGGCACGCGACCTGCTGCCGGACATCCCGCACGTCGCGGTGTTCGACACCGGCTTTTTCGGCGATCTGCCGGCGGCCGCCGCCACTTACGCCGTCAATCGCGAGGTGGCCGAGGCGAACCAGATCCGCCGCTACGGTTTCCACGGCACCTCCCACGAGTTCGTCTCCGGCCAGGTGCCCGGCATCCTGGGGCGCGACGCCGCGGAGGTGAACCAGATTGTCCTGCACCTGGGCAACGGCGCGTCCTGCTCCGCGGTCAAGGCCGGCGCCCCGATCGACACCTCGATGGGGCTTACCCCGCTCGCGGGCCTGGTCATGGGCACCCGCACCGGCGACATCGACCCGGGCATCATCTTCCACCTGTACCGCCACGCGGGAATGAGCATCGACGAGATCGACACTCTGTTCAACCGCTCCTCCGGCATCAAGGGCCTGTCCGGGGTCAATGACTTCCGCGACCTGCACAAGAAGATCTCCAAGGGCGACGAGCTGGCGAAGCTGGCGTTCGACGTCTACATCACCCAGCTGCGCCGCTACATCGGCGCCTACATGATCACCCTCGGGCGCGTCGACGCCATCACCTTCACCGCGGGTGTGGGGGAGAACGACGCGGCCACCCGCGCCGCGGCGCTGGCCGGGCTGGAGACCTACGGCATCACGCTCGACCCCGAGCGCAACGCGGCCCCTAACGACGGCCCCCGCGTCATCACCACCGACGACTCGACGGTGACCGTGCTCGTCGTTCCCACCAACGAGGAGCTCGCCATCGCCCAGAAGTCCGCTGAGGTGGCGGCCCGCTAGAACCCCGCTAGAACCCCGCTAGAACCCCGCTAGAACCAGGTGGTGGGGCGAACCTTGTTCGCCATGTCCACCAGCGCGTAGCGGTGGCGCGCGTAGGGGGCGATGCGCGCCTGTTCGCGCAGGGTGATCGCGAGCCCGCGCCGGAGGTCCCGGGTGGTGAATTCGTACTCGAACAGGGCGTGATCGGAAGCGGCCCGGGGCACGCGCGCGTCGCGCAGGAACGTCAGCGCCGCGCGCAGGACGTACACCTTGATCTGCAAAAAGCGCGGCTCGTTGTTCGGGATCTGCTCCAACCTGCGGGCGGCGCGGCGGATGCGGGACTCCGTCAGCTCGTCCGAGACCAGATCCAAAATCGTGGTCAGCTGCGCCATGCGGTGGTGGCGCGAGGACACCGGCACCTTGTCCAGCGCGGCAACCGCCAACTCCACCTCGCGCTCCGCCATGAGCAGGCGCGCGAGGCCGAACGCGGACGACACCGTCGTGGGGTTGGTGAGCCACACCAGGGAGTACAGCCGTAGCGCGTTAAAGCGCAGCACCGCCGGGATGTCGGACACCATGGTCCAATCGTCCGTGAGCAGGCCGCGATCCTGCCAGGGGTCGAACGCCTCATCCGGGAGCTCCCCCAGGTTCGTGCGGATGCCTGCGGCGGCGCGCGCGAGGGCGTCGTCAAGCAAATGGCCCGTGAGGTGTCCTTTGCTCTGCAGCATGAGCTCGTCGATCGCGGCGATGGCGAGCTTGGGGGCGGCCTCGCCCGGAACCGCCACGAGGACGCGGGTAAAGTCGGCCTGCGCCGCGTGGAAGTCACCGATGAGCGTGCTGGTCACACCCGAGTACCAGTGGAAACGCCAGTTGGAGCTGAGGCGGTCTTTGAGGGACTCCAGCCATGTGCGCGCCTGGTACGTCAAGCCGAGGTCCAGCATGGCGCGCACCACGCCGAACGGGATCTCGGAGGACTCGGCGTACTGCGGCGTCTGCATCGCCTGGCGCAGGTTCTCCAGGGTTTCCTGCGGCTCCTGGTACGAGGTGCCCTGGATCATGGCGGCGCCGACGTCGTGGCGGTCGATCAGCGGGGCGGGGAGCGCGGCGACGACCTCCTGGGGGGTGATTTCCACGGTGCGGCTGATGCCGTCGATGAGTTGGTCGGTGCGAAACACCAGGTGCTTCGTGCCAAAGGTGGTGCGCTGCGGGGAGAACAGCGAGTGCTGGGCGGGGAAGGTGCGGCCGTCGCGGATGGCGATGCATTCGCGCAGGACGCCGTAGAGCTGGGCCTCGAGCTCCGCGATGCTGCCGAAACGCTTCTTCGGATCCGTGTGGCAGCAGCGCCGGATGAAGCGGTACAGCGACAGGTAGCGGCGCAGCGTCGGGTCCTCGGACGGCGAGGGGACGCCGGGGTCGTAGACGCCGTCGGTGCGCGGCAGGTCCACCACCAGCGCCGCGAGGGTGCGGCCGATGGTGTAGATGTCGGAGGCGATGGACGGGCCCTCGGTGGCGACTTCGGGCGCCTGGTACCCCTTGGTGCCGTAAATGTAGCCGTAGGCGCCGATCCCGCTGACTGCGCCGAGATCGATGAGTTTGACCTGGTCCTCGGCGACAATGATGTTGTCCGGTTTCAGGTCGTTGTACACCACCCCGCGCGAATGGAGATAGGTCAGCGCGGGCAGAACCTCCAAGATGTAGGCGATGGCCAGGTCCACGGGCAGCAGGTGATTGGGCTGCTCGTTGCGGCGCTGCCGCAGGCTCGGGCCGCCGACGAACTCCATGACGATGAACCCGCCGGGAACGCGGGGATCATCGATGAAGTTGAAAATCTTCACGATCCCCGGGTGCGTGATCTCCGCGAGGAACTCCCGCTCCGCCGCGGCCGCCGCGGTCTCGTCGGCGTTCTTCGTCGACTGCAGGCCCTTGAGCACCACCACCCTGTCCGCCACGTTGTGGTCCCGCGCAACGTAGATCCACCCCATGCCGCCGTGCGCGATCACCCCCATGATCTCGTACTGCCCGGCCACGACGTTGCCGGGGTGCAGCTGCGGTTCGGGCAGCCCCTTCTGCACGACGGCGGAGGTGGGGTCCTTCACGGCGTCCTTCGCCTCCGTCGGCGCGATCCACGGCAGCTCCACCATGCCGTCGGCCACCGGGCGCGCGGCGCGTTTCGCGCCCCGCAGTTCGCGGAACGTGTCCAGGGCTTCGCGGCGCGCGCGTGTCAACGTATCCTCCTTGCGCGATCCTTCCCGCAGCGCGTCGAGATCCTTGAGCAAAAGCGCCATATCGTCCATATCGTCCAAGCCGTCCAGGCTGTCCAGGTCCTGATAGGCGCCGTCGCCGTCGCCGTCGTCATCGTCGAGGGCGAAAGGGTCGAACGCGACCGCCTCGGTGGCGTGCTCTCCGTCAGCGAATGGGTCGTATGCCACAGCCTCCGTCGGGGCGTCGGCGGCGTTGTGGGCGTCTCGGGGATCACCTTGGCCGCTCATTGCTGCTCCCTTCCTTCTCGGGCGTACCGGGGCTCCGGCGGCGTCGGGCTGGTCAAGCTCCCGGCGAGCCAGCGCTGGTACATCGCGTTCCACGTGCCGTCGTCACGCAGCCGCTCAATCGTGGAGTTGACCTGCATGGTCATCCCGTCGTGGTCCCTGGGCACGCCTACCGCGTAGTGCTGCACCTCGAAGCGGCGCGGCAGGATGGTGGTGTACGGGTCCTGCGCGGCCATGCCGGCGAGGATCGCGTCGTCGGCGAGCACGGCGTCCGCGTGGAATTGCTGGGTGGCCATGAGGCAGTCGGCCCACGTGCGGGTGCGCAAGATGGGGGACTCGGGTGCGATGGCGCGCGCCATCTGCAGAAGGTTGGACCCGTCCACCACGCACAGCGTCTTGCCCGGCAGGTCATCCTCCCCGGAAATTCCCCGGTCGAGCGGGGTCAGGAGGCGGACGTAGGAGGTCAGGTACGGGGTGGAGAAGTCCACGCGCTGCACCCGCTCCGGGGTGATCGTCATGGTGCGGATGACAACGTCGACGTCGCCGTCCTCGAGTGCCTGCGCGCGTGTCTGGGGACCGATGAAACGGAAATCCACTTTGTTGGGATCGCCGAAGATGTCCCTGGCCACCTCGCGGGCGAGGTCGACCTCGAATCCTCGCAGGTCGCCCGCGGTGACGTCGCGGTACGACAACAGGTACTGGGACTGGTCGACGCCGACGACGATGCGCCCGCGCGCCACCACCTCGGGTACGCGCTGCTCGGGCGGGGCGTCGTCCGGGCGCACCGAGCCCGGCCAGTCCTCGTCGCCGACGAACTCGGATTCGGGTGCGACACCCGGCCTGTCCACGACGGCTCCGGGGGGCAGCGGCACGCCTTGGTAGCGCGGCGCCTGCGCGGTGTGCGGCTGCGGGCCGGGCCCGGGGGCGGGAGCGCACGCCGACAGCGACGCGCCGGCCACCGCCGCGCAGGAGAGAAGGACGAGTGCTGCTTTCCTCACAGGTATTCCCCCAGACGCCGGCGGATGCCCAGCCAGATCGCCACCACGGACAGCGCCGTGAGTGCCAGCACGGCGCCGGCGACCGCCTTCATGGCGTCGAGCGACACCCCGATAAATTCGCGCATGTTCTGGCGCGACTGCCCGATAAGGTCCGCCAGCGCGCTGTCCAGCTGGGTGTAGGCGCGCGCCGACGACGGCACGCCCGGGGACGGGTTCGGCGCCGTGAGTACCTCGACGGCGTGGTCGAACTGGCCGTCGGCAAGCGTGCCCACCAGCTCCTCGTGCGCCCCGCGCCACTGGTCCAGCGCCTGGCGGGCGGACTCCACGACGCGGGTGTCGGTCTCGGACGCCTCCGCGGCGTCCAGCGCGGTGCTGACCTGGGCGTACGTGGTGTCGAACGTGCTGTCCGTCGCGGAGACGGACTGGCGGCGCAGCAGCGCGAAAATCTCGTCCGTGCGGGTCTCCTGGGCCATGATCCGCGCCGTGGTCAGCTCCTCCCACGGCTGGGCGGCCTTTTCAAACTCCAGCTGGCCGGACCGCCACACCGCGTAGTTGGCGCCCCCCGCCCACCCAATCGCCGCCACCATCATCACCGTGGCGGCGAGGAACCCCTTGTTCAGCCGGCGCCGGAACACTCTCCACAGCCACAGCTGGGCCAGGGCCAGGAAGATGAGGGCGGCGACCAGGCCCGACAGCGGCACCCACTGGGGCCGCGACAGCCGCTCCATCTCATCGGCGACCTGCTGGCGGGTCAGGTCGAACAGCTGCGTGGCGTTGCCCAGCATGCGCGTGCGCATGATGTCCGAGCTGGAGGACATGTAGGCCACGCTCACCGGGTTGCCCATCCGCTGGTTGGTCTTCGCGCGCTCCATCAGACCGGCGTAGACGGGGAGGTCTCGCTGAATCTGCTGGACCAGGCGGCGGATGTCCTCGTCCCGCGCGCCCGATTCCACAGCGCCCTCGAGCACCTGGTTGGCCGCCACCACGGCGGTGTCCACCGACGCCATGAACCGGTTTAAGTCGTACTCGGTGGAAATGCCCGGCTGCACGAAGGTGCCGGTGGCAATGGTGTCGGCCTGGGACAGCGACGTGATCAGCGTGTGCGCGGCGTTGCTCATCGGCTCGGTGGAGTTGACCAGCACGTCCATCGACTGCTGGCGCGCGGCCATCGTCTGGCTCATGGACACCCCGGCCGCGATGAGCGCGAGGGTGAGCACCAGCATCATCGTGACGATTTGGCCCGGGGTGGTGGTGAGGAAATCGAACACGCGGCGCACCCAGCGCAGGGGGCCGGTGAACGTTTCGGCCATCAGCACCCGGGTCGATCGGTTTTCGGGCAGGGCTTCGAGCTCGTCGACCCAGGCGTCGTCAAGCGAGGCGCCGTCGACCCAGGCGTCGTCGATCACGCTCCGCTCCTGCCGCATTGCTCCACCATAACCCGCCAAAAGGCCCCCGCGCCATACGTTTGGCACGCCGGGCAACCGCGGGGCGGAAGGTGTGCCTAAAGTGGGGGATATGGAAGGTGACGGCAACGGCTGGGTCGATGGGCCCGGCGGCAGCAAACTGTGGGGGCGCTTCGGCGCGGCCGGTCTCTTTTTGCGGGCGGGCGACCGGGTGCTGCTGCAGCACCGGGCGATGTGGACGGCGCAGGGAGGCACGTGGGGCCTGCCCGGCGGCGCCCGCGACTCGCACGAGACCGTGGCGGAGACGGCGCTGCGCGAGACGGTGGAGGAGTGCGCGATTGACACGTCCCTGGTGGCCGTGGACGGCGCGCTGGTGACGGCCGGGCCGTTCGAGTCCGGCTGGAGCTACACGACGGTGCTCGCGCGCACCCGATCGGGCGCGCCGATCCCGGTGGTGGCGAACGAGGAGTCGGCGGAGCTGCGCTGGGTTCCCGTGGGCGAGATCCGCGAGCTGCCGCTGCACCCGGGTTTTGCGGCCTCGCTGGACACGCTTCTAGGGCATACTAAACCGCATGATTGAAGTTAAAGGCCTGACCAAGCAGTACGGGCCCGTGCGCGCGGTGGACGACATCACCTTCACCGTCAAACCCGGCGTGGTTACCGGCTTCCTCGGCCCCAACGGCGCCGGGAAGTCGACGACCATGCGGATGATCCTTGGCCTCGACACCCCCACGGCGGGCACGGCGCTTATCGACGGCTCCCGCTACGCCCAGTTGTCCACACCCGCGCGCCGTGTCGGCGCGCTTTTGGACGCCAAGGGCGTGCACCCCAACCGCAGCGCCCGCGCCTCGCTGCTCTGGCAGGCCCAGGCGTCCGGGCTGCCCGCCGCGCGTGTGGACGAGGTGCTCGACCTCGTCGGCCTTACCGAGGTGGCGGGCAAGCGCGCCGGCGGGTTCTCCCTCGGCATGGGCCAGCGCCTCGGCATCGCGTCCGCGCTGCTGGGGGACCCGGAGTACCTGATTTTGGACGAGCCGGTCAACGGGCTCGACCCCGAGGGCATCCGCTGGGTGCGCCAGCTGCTGCGCACGCTAGCGGACGAGGGGCGCACCGTGTTTATCTCCTCGCACCTGCTGGCGGAGATGGCGCAGACCGCGGACCACCTCATCGTGATCGGCCGCGGCAAGCTGGTGGCCGACACGTCGGTGCACGAGTTCATCAAGGGCAACACAGCGGCGGTGACTGTGGTCCGCCCGGTGGACACGTCCGCGATGGAGGCCGCGCTGGCGGCGGCCGAGGTGCCCTTTGACCGCGGCCGCGACGCCGACGGTCGGCCGGTCATCACCGTGGACGGCCGCTCGTCCGACGAGATCGGCGCGCTGGCGTTCAACGCCGGTGTCCAGCTCGCGGAGCTGTCCCAGCGCAGCGCCTCGCTGGAGGACGCCTACATCCACTCCACCGAGGGCCACGTCCAGTACCAGGCAACGGATCGGGCCACGGATCGGGCCACGGATCGGGCCACGGATCAGGCAACGGATCAGGCAACGTCGAAGGGAAAACACCGTGCTTAACCTCTTGCGTGCGGAGTGGACGAAGCTGCGTTCCACCGCCTCCTTCTACTGGACAACCGGGCTCGTCCTCGCCATCGCCGCGGGCTTCGCCGCAATTTTCGCCGGGCCACCGGGCGCGATGTACCTGCCGATTACGGTGATCATGACCGTGGGCATGATCACCTCCATCATCGTCATCGTCCAGGCCGCGATGGTGGTGACCACGGAGTACCGCTTCGGGCTGCCGGCCACGAACTTCCGCCTCACCCCGCAGCGCTGGCGGGTCGCGGTGGCCAAGCTTGTGCTCTACGCCGTGCTCGCCGCCGCGGCCGCGTTCGCCGCCGCCGTTATCGCCTTTGCGCTTGGCGACGCCTTCGCCGACGTCCCCGCGAACTGGACCACGAACCCGGCGACCACCCGCGCCCTGTGGGCCCTGCCGGCCGGCATCGCTCTTTTGGTGATGTTCACCCAGGGCGTCGGCTGGATCGTGCGCAACACTGCGGGCACCGTCACCTTGATGTTCGCGCTGCAGTTCGTCGCCGAAACCATCATCGGGTTCATCCCCCGCGTCGGCCGCGACATTGTGCAGTACATGCCGTTTTCCAACCTGTTCGCCTTCATGTTTAACTCCCCGACGCAGAGCCACGGGGTGGGGGCGTCCCTGGGCATCTTCGCGGCGTGGGCGCTTGCGGTGTGGGTCGTCGGCGTGGTGCTGCTGCACCGCCGCGCCGCCTAGGGCGTGGCTACTGCAGCGTGGCTACTGCAGCGCCGAGGTCAGCCGCATCACGTTGTCGATGTAGCGCCGGTGCCACGGCCTGCGGTTCCACTCCTCCAGCGTGAGTTCGCGAGAGACACCCATGTAGGTGCCCGCGAGGCGCTCGAGCTCGCCCAGGAGCGACCCCGACGCGACGAATAGCGAGTTCTCGTAGTTCAACGAAAACGACCGCATGTCCATGTTGGATGAGCCGACCACGGCAATGGTGGTCTCACTGCCCGGATCGGCCAGCGCGAACTTCGTGTGCAGGACGTAGGGGGCGGGAAACTCCCAGATGTGCACCCCGGCGCTCAGCAGCTGCTCGTAGTAAGACGACTGGGCGTGGTTGACGATGAACTGGTCCGCTTTCTCGCCCACGAGCAGGTCCACACGCACGCCGCGGTAGCACGCCGTGGTCACCGCCTCCAGCAGGGAGGCCTCGGGCACGAAGTAGGGCGAGCACAGGATGAGGCGCTCGTGCGCCTGGTTGATCAGGGTGTTAAACATCCGCAGGTTCGGCTCCGTGTGGTACCCGGGCCCGGAGGGGACGAGCTGCACCACGTGCTCACCGGGGGAATCCACGCTGAGGCGGCGCGGCGGCAGGAGCTCGATCGCCTCCCCGGACTCCGTGAACCAGTCCACGGCGAACATGGATTCCAGCGAGGTGACGATCGGCCCCTCCAGCTCCACCATCACATCAATCCACTGCCGGCCCGCCCGCCGGTGGGCGCGCGTGAGGTAGCCCCGGTCGATGAGGTTGAGCGAGCCCACCAGAGCCCTATGCCCGTCGACGATGACCACCTTGCGGTGGTTGCGCAGGTCCGGGCGGCGAAAGCGCCCCTTCCAGGGCTGCAGAGGCAGCATGAGGTTCCAGTCAATCCCCGCCTCGGTCAGCCTGCGCTTCATGCGCCGGAAACCGGGGTACTTGAGCGAGCCGATGTGATCGAACAGCAGGCGCACGTGGACCCCGCGCGCCACAGCGCGCTCTAAGGCCTCGAACACCGGCGCCGTCGTGTTATCCCAGGCCACGGCGTAGATTTCGAGGTCCACGTAGTGCTCGGAGGCGTCGACAAGCTCGGCGATCCGGCGGATGGCAAGCTCATAGTCGGCCCACAGGCGGCGCACGTTTGCGTTGACGGCCGGGAAACCCGTTAGCCGGCGGTGGAGCCGCACGGCGGCCTGCAGATCCTCCGGCAGCCGCGCCTCGGGCGGGAAGTCCGGGATGTCTACGTGGACGTTTTGGATCTCCGCGTGCGCGCGGGCCTGGATGCGGTGGCGGCGGCGGTAGAAGAACGTTGATCCCATCAGCAGGTACAGGGGCAGGCCGATAATGGGCAGCAGGAGAATGAGCAGCAGCCATGCGTTCGCCGACGACGGGCGCCGGTTGGACGGGACGATGCCGATCATGACGAACTTGATCGCGTAATCAATCACCATCGCCGCGAGCTGCCAGTAGCTCACATCCAGGTTCAGCGTCATGCGGCGCTACCGCACCTCGTCGTACGCCAGGGGCCGCGTGTCGAAATCGGCGATGACGGGGGCGTGGTCGGAAGCGCCCTTGCCGCGGCGCTCGTCGACGTCCACCCACGCGCGGTCCAGCTTGCGGGCGATCGGCTCCGTGGCCAGCAGAAAATCAATCAGCATGCCCTGGTTCTTCTGGAAACGCATGGACTTGTAGTCCCAAAACGAGTAGTCGTCGCCGTGCCGGATCTCCGTCAGCCCCGCCTCTTGAAGCATCTGGAACGCCGCGCGCTCCGGCTCGGTCACGTGCGTTTTCCCCTCGAACCAGGAGATGTCCCACACGTTCTCGTCCCGCGGGGCGATGTTGAAGTCCCCCACGAACAGCTGCGGCGCATTCGTGTCCACCGCGAGCTGCAAAGAATAGAGGAACTGCAGCTTGTAGTCGTAGTGCGGGTGGCCGATCTCGCGGCCGTTGGGCACGTAGAGCGACCACACCTCCACCCCGCCGCACGTCGCGCCCACCGCGCGGGCCTCCACCGTGCCCTCGTAGGCCGGCTGGTGGTCGAACGCCGTCTGCACATCTTCTAGGCCGACGCGCGAAGCGATTGCCACCCCGTTCCACTGGTTGGTGCCCACGTGCGCCACCTCGTAGCCGGCCGCATCGAACACCGCGTAGGGGAACTTCGCGTCCGCCGTCTTCGTCTCCTGCATAGCTAACACATCGACGTCGTTGCGCTCCAAGAAAGCGGCGATACGCTCGGCGCGGCTGCGCACCGAGTTGACGTTCCACGTAGCTATGCGCATGTCATACACCCTAACCCAGACGCGCGTAGCGGTGCCGGTGATGCTCCGTGAAACCCAGCTTGTCGTACAGGCCCAGCGCCGCAACGTTGTCCTGCCGCACGTGCAGGTAGGCCTCATCGGCGCCCTCGGTGGCGCCCCACGCCAGCAGCGAGGCCCCCAGCTCCGTGCCGAGCCCCATGCGCCGGAACTCGGGCGCGACCTCCACCGCCGAGTACCCCAGCCAGCGCCGGCCGTCCTCCGACTCCGTCAGCGTCGCCCGCGTCACCGCCACCGTCCGGCCGTCGCGCAGCAGGCGCGCGTAGGCGATGCGGCCGTCAATCGGGCGGATCGCCTCTGCCGGCAGCGGCTGGCCCCGGAAACGGTACATCGCCAGCCACTCGTCATCCGGGGTGTCCAGCACCTCGACATTCGGCGACACGGCCCCACCTTCGAGCGGGCGGGTCATCACCACAATCTCCTCGCCCAGCTCCCACTCGTCGGTGAGCACCTTGAGCGCCGGCTTGCCAATGCGCTCCGGAATCAGCAGCTGCACCGGCATCCCCCGCTGCCGGTAGAACTCCGAAATCTCCTCCAACGGCACCGGGTTAAACCCCGCCGAGTAACCGATCGGGGTCGCCGAATTGGACCGTTCCGCGATTTCGACACCGGCGCGCGCCAACCAGCCGTCGACAAGGAGCTGCTCCTGGCCCGGGAACGCCTTCGCTGCGGCGACCTCGACCGCGCGGATGTCGCTGTTGCGCACCGTGCGCGGCGAGAGCTTCTTGATGATGTGGGCGCTCTCGATCGTGATCGCGTCCTTGAACGAGGGGAAGCCGCCGACCTCCTGCGGGCGGATAACCAGCGGATCCACCGAAATCACGTGCCCGATGACGTCGCTGGCGTGCTCGCCCACGCGCTGGCGGACCACCACCCGGTCACCCGGGCTGACCACGTCCGACCGGAAAAGCCGCGGCATCAGTGGCCGAACGGGTCGTCGTCCGTGCCCGGCAGCCACGTGTTGCCGGCGACGTTCCAGCCCTTGTCACGGATCACCCGCTTCGCCTCGCGCTTGTAGCGGCCCGTGAGCACGTCCGTGTACACGAAACCGTCCAGGTGGCCGACCTCGTGCTGCAGGCAGCGCGCGAAAAAGCCCTCGCCCTCGACGCTGACCTCGTTGCCGTTCTCATCCAGGCCGGTCACCTTCGCCCAGGATGCGCGGCCCGTCGGCCACGACTCGCCGGGCACTGAGAGGCAGCCTTCGTCGTCCTCGCCGTCGTCACGCGGCATCGTCTTGGGAATCTCGGACGTCTCCAGCACCGGGTTGATCACCGTGCCGCGGCGCATCACGTCGCCGTCGGGGCAGTGGTAGACGAACAGGCGCAGTGGCACGCCGACCTGGTTGGCCGCCAACCCCACGCCGAAGGCGGCGTCCATGGTCTCGTGCATGTCCGCGATCAGTTCCTTCAGCTCCGCAACGGGCTGCTCCACGGGTTTCGTGGGCTCGTGCAACACCGGGTCGCCGTAGATCACGATGGGTCGAATTGTCATGCTTAATATATTAGGCATGCTTAGCGATGCCGACCTCACTCTCCTCGACTTCGAAGCCACCGCTCCCCGGTCCGTGGGCGCGAAGGAGGACGCGATCAGGTCGGATCTGGGACTCAGCCCGATCCGCTACTACCAGCGGCTCAACGTTTTGCTGGATTCCTCGGAGGCTCTGGCCATGAGACCCCAGCTGGTGCGGCGCCTGCAGCGCCTGCGGGACCGGTCCGCGGGGTGAGATGTCACTGTCGGGCGATCCTCGACTGTGACCGCCTGGGTTTTTGACGTGCGAGGCGCGCCCGGTGTGACATCTCAAATGTCACGGTAGGGGAGTTGGGTGGCGCCCCACCTGCGGTTTTGCTTGCCTGATTTCGCCGACCGTGACATGTGGCCCCGAGGGAACGACGCCGGGGCCGGGCCAGTCTAATCAGCCATGGACAATATCTACGGGCACCCAGACTGGCGCGACCGGCTGGCAGAGACCCTGGTCGACCTGCGGGCCCTTCCCCTTGACGATGTCAGGCGCGATCCCGCCGCCAGTGGCTTGGTCAGACTCACCAACCAGATCGCTATCCCCGCCGACGTTCTGGCGGAGCTGGGCTTCCCCGCGCTGCGCTTCGTGGAGGCCGTTGCGCGGGGCCGCAATGCGTATGAAGCGGTGTTGACCGGCCGGTCGGCGGCGCGTGTTCTGGGGATGTGGGTGGTGTCGCTGACTCCCGAGCCGGTGGAGTTGGCGCTGCCCAGCGGGGAGGCGCCCCCGACGTACCGGCGCGAGAGGTCCGTGGTGTGCCGCCGCCGGCCCCCGGGTCCGTTCACCGAGGTCTTCGGGGCGCGCGCGACGGTTCCGGTGCGCACGTTTATCGAGATCGCGCGCACCCACGGCTTTGCCGAGGGGCTAATCGCGGCAGATTGGCTGCTGGCGAACGGGTACGACCGCGACGATCTCTACCGGGAGGTGGGGCGGATGGGCAGCTTCGGCAACGTGCGGGTGGTGCGCCGCTGCATACAATTCGCTACCGCGCTATCGGAGTCCCCCTACGAATCGCTCGCGCGCGCGTTGCTCATTGAGGAAGGCGTCGAGGGCGTCGTGGTGCAGGGAAGGGCCGGGCGCTATCGTATGGATCTGCTGGTTGACGACTGGCTGGCAATCGAGGTCGACGGGGACGTCAAGTACGCCGACGATCCCGGGCTGACGATCCGCGAGGAGTACGCCCGGCAGAAAAAGCTGGGCAATATGGGATACGTCTTTCTGCGGTACCGTCCGCAAGAGCTGCGAGAAAAGCCCGAATTGTTCGTTGCGGAGGTGCTGGCGATGCTGCAGGGTACCCGCCTGCCGGCGGCGCGTCGCAGCGCCCGCAGTTGAATCCGGGGTAATAGTGTTACGGGTGTGAGTACTGTGAATCCTGGTAACGGAAACCCCGACGACTACGCCGGTGAGGTCGATGAGTACCGCGGCTCGCACCGCCGCGACGACGAGAACGACGCCGCCGGCAGCACAGCCGCGGCTGCAGGGGGTATCCCGAAGCGGGGCTTGGCGATGATCCTCATCGCCGTCGCCGCAATTCTGCTGCTCTGGGGCCTGTACGCGCTGACGCAGAACGACAACGACAGCGCAAACGTGACGGGCCCGGCGACGAGCTCGGCGCCCGCGCAGGGGCAGAACCAGCAGCACGGCCAGCAGGGCCAGCAGGGCCAGCAGAGCCCGGCACCTGCGGACAACACGAGCGCCAACCAAAGCGAGAACTCAGCGCAAAACCAGGCCCAGGACCCGGCGCAGAACCCCGCGCAGCCCCAGAACCCGGCACCCGCCCCCAACCAGGGCCCGGCGTTGACGAGGGAGAACGCGCAGGTGTACGTGTTCAACAACTCGCCCAACCAGGGCCTGGCCGGTGCGACGGCGGACCGGCTGTCTGCGGAGTTCACGGTGGAGAACCGGACGGCGGATTCGACGTCAATGAACCTCCCCGAGCAGCGCTACGGTATTTTCCCGCGCACGACGGTGTTCTTCGATCCGTCGGTAAGCGGGGCGGAGCAGGTGGCGGCCGATGTGGCACGCCAGGTCGATGGAGTTGCCACGCCGGTCACCGACGTGCCCGAGGGTGCGACGCTGCCCGACCAGGTCCGCGGCAACCGCGAGGCTATCTCCGTGGTGCTCGCCGGGTAACATTGCCTCATGGATCCGTTCCGTGATTTCGCCAGGTCCCCGAATCAGACGCTGGGCGTCGAGTGGGAGATCTGCCTCGTCGACCCGCAGACCCGTGATCTGGTGCCCCGCGCCGCGGAGGTGATCGACGAGGTCACCGCCCGCCACCCCGAGCTGCACTTGGAGCGCGAGTTCCTGCAAAACACCATCGAGCTGGTCACCCCGGTATGCACGAACGCGGGCGAGGCGGTGCGGTTCCTCACCGACGCCACCGAGAAGGTGCGCGCGGTAGCGGAGGAGGAGAACCTGCGGCTGTGGGCGTCGGGCGGGCACCCGTTCTCGGATTTCCGCAAGCAGCCGCTGAGCCCGAAAATTACCTACAAGGAGATCATCAACCGCACCCAGTACTGGGGCCAGCAGATGATGCTGTGGGGCATCCACTGCCACATCGGCATCCGGCATGAGGACCGCGTGTGGCCGATCATCAACGCGGTGATGACCAAGTACCCGCACCTGCTGGCCATCTCGGCGTCGAGCCCGGGGTGGGACGGCCTGGACACGGGGTACGCCTCGAACCGCACGATGCTCTACCAGCAGCTTCCCACCGCGGGCATGCCGTACCAGTTCCAGTCGTGGGACGAGTGGGTGCAGTTCATGCGGGACCAGCAGACATCGGGGGTGATCAACCACACGGGCAGCATGCATTTCGACGTCCGCCCGGCCGCGAAGTGGGGCACCATCGAGGTGCGCATCTCGGACGCGACGTCGAACCTGCGCGAGCTGGCGGCGATTGCGGCGCTGACGCACTGCCTGGTGGTGCACTACGACCGGATGATCGACGAGGGCAAAGAATTTCCCACGCTGCAGCCGTGGCATGTGGCGGAAAACAAGTGGCGTGGCGCGCGCTACGGCATGGAGGCTCTCGTGATTACCAGCCGCGCGACGGACGAGCGCTGGGTCACCGAGGAGCTGGTCGACTTGGTCGACAGCCTCCAGGGCGTCGCCGCCGATCTCGGCTGCGTGGAGGAGTTGAACCTGGTGCTGGAAATCCTCGAACGCGGCGCGGGGTATCAGCGCCAGCGCAGGCTTTTCGACGTCCACCGTGACTGGAAACCGGCCGTCGATCTGGCCTGCGACGAGCTGACCTCCCTGACCTGGGGCTGATCCCGCTTAGCGCTTCGGGGCGGGGCGTTCGTTGACGGTGAGGGCGTCTTCGCCGCCGTAAAGGCCTTCGAGGCGCGAGACGCGCCCGAGGCGCTGGGCGGTGACGGGGTTGGTCATGAGCGCGAAGATGACGAGCAGGACGAGCATGCCGATGTCGCCGCGTTCGTGGACACCGAAGTCGGGGGAGCCGATGACGCGGATGATGGTGCCCACGACCATGAGCACCAGGCCGGTGGTCTGGGGTTTGGTGATTGCGTGGATGCGCGCGAGGGTGGATTTAAAACGCACGGATCCGACGGCGGCGGAGAACACCATGAATGCGCCGGGGAGGATGAAGATGAGGGAGATGATGTCGGTGATCATGAGATGTCGTCCCTTCGGCGGAAGCGGGCCACGGACAGCGAGGCGATGAATCCGAGCAGCGCGATGACAATCATCGCGTTGACCACGGTGGTGTCGATGGTCCAGCAGATGTAGAGGGCGAGCACGCACTGCAGTGAGGCGGTGAAGGCGTCGTTGCCAAGCACGCGGTCGAGCGAGTTGGGGCCGACGACAATACGCCAGCCGATGATGAACAGGCCGGCCACGAGAAAGGCGGCGGCGATGCCGAGGAAGATGTTGTACAGGTTCGGGTCCATGGCTTAGCCCCTGCTTTCGAAGATGTCGATCATTTGGCGCTCTAGCTTTGCCACGCTGCGGCGTTCCCGCGCGATATCCTCTTCGGTCTCGGCGTTGAGGACGTGGATGGTCCATTCACGGTTGGCGATGTCCAAGTCGGTGACGGAGCCGCCGGGCTGCAGGTTGTAGGCGCAGGTGGCCAGGTAGAGCACGAGCTCGTTGGAAACCCGCATGGGCACTTTGAGGATGGCGCTGCGCGGCGGGGCGGCGGGCCGCAGCGCGAGCCACGCGACCTTGGCGGAGGCGACGATGAGGTCGCCGAACCACACGATCACGAATACGGCGAGTTTGCTCCAGCGGACGCGGTGGTGGTCGCGCGGCACCTTCGGCAGGGGCAGCGCTAGCACGATGAGCAGGGCGAGCGCGAGGCCGCCGAGCACGTTGCCCCAGCTGAGCTCGTCCATGAGGATGACCCACATCGCCGTGAGCCACAGTACGAAGAGGGGGCGGAGACGGGCTGCAAAACCTTTCATGGCCTATTCTCCTTCCGCTTCCGACTGAAGTGAGCCGTCGCCAGGGTTGCCCTGCGTCGCGGGCTCGGCGACGGGCGCGGTGCTCTCCCCCTCGGGCGGGACAGAGGTTGGACCCGGGGCGGTGGTGCGCATGTCCAGGGCGTCGCTCCCTTCCTGCATCGTGGGCTGATCGAGGTTGCGGGTCGGGTCGGTGTATCCGGGCCGCAGCACGGCATCCCGGTAGATGGAGCGGTCCTGGGCGGATTCGGCGGCGCGGTCGGTCACGGCCGCCATGGGGCCGGCCAGCAGCGTGATGGCCAAGGACGCGGCAATGAGCAGCGAGGTTGAGAGCAGCATGCCGGGCGGGACGCGGCCGACGTCGGAACGCTCCTCGATGGCCACGGTGGACTGGCGGTCCGACAGCGCCGACGGCCGGTCGATGGCGATGTGGCCCTCGGGGGCGTCGGCGCGGTCGCGCACGAAGCCTTTCGACCAGACCAGGATCATGGCGTAGAGCGTCAGCAGCGAGGTGACCACTGCGCCACCGATGAGGACCCAGGACAGCCACGATCCCTCGGCCGCGCCGGCCTCCAAAAGCATGATCTTGCCCAGGAAACCGGAGAACGGGGGAATGCCGCCCAGGTTGAGGGCGGGGATGAAGTAGAGCAGCGCGATCACGGGCGCGGTATAGAGCAGCGAGCCGAGGCGGCGCAGCTGGGAGGTGCCGGCCTGGCGCTCGATGAGCCCGACGACGAGGAACAGAGAGGTCTGCACGAGCACGTGGTGGACGGCGTAGAAGATGGCCCCGGAGAGGCCTTCCATGGTGCCCAGGGCAACGCCGAAGATCATGTAGCCGATGTGGCTGACCAGGGTGAACGAGAGCAGACGCTTGATTTCGTTTTGCGCCAGGGCGCCCATGATGCCGACGATCATGGTGGCCAGCGCCACCCACATGAGCAGCCCGTCGAGGGAGCCGTCGGTGAACACGGTGGAGCGCATGCGGATGATCGCGTAGACGCCGACCTTGGTCAACAGGCCGGCGAACACGGCGGTGACGAGCGACGCCGCGGTGGGGTAGGAGTCGGGCAGCCAGGCGTCGAGGGGGACAGCGGCCGCCTTGATGGCAAACGCCACGAGCAGGGTGGCAAAGATGGCCGTGCGGGTGCCCTCGGGCAGCGCCTCCATGCGCTCGCCGGCGTGGGCCATGTTGATGGTGCCCACGGAGGCGTAGATCGCCGCCAGGGCGAACAGGAAGATCATGGACGACGCCATGGACACCATGACGTAGCCGATGCCCGAGCTCACGCGCGCCGGGGAGGCGCCGAGGGTGAGCAACACGTAGGAGGCGACAAGGAAGATCTCGAACCCGACGTACAGGTTGAACAGGTCCCCGGCGAGGAACGCCAGGTTCACACCCATGGTCAGCAACATGTACACGGGCAGGAAGACGGCCACGGGGTCATCCTCGTCGCCGTCGCGAAGCCCCTGCGAGATGCCGTACCACATGACGGCGACCAGCACGATGGCGGAGACCAGCAGCATGATCGTGGCCAGCCGGTCCGCGACGAGCGTGATGCCGATAGGCGCTTCCCAGCCGCCGATCTGCACCGTCTGAATGCCGTAGATGTCGGCGACGATCAGCAAGGTCGCCGCGATGACGGCGAGCGCGACCAGGGTGATGAAGGCGATCGTGCGCTGCGTCGCCAGGTGGCGTCCGGTGAGGAAGATGAGTGCCGCCGCGATGGCGGGCAGCAAAATGGGCAGCGGAATGAGGTAGGAGACGTAGGGCAGGACCAAGCCGGCGAAGTCAAAGAGCTCAGCGGTCATCGTCGGCCTCCGTTACGGGTTCTTCGAAGGAGCGGGGGCCGAACTCGTCACCCAGCGCACTGGCGCGGCCGGTTTCGGGGTCATCGGAGGCGTCGTGGTCCGGCTGCGCGGCTGCGGTGACCGGCCGCGCGGCGATGGCGCGATCCTCCACGTCGCGCTCAACCACGTCATCGCTGCGGTAACGGTACTGGCGGTACGCCAACGCCAGCATGAATGCCACGAGCGCCATCGAAATCACGATCGCGGTGAGGATCATCGCCTGGGCGAGCGGGTCGGACGTTTGCTCGCCGTAGAGCTCGTTGTCGCGGTTGAGGATCGGCGGGGATCCCGCCTGCCCGCCTGACTGCAGCAGTAGCAGATTCGCGCCGTTGCCGATGAGCATGATGCCCATGATCATGCGGGTCATCGCCTTGTCCAGCAGCAGGTACACGCCGGCCGAGATCAGCACGCCTGAGCCGATGAGCAGGAAAAGGTTCGCTTCCATCTACTCGCTCCTTCCTGTTTCGCCTGTTTCGCTAGTGCTTGCCGACGCCCTCTCGCGACGCTTGCTGGCCTGCAGCGCGCGCCGCTGCTCGTTCTTCTCCTGCATGGCGCGGGCGCGTTCCCGAGCGCGCTCCTTGCGGGCGTCTTCTTCCTTGTCCAGGTGCGCGCCGACGGAGGTGAGGATGTGCATGATGAGGCCGACCACGATGACGGAGACCCCGGCGTCGAAAAGCAGGGCGGAGGGGATGGCAACCTGGCCGATGAGCGGGAGGTCGGGTTCGATGTAGCCGGAGGTCAATGGCGGGTAGCCGAAGAACATCGGGGCCACGGCGGCGGCCGCGGAGAGCAGCAGTCCGGTGCCCAGGATGGCTTCGGGGTTGACGGGCAGGGCTTCCTCGATTTCGTCGCGGCCGCCGGCGAGGTAGCGCAGCGCGAACGCCAGGGCGGCGACGAGGCCGCCGGCGAAGCCGCCGCCGGGGGCGTTGTGGCCGGAGAAGAAGAAGTACGCGGCTAAGAGCATCATCGACGGGAAGAGGATGCGGGTGGCGGCCTCGACCATCATGTGGCGGTTTTGCGCCGTTTCGCTGTTGACGGACGAGGACAGCCAGCGCGGCACCGACGAGGAGAGCACGGGACGGCGCGAGTCGCGGTAGAACGACCCCGTGCCGAAGATGAGGCTGGCCACGCCGGTGGCCGCGATCGCCAGCACGGTGATCTCGCCGAAGGTGTCGAAGGCGCGCAGGTCCACCAGAAGCACGTTGACGGCGTTGCGGCCGTGGCCGATCTCGTATGCCAAGTCGGGCATTGGCCCGGAGATGGGTTCCGCGATTCGCGAGGAGATCGCCGTCATGGCCACGATGACCACCGACAGCCCCGTGCCGATGGACAGCCACGCGCGCAGGCGCACGTCGGAATCGCTGCGGCTTTCGAGGTCGGTGGGCATCTTGCGCAGCACGAGCATGAACACGACCATGACGATCGTCTCCACCAGCACCTGCGTCAGCGCGAGGTCGGGCGCGCCGTGCAGCGCGAAAATCAACGCCAGCGAGAAGCCTGTGAGGCCGACCATGACCACGCCGGAGAGGCGGTTGCGCTGCAGGGTTGCGGCCACGGCGATAATCGACATGAACACTACGGTCATTCCCTGCCAGGGGCTGTCCCACACAATCATGCGGATGTCGGTGGACGGCCCGAGAATGAGCCCCGCCAGGGGAACCACCATGAGCACTAGAAAGATGGTAGCCAGGTTGATGGTCAGCGAGCCGCGCTGCGTCGACGCCGTCAGGCGCAGCGACGCGATGCGCAGTGTGCGGATGATGTTGTCCCAGACATCGTCGGCGTCGCCAAGCGCGGGGCGCTCGAACTGCGCCTTGGCCACCACGTCGCGCTGCCAGAACATGAGCGCGCCGGCACCGATGATCACTCCAGTAAGCAGCAGGGGAATAGTAAACCCGTGCCACAGGGCCAGGTAGTTGCCCTCGACCTCGGGGAAACGCACGTCGAGGTACTCGTTGAAGGCGCGGCTCATCCAGCCCGGGAAGAGGCCGAACGCGACCGTGAGCGCGGTGAGGATTGCCGGCGACAGCCACAGGGTGGGGCCGATGGAGTCCATCTGCGCAACTTCCTCCGTGGTGGCGCCCCGCTTGGTGGCGAAGGCCCCGTGGATGAAGTACAGCGAGTACGCCATGGTCAGGATGGAGCCGGCGACCAGGCCCACGAGCAGCATCTTGCCCGGCATGCCGTGGAGCAGCTCCTCGTGCAGCACCGCGTCGAGGGCGGTCTCCTTGGCCACGAACCCGAACAGCGGCGGAATGCCGGCCATCGACGCGGCCGAGATAATCGCCAACACGGCTAAGAGGGGCTCTTTTTTGCCCAGCCCGGACAGCTCGCGGATGTCGCGGGTGCCGGTGGTGTGGTCGATCGCGCCGACGATCATGAACAGCGCGGCCTTGAACAGGGAGTGGCCGAACGTCAGCGCCAGGCCCGCCATGGTGGCCTCGCGCGAGCCGATGCCGATGACCGCGGTGATGAAGCCGAGCTGGGACACCGTGCCGTAGGCCAGGATGAGCTTCAGGTCCTTCTGCTTCAGCGCCATCCAGCCGCCGAGCAGCATGGTGAAGATGCCTGTGCCGCACACCACGATGTGCCAGGTGGGCACGGCCGCGAAGTCGGGGGCGAGGCGGGCGACCAGGTAAATGCCGGCCTTGACCATGGCCGCGGAGTGCAGGTAAGCGGACACCGGGGTGGGGGCGGCCATCGCGCCGGGCAGCCAGAAGTGGAACGGGGCTTGGGCGGACTTGGTCAGCGCGCCGAGCATGACCAGGATGATGGCTGCGGCGATGCCGGGGGTCTCCGCCACGCCGCCGAACGTCGCGATGTCGGACAGTTTCCAGATGCCGGTCTGCTGGCCGAAGAGGATGATGCCCACGAGCATTGCCAGCCCGCCGAAGGTGGTAACCATGAGCGCCTGGATGGCGGAGCGGCGTGACGACGCCCTCTCGCCGTAGTACGCCACCAGGAGGTACGACAGGACGGACGTGAGCTCCCAGAAGGTGTACATCAACAGGAAGTTGTCCGAGATGACAAGGCCGTACATGACCATGGCGAACATGGTCAGCTGCGCGCCGAAGGTGGCGAGGCGGCGTGGGTTGGAGTCGAAGTAGCCCCAGCAGTAGAACAGCACGAGAGAGCCGCAGCCGAGGATGATGAGGCTGAACAGGCCTGAGAGCGCGTCGAGGCGGAAGTCCAGGTTGAGGTTCGTGCTCGGCATCCACTGGTAGGACGCCATGACAGCACCGCCGTCAGCGAATACCCCGCCGTGGAACAGGCTGGCAATCCAGATGAATCCGGCGAGCGGGACTAGGGCGATCAGGGCGAATGCGACACGGCCGATCGTGCGCAGCAGAAGCGGCGCCGCGATGGTGGCGCCGACGAGGGCAATCAAAAGAGACAGCACAACGCGTACCCCTCCTTACTTCAGGTGGACGGGACAGGGACAGCGCCTGCTTCGTGATACCCGTCCGGAGCGCCGGAGCACAAAAGAGGCAGCGTCTTTTAACACTTCAGGGGCTATCTTGCGGCGCGGCCAACCAATGCCGACAACCTTACCAGTTCTCAGAGGTTGCCGTAGATGCGCTGCGCGCCGGAGGACAGTGCGGCTGCGACGGAGTGCGCGGGGCTGTGCCCGAAGCCCACGGCCCACGCGGTGCGGGTGTGGTCGACCTGGTGCGCAACCTTGACGCAGGTGACGGTGGCCTCGTACAGGGTGATCTCGTGGTAGGAGAGGATCTCGACGTAGCGGCCGTGCTCGTTGAGGATGGTGCTCATCGCGGCCGCTGGCCCGGTCGCGGTGACCTCGTGGTAGGTCGACTCGGGGGCCTTCGTCTTCGAGGTCTGCGTGACCTCGACGGTGTAGCGGTGATCGCTGAAGTTCAGCTTGTCGACGCCCACGAGGCCGATCTGAACCGTCGGGGCGGGAGCGTACGTGGCGCGGAACAGGCCCCAGTCCATGCCGTGCGCCTCGGCGCGCAGCTCCCTGGGCAGTTTGCTGTCGATGTCGTAGCGGATCTGGAACGGATCGCGGTCCTCGGTCAGTGCCGGGGCGTGGAACGTGGTGGGGCGGGAGACAGTCGTTGCAGTAGGTGCCATGGTGGGCCGGTGTCCTTCTTGTTGCGGCGTAACGGGGAGGCCGGTCCTTGGTTTTCTGGGTTGCCCTAGCGACTACTTCCCCGTGCCACAAAGGCCGGCTAATGGTGGCCGGGGTGCGTAGCCTTACCTACTAGGCGTACAAGTCGGACTGCTCGTGTCATGCGCATCACACTAGCCGCTGAGGAAGTGACGCGCAACACGGTTTCCTATTTTATTTTGCCGCGAAGCTTGCCCCGGAGCGGCGCAGGAACTCCGCCTCGGCCACGGCGATGCGTTCGATCTCGGCCGGGTCCACGGACTCGTCCACCCCGTGGATGCCGCACATCGGCTCCTCCACGCCGAACAGCGCGATTTCGGCGTCGGGGAAGTGCTCCTGCAGGGTGATGGTCAGCGGGATGGAGCCGCCGGAACCGACGACGGCCAGGGAATCGGCGCGGTAGGAATCCTTCAGGCACTCGCCCAGCAACGACACGGCGGGCCCGGTGATGTCGGTGGCGAACGGCTCGTTGACCTGGGAGACCTCGACGCTGACCTTCGCGCCCCACGGGGCGTTGGCGTGGATGTGCTGCTCGAGCTTCTCGACGGTCTCGGCGGTGCTCATCCCGGCCGGCACGCGCAGGTTGAACTGGGCGCTGGCGCGGGAGTTGATCGCGTTGAGCGCCTCCGAGACGGGCCGGGAGGTAAACCCGATCATGGTCACGGCGGGGCGCGCCCACACCATGTCGGCGGGCTCGTCGTCCACGGTGCCGTAGAGCTGCACGCCCTCCAGCACTCCGGCGTCCTTGCGGAAGGTCTCGCGGTCGTAGGCGTCGCCCTCCCACTTGCCCAGGCAGTCGACGCCGTCGATGGTGGTGCGCCCGTGCTCGTCGAACAGTGAGCTGGCTATACGCACGAGCGCGTCCGCCGCGTCAGGGGCGGCGCCGCCGAAGCCGCCAGAGTGGATGTCGCCGGCGAGGGTTTCCACGCTGACCTGGACCTGGGCACCCCCGCGCAGCTGCGTGGTCAGCGTCGGGGTGCCGACGGCGACGTTGCCGGAATCCGCGATGAGGATGACATCGGCGCGGAAGAGTTCGGGCGAGGTTTCAATGAGGCGCTCGAGACCGCCCTGCCCGCCGAACTCTTCGGAGCCCTCGATGACGACCTTGAGGTTGGCGGACGTTTTCCCGGCGGCGTCGAGAAGACGGATCGCTTCCAGATGCATCGCGAGGTTGCCCTTGCAGTCCGCGGCGCCGCGGCCGTACCAGCGCCCGTCGCGCTCGGTGAGCGTGAACGGGTCCGAGGTCCACGCCGCCGGATCACCGGCGGGCACGACGTCGTAGTGGCTGTAGAGCAGCACGGTCGGGGCCTCGGTGTCAACGATGCGGTCGCCGATGATGGTGTCGGCGTTGTCAATCGTGGGGTGGCGCTTGACGTCGAAGCCGAGGGATTCCAGCGCGGCGACCGTCCACGCGCAGGCAGCCTCGTGCTGATCTGCGAGCTCAGGCACGGAGTGCGGCGAGTTGAACGAGACCAGTGCGGACAGGTCGGCGAAGATGCGGTCGCGGTTGGGGGTGATGTTGGGGGAGGTCATGCGCTCGAACGTACCACCGGCGGCGTCGGCGCTTTGGATGCCGGCTTTGGTGTGGGCGGAGGGCGTGACCAGATGAGCTGAGAGCCCCGTTTCGGGGCACTTCCTTGTTCATTTCGAACGCCCCGAAGGGTCGGCTGGATGAAGCTATGTAGGTCGGAGGGAATACAGCTCGGGGACCCGAGAACTCCCGGCGATCCATTCGCCGGCCTCTGGGTCAATCCACGATGAAACTCGATGAATGCTCTCCAGAATGTTGCCTACATAAGCTGCTTCTTCCGTAAGGTCATGCCTGATGATGGGTTCGTGGTGCGAGCAGCGGTTACGCAAGGCGTATATGGGGGCGATCCGGGTAATCAGCGCTGAAATGCTATGCGTATAGCCGAGGGCTGCGACAAATTTGGGGTGGAGGGTTGCGGCGTGGCGGCGGTCGAGAAGGTGAAACCAGAAGTCGAAGGTGAGTTCCGCAATGACCTTCCCGGGACTAGCTGCCGCCCCGCCAGCGCGTGTGCGAGCCTTATTAACTCCGCGCCTATCCATGTTGTTGAATGCGAGCCCAGCATTGGTGCCGTCTGCGCGCTGGTTGTCGAACCACTTCGGGCCGTACTCTAAGGAAAGAATGCCATCAATCCAGTTTCGGTACAGTACCTCGAAATGCTGGATATCTTCCAGAAACGCTTTGGTTATTCGTGTGTTCCACAGGTAGAGCTCAACAGGAAAGCTGTGGGTCGCGTAGGTGTCCATTCGCGGGGAGGAGAACCATGCGCGCAGGTCGTCGAGCGTCGTCTGCCCCGAGGGTCTGGAGTTGACTTCCACGTCAAAATTATATACCGTCTGGTACGAAGGCCCCGGGTCGATCCCTGCTTTAAGTAGCACATCGCCGGGGTCATTGGCCTTTCTTTGGGCGTTTAGCCGGTGCCATGTTTTCAGGGTTAAACGACAAAATGTGTGTCTGTTGTCGGCGTGTCGCGGGGTTAGATGTGGCCTTTTTGGATGCCGATTGAGTGTGTGTAGTTGGTGTCGATAGCGTTGTCGTAGAGGGCTGGTCGTCCGGTTTCGTGGTCGGCGTGGTTCTCGTTGTGGGTCAGGGTGGATACTTTGGCGAGTTGGTCCTGGCCCCAGTTGGACTGCCTGGCGATCTCAACAGGATCGTCAGGCAGTTCCGTTTGCAGATACAGCCACCACTCCAGCATCCGACGCTGATGCTCCCCGGATCGTCCGCGGTGGGTGCGGGTCAGCAGTTTCAGTTGGGCGTTGATGCCGCCTTCAAGGCTGTTGGTGGTGGATTTGATCCGGTTGGCATCGAGGACACCGTCGGGTGGTTCGAGGTAGACGAACAGTAGGTTGTTTCGCCACAGGTGGTTGAGGCTGTTGTAGGCCTTGCGGGTGCGTTCATGCGTCCATGACCAGGTGCGTTGCCGTGTCGCCGGGTCGGTTGTCCACGTTTTCTGGTTCATCCAGTCGCGGTAGACGTTGCCGTATTCGTGTAGCTGCGCACCCCACGCGGCCGCCTCGTCAAGATCGGTGATCTTCGTGAGGTTGAGCGCGAGCTGGTAGATCGCTCGTCCTGCATCGGTGCGTGGGCGTGAGGTGGTGTGTCGGCGTACCACGCGTTGGGCGTGGACGAGGCAGCGCTGCACTTTCGTTGTGGGCCAGCATGTCTTGATTGCGCTGGCAGCGCCTTGGCCGCCGTCGATGACAGCGATCAGGGGCGCGGGGATACGTTCGAGGAGCTTTTGGTAGTCGCCGGTGGTCTCACGTGTGCACCAGTGCCAGGCGATGACGTGATCCAAGGTGGCGGCTACGATGAGACACCCGCCGGCGGTGTAGGTGCCGTCGATGAAGACCTGGTCGTAGACCCGGCCTTCGTGCCCGATCGTGGGATCGGGGACATCAACTAGCCAGAAGTATTCAAACCGGCGTTGCAGGGTACGCGGATGACACCCTGCTTCGGCAGCAGCGGTTCTCAAGCTCGCACCGGTCGTGAGGTGGGCGATAAATGCTGCGAAGGCTGCGGAGTTGGTGATATCGGGGCGCTGCTTGGTGGTGGAAGCGCCGCAGATTTTGCACCGCCACCGGGTGCGGTTGGCGGAGGTCTTCCCGTTGCGTTTCGTCTCGCCGCCGCACACCTGGCATCGGGGTTGGTTCTTCGGCATTGATCAAGCCAACACCGGCGCCTACCACACGCTGCTGTCACACCCCAATATTTCGCCGCCCTGGGACGGATATAAGCTCCAAGATCATATACTTTCCGGATTACCGCTGATCAACCCAAACAAATCGATGAATCCGGACACACATTTTGTCGTTTAACCCTGTTTTCAGAAGCCCTTGCAGGTCGCACTGAAAGAGACTCGGGCGAAGATCTCAGTGCGATTTCAGCACCCGAGCGCGCGGGAAAATGTGCTGAGGTCTTCCTGTTGGAGTGGAATGTCACGGTCAAACTGGTGCTGGCGTTACCGACCTGGGGTTTTGCACCCCACCACCGCCTGACCGTGACATTCCACCGCCTGAAATGTCACGGTCAACCCGAAACTGCCATCGCCGAACTGGGGTTTTGCACCCCGCCACCGGCTGACCGTGACATCCCACCGCCACCACGAAACGTCAATCCCACCCAACCTTGCACTCGCCCGCTCAGACTGCTAAAAATGGGGGTTAGCACTCAAGCAAGTCAAGTGCTAAAAGTTTTTGAGCGGGTGAGGCTGCCTCACTCACCAGCCGTGCCGTCGCGGGCGCCTGCTCGAATCCGACGTTGAGTGGCGCCGTATACCAACACACTCTCAATGTAAGAGGAGCAGCTAACTCACATGGCAAAGATGATCGCATTTGACGAGGAAGCACGCCGCAGCCTGGAAAACGGGCTGAATACGCTGGCTGATGCCGTCAAGGTCACCCTGGGCCCGAAGGGCCGCAACGTTGTTCTGGAGAAGTCCTGGGGCGCGCCGACCATCACCAACGATGGCGTGACCATCGCGAAGGAAATCGAGCTCGAGGATCCGTACGAGAAGATCGGCGCCGAGCTGGTTAAGGAAGTAGCCAAGAAGACTGACGACGTCGCCGGCGACGGCACCACCACCGCTACCGTGCTCGCCCAGGCGCTCGTGCGCGAGGGCCTGCGCAACGTTGCGGCTGGCTCCAACCCGATGGGTATTAAGCGCGGCATCCAGGCCGCCACCGAGAAGGTCTCCGCCTACCTGCTCGAGACCGCCAAGGAGGTCGAGACCCAGGAGCAGATCGCCTCGACCGCAGGCATCTCCGCGGGCGATTCTTCCATCGGTGAGAAGATCGCCGAGGCAATGTACGCCGTGGGCAACGGCGCGGTGAACAAGGAGTCCGTCATCACCGTCGAGGAGTCCAACACCTTCGGCGTCGACCTCGAGGTCACTGAGGGCATGCGCTTTGACAAGGGCTTCATCTCCGCCTATTTCGCCACCGACATGGAGCGCGGCGAGGCCGTTCTCGAGGATCCGTACATCCTCCTGGTTTCCGCGAAGATCTCCAACGTCAAGGACCTCCTGCCTGTTCTCGAGCAGGTCATGCAGTCCGGCAAGCCGCTGCTGATCATCGCCGAGGATGTCGAGGGCGAGGCTCTGTCCACCCTGGTGGTCAACAAGATCCGTGGCACCTTCAAGTCCGTTGCTGTCAAGGCGCCGGGCTTCGGTGATCGTCGCAAGGCCATGCTGCAGGATTTGGCCATCCTCACCGGCGGCCAGGTCATCTCCGAGGAGGTCGGCCTCTCGCTGGAAACCGCCGATCTCGCGCTGCTCGGCCAGGCCCGCAAGGTTGTCATCACCAAGGACGAGACCACGATCGTGCAGGGCGCTGGCGACCAGGCTCAGATCGACGGCCGCGTGAAGCAGATCCGCGCCGAGATCGAGAACTCCGACTCCGACTACGACCGCGAGAAGCTGCAGGAGCGCCTGGCCAAGCTGGCCGGCGGTGTTGCCGTGATCAAGGTCGGCGCCGCCACCGAGGTGGAGCTCAAGGAGCAGAAGCTGCGCATTGAGGATGCTGTGCGCAACGCCAAGGCTGCCGTGGAGGAGGGCATTGTCGCCGGCGGCGGCGTGGCCCTGCTGCAGGCTGCGAAGGTGCTCGAGGACGACCTGGGCCTCGAGGGTGACGAGGCCACGGGCGTGAAGATCGTCCGCGAATCCCTGTCCTCCCCGCTGAAGCAGATCGCCTTCAACGCCGGCCTGGAGCCGGGCGTGGTGGCGGACAAGGTTGCGCACCTCGAGCTGGGTCATGGCCTCAACGCTGCGACCGGCGAGTACGTGGACATGATGGCTGCCGGCATCAACGACCCGGCGAAGGTGACGCGTTCTGCTCTGCAGAATGCGGCCTCCATCGCGGGCCTGTTCCTGACCACCGAGGCTGTTGTGGCTGACAAGCCCGAGCCGGCTGGCGCTGGCGCCGGTGCCGGGATGGACCCGGAGGCAATGGGCATGATGTAACGTCGTTGGCTTAACGACGCCGAAAGGGGCCCCTCCCGATGTGGAGGGCGCCCTTTTTGCTTGCTTTCTCAGGTTGCAAGACGATGATAATTGTGGCGTCACAGGCGTCACATGCGTCACAGGCGACCTGAGGTTTTGCCGGGGTGGTTTCTCGGTCGTCTTGTGGGGTGCCGCCCCACAAGACGAAGACGGTTCCTGCGCCACGTCAGTCGCACTCGACCTAGCGTATTAGCCCCCCGTCGACCACCTATCCCAGCGCCGCCAGCCACTCCCGCTGCGCCTCCCAGCTGCGCGGCACGGTGTCGGAGTGGGTGGCCCCGGGCACTTCATGGTAGTCAACTGAAACCCCGGCGGACTCCCACGCAGACAGCACAGATTTCAGCGCTTCGCGGTTGATCGTGGTGTCTTTGGCCCCGGCAACGACGAAGACGGGCCCTTGCGGGGCCATGAGTTCTAGGCGTTGTTCGTCGAGTAGGTCCTGCATGGGTTTGGTGTTGGCATTGGAGATGAACAGTTCCCCGCCGGAGGTGTCGGCGACTTCGTCGCGCAGCTCGGGGAGGGTGAGCTTCTCCGCCTTATCGACGAGCTCAGCGCCGCGTTCACTGAGGAAGTCTGCTGGGTCGACGGAGTCGAAGGAATTGATGGCGCCGGCGATCACGATGGGGAAGAAGCGCACGGCGGTGCCTTTGAGCATGCGGGCGACGTCGACGGGGCGCACGCCCATGAGGCGGAGGTTCTTGTTCACCAACTCGGTGTCACCGGGGGCGATGGCGATGGTGGCGGCAAGCCCGTCGGCGGTCTCGTCGGAGGAGGCGGCGGCAAGTGCTGCGTAGCCGCCCTGGCTGAACCCGACGTTGAGCCAGCCGCCGTCCGCGCCGAACTTCAGCCGCGCCTCCTCAACGAGCCGGTTGATGGAGGCCGCCAGCGATCCGCGGTGCATGTAGGTTGCGGGCACCTCTTCGACGCCGAGGCCCTCGTAGTCGGGCTGGGTGACGATGTATCCCTCGTCCACCCAGCGCTGCAGGTATTCGGTCCAGGGGGTGATGTAGCGCTCAATGGGGTCACCCTTCACATGCAGCGAGGGGGCGCTGTTGGTGGATAGTCCCGTTGTGCCGTGCGCCCAGCTGAAGAGTGCGCCGTCCTCTCGGCGGTGGGCGGGCACGGTGACCAGCCCGCTCATTGTTGCTGGGCCTCGTGCGCCCTCGGCGATATACCTGACGCGGTAGGTTGTCGCGCCTACGGGGGCAGCGGGGACCTCATCGTTGGGGGTCTCGACCCATTCGGTGGTGTTGGTCATGGAACTCCTTGTTCATGCGGGTAACGTCTGCCAGAGGTCTCGACCCTTTACTTTATGCGTTTGTCCGCGCCCAGCTGTCGACTCCGCGCCACGACGGGTCGAGGGCGAATGTACGTGGCCGTCAGTGAACCGGCACCGTCCATGACGGGAATGTCCCTGCTACCCCCGGATAGGGGCAACGTTTGGCGTGGTTCGTTGCCCGGCGGGGTGCAGTATATCGAGGCGCTTTTGGGTGTTGTTACAGATAATCGATGCTGTTTACCTCGTATTCACTGGAACTCGCGAATATTCCCAGCTGGTCACGGATGGTTAATTTTCTCTGACCTCTGGTTTTGCCCCCCTAATAACTTTGTGGCATCAGTTTGCCCGCAAAATTCTTGGAACTAAATGTTGACGGAACCGAAATCTGTGGCAAGATTTCACCCGTGGCGCTCAACGGGGTGTCAGAATTTGTCCAGATATGCCAGGCTTACTCTGGCACCTACTCCAAAAGGGGAAAAACATGGATCTCGCAACGATCGCAACCCAGCTCAAGGATCTCGGCACCGGGCTCAAGGCTCTCGCCACGCTCTTCGGTGACGGCACCGGCTCTTTCTACGACGTGGTAAGCACCATCGCTGGCTGGTTCGGCGGCGAGGGCTCCTCCCTCGACGGTGCTGAAGGCTCCTCCGCCCTCCTGACCGGCTCCTCTGAGGGCAGCTCTTCCAACCTCTTCGCTGGCTCCTCTGAGAGCTAATCCGCTAACTCCTCGGCTTCCGCTGAGTACCTAACCCCCGATTCTTCTCGAAAGGACACTACTATGTCTGCTGACTCCAACTTCTCCTCCGGCTGGGCTGAGCTTTCCTCCAAAGACGCCATTGGCGGCACTCTCAGCGCTATCGCTAAGAGTTTCGGTGAGTTCTTCAAGGCTGTTGGCGACCTCGCCGGTCTCGCTGCGAAGTACCTCTAAAGGCACACGGGTCTGATCCCGTCCTTTGCCTTGAACCCCGTCGCACTGCGGCGGGGTTTTCGCATGACTGGGCCGTGAACGCGGGATGTTTCTTCGCAGCGCGCGACCTCGATTCCGCGGTTAGAATGAACGCCATGGCTGACCACAAAGCAGACGACATGCCGATGCTCGACCTTGCCCAGATCGAGGGCTACTGGGTCGACGACTCCGACGAGGACGACCCCGTCCTGCTGAAGGCCGACGGCACCCCGATCGAGACGTGGCGCGAGAACTACCCCTACGACGAGCGGATGACGCGCGAAGAGTACGAGAAAACCAAGCGTGCGCTCCAGATCGAGCTGCTCAAATGGCAGAACTGGACCAAAGACACCGGGCAGCGCCACATCATCCTGTTCGAAGGCCGCGACGCAGCCGGTAAGGGCGGCACGATCAAGCGCTTCAACGAGCACCTCAATCCGCGTGGTGCGCGGACGGTCGCGTTGGAGAAGCCGTCGCCACGCGAAAGCACGTCCTGGTACTTCCAGCGTTACATCCAGCACTTCCCGTCGGCGGGCGAAATCGTCTTCTTCGACCGCTCCTGGTACAACCGCTCCGGCGTGGAGCGCGTCATGGGGTTTTGCACCGAATCGCAGCACGCCGAGTTCCTGCGCGAGGTGCCCATGCTGGAGAACATGATCTTGGGCTCGGGCATTTCGCTGACCAAGTTCTGGTTCTCCGTGACGCAAAAGGAGCAGCGCACCCGCTTCGCCATTCGCCAGGTCGACCCGGTGCGCCAATGGAAGCTGTCCCCGATGGACCTGGCCTCGCTGGATAAGTGGGACGACTACACCCGCGCGAAAGAGGAGCAGTTCCGCTACACCGACACCGACGAGTCGCCGTGGATCACGATCAAGTCGAACGACAAGAAGCGCGCCCGCATCAACGCGATGCGCTACATCCTGAGCAAGTTCGAGTACACCAACAAAGACCACGATGTCGTCGGTGAGCCGGACCCGCTGATTGTCAAGCGCGGACGAGACCAGATCGGTGATTAAGTCCGAGTCGCGCGGCGACGTCGCGGTGCTCACGCTCGACCGCGACGAGAAGCGCAACGCCCTATCTACAGAGCTGCTGCGCACGCTGTCCACTGCGTTCGCGGCGGCCCACGGCGCACGCGCGATCGTGCTCACCGGGGCAGGTACCGTCTTTTCCGCCGGCGCCGACCTTGACGAAGACGAGTTCGACGGCTCGTTCTTCGAGCACCTATTTTCGCTTATCGACGCCATCCGGTCATCCCGCGCGCCCGTCATCGCCTACATCAACGGCCCCGCCATCGGCGCAGGAATGATGCTGTCCATGGCCTGCGACATCCGTGTCGCCGCCCGTTCTGCGCGGTTCTTGCTTCCTGTGGGGGACATGGCCATCGGTGTCAATGAATGGGTGGTGCGTTCCCTGGCGGAGCACGTCGGTGCCTCCCGGGCGCGGCTGATGCTGATCGGCGGCGCGCCGATGGATCTGGACACTGCTGTGTCCTGCGGTTTTGCCATCGGAGGGACGTTGGAACGGACGCTGGAACTGGCCGATCTCGTGGCGGCGAAAGCGCCGCTGACCATGCAGAACATCAAGGCGGAATTCGCCCCGGATCTGTTTACTGCCCCTCAGCGGGAGGCGGCGCTGCGTGCGCCTTTCGGCTCGGACGACATTCGTGAGGTCGGGCGCGCCCGCGCCGAGGGGCGCCGGCCCACGTTTACGGGGCGCTAGACGCTGATCGACAGGCCAATCTAACCCCGGAGTCGTCTGCATAGGTGAATGCATAGGGATCCATCTTGAGAGCGCTTTACGCAGGAACGTGCTGAGGGGAACCGTATAAAGCGTTGAAAATCGTGAAATTATACATAAGATCTGGCTACTATCTGGGCGAACGTTGACAACCTTAAAATAGCCTGCCAAAATTGTCTCCAGGAATGCTGTCGGACGTGAGCCTTTCAGCTTAGGGGGATCAGCATCTTTCTCAAGGCGAGAATATTTCGCCTCGGGTCACTGTGTCTTGGAAGGCTCACCTCGTTTATGTCACCCTCCGTGTCTCGCTTGTTCATGCTGCGCATTCGCCGTGTCGGCGCGGTCTTCGCTGCCTTGCTCATCGCGCTGAGCATCATCGCAGTGCCCGGAAACGCACCTCAAGCCCAGGCGCAAACAACTACCCAGGACAGCCTTAACTTCGGCGACTGCGCGATGCGCATCGGCACCGGAACGGCGGAGGCATGGGCAAACCAAATCTGCTGGATTGATGCCAAAGGTCTGACCGCTAACGGGACGGTGACCAAGAAGATCGGCGGGTACACCCTCACGTTCAACGTTAATGTCGCCACCGACGGTGCCCTGTCCACCCTGACAAATCCGGGATGGAACCTGGCAGCGTTCGGTAAGGCGGGCACCGGATTCTTCGAACGCAACCCGAATGCCACCGTCCAAGACGTGCTGCAGATGAACTACACCAGCCAACCCAACCCCAGCGCCCGCATTACTCTGAGCAACGTCGCGCTGACGGACCCGTCGGGGAGAACGGTGTCTAATCTGCGCCTCCTGGTGGCCGATGCAGAATCGACCGGCGCCGGAACGCCGGGTGAGATCATCAGTGTGGAAAGCGGCAACGGCGGGGTCGACATCTTAGGTAGGGTCACGCCGTCCGGTTCCTATCCCGCGTGTACCCGCACGGACGCCATCTTCGGGCCAGCTACTGAACCCGCGCGATCTGAATGGAAGAATGCCGGCGGGCGAGTCAGGGACTTCGTCTGCTACACCCGCTCATCCGGCACCTACGGTACTTTCGTTGTCGGCGCGGACAACCCGGGTTCTCTCGAAATCAGCATGGGAACCGATAACAGGGGTGCCCAGGGTGTTGCCCTCGGTATCGCCATCGGCCGTGTCACCTTCGGTTCCGCCAACCAGCTCGCCACGGTCGATTCCGCCTTCGAAAACGCTGCCACCGGTACGGCATCAACAGCTAATTACCAGGCTTTCCAGCTCGACAACGGGATCTACTCTGAAATCCCGGTCTCCCCGAACACGACAACTCCGGTGGTGCGGCGCATCGGAGCCGGCGCTGTGCCCCAGGATTCCTACGCCTTCCGTTCCACCGCCAACACGGCCGACGGGCAGGCATTCAACCGCTACGATCCGGTGTGGTCGTGCACCCTTACCAACACCGCCGGAACCCCGGAATCCTTCACCATCCGCGAGGGGGTTGCCGCACCGGCTGGCTTCGTACTGGCCAACGACAAAGCAGCCGGTACTTCAGAAGTTCGCGTCGCCGCCGCCCAGAACCGTGCGGTCAACTGCGCCGTCAGGTGGGAATCGCGCTTCCAGCCCGCTGCGATTGAGCTGAAGAAGACGGTGACAGGATCCGCCGCGAACTTCCGCGACGTCCAGGGCCGCACCTTCGACATCACCTATGCCTGCGCGGATGTGCCCGGAACCGGTCCAGGCAGCCCGCTGTTCACCAATGCCTACCCTGGCGTGAAACTCCAGAACACAGTTACGCTTGCCCACGGCGCAACCCAGACAGCACCGAACCTGCCCCGGGGCGCGCAATGCACTGTGACAGAGTCACGCACTACCTCAACACCACCTGCCGGCGTGAGCCACGACCTGCAGTGGAATTCCGCTTCCACCACCGCTCCAGCAGCACCGAACGGGGGAGTGAACACTTACTCGGTCACCCTCGGTGCGACAAATCCGGCGTACGCCACCAACCGCTATGACTACCGCTCCGGCACTCTGCGCCTGAGCACTGAGCTGCTCGGCGAGCCAATCGCAGACGGTGTCAACCTCAGCGCCTTCGATGTGGAGCTCATCTGCGTCGCATCGAATCTCGGCCGCAAAGTAGTCACCCTCAACACCACGCGAACGGCAACGGTGGTGGCGGGAACCGCAGACATCACCGATGTCCCCGTTGCCCAGGATTGCACCATCCGCCCGCTGACTGAGTTGCCGCAGGTGCAGTCCGGCCAAATCCGGGTGGATAACCGCACGGTGACCTTCGGCGGCCAGACTGTCCAACCGGACGCGGCCGCGCCGAACACCTACCATTTTTCCCTGCCGGACACCCAGGGCGTGACCGGTTTGATGAGCATCCGCACCACATACGTCTACAACACCCGAGACATCGCAGTTCGCAAGCATATCGACGGTCCCGCCGCCACAAGCCCCGACCTAAGCAATCCTTCCTACACCGTGAATTACCGGTGCACCGCGCCCTCCGGCAAGGTTTTCACCGGCACGAAGAGCCTCGGCGGAAGCGGCTCCGAAGCCGCCATCACCGCGATTCCGGTTGGCTCAAACTGCAACGTGTGGGAGAACACGCCAGGCGACACGGCGAATACCTTGTTCGCCGGCGCGAAGCTGCAGTCCACTGACGCCGGCGGGCGCCAGACGGTAGTGGACAACGCGGCTGCTCAGACAACGCCAATCCTCACGGTGTGGGCGACACCCGGCCAAGAGCAGCACATCATCACCTTGACCAACACCTACAACCCCCGGCTCGGCACCGTGTCGGTGTCCAAGGTGGTCACCAGCACCACCACCGCAGTGATTCCAAACTCCTTCACCATCCGCTTCAACTGTGGCACCCGCACCATCGGCGGGAGCGTAATCGATCTGTCCGGTTCCGCCGAGATTCTCGGCGGGTCGACCGCAGCATTACGCGCAGACAATCCCGCCGCCAATGATCAGGGTGGTGTCATGGGTGTGCCTTACGGTAACAGCTGCTCTTTCAGTGAGGACCAGCCGCAACTGACCCAAAGTGTCCGCATGTCCACCAATGTTGCAGATGCCACCTTCACCGTCTCGCAGCCGGTGACGACACGTACCGTCACCAACACCTTCGCTTCCGCGGGCGACGGCCTGACCGTTACGCAAAGCCTCGACGGTGTGGCCAGCCTCATTCCCGCAGGGGGCATGAACTACAGCTTGACCTGCGAAGTTGCACCGCAGCCGGCCACGCTCGCCGCAGCGCAGATCGCCGATGCCGCCGCCGGCACAGCGACCGAGGCGATCGTTGCCATCCCGACCTTCATCACCGAAGAGTTCTCCCTGAGCAATGCGGAGCAGTTCCACTTGCCAGCTGACAAGCTCCCGCTGGGCAGCACCTGCACCATCACCGAGGCCACCCCGGACTCGTTGCAGCGCACCAACTTTTCCGGACACACCTACACCATCGACAGAGTCGTTGCACTGAGCTCCACCGACCCTTCCGCCATCGACTTCGGTGTGGAGTTCACGATCGGTGAGAAGTCCGTGCTCAACGTCAGCGCAACCTACGCCTACCTGCAGGCAGACGTGAGGGCTACCAAGCGTGTGGAGTTCGACGCCGACGGCCAGCGCCTCATCTCACCGACGCGACGAGACGCAATCTCGGCCGGCGACTTCACCGTCGCCGTAGTGTGCCACGCCCCAGACGGCACGCAGGGAACAACCGTGACCGGCACCGTCACCGACGGCGGCAGCGTCAACCTTCCAGGCGTCACCCAGGGTTCGGAATGCACCGTCTCCGAAAATCTCCTTCCGCCCACGGGCGGGATCACCCACTCGACCCGCATCGCCGCCGGAGGCGCAGCAGCCGTCGTGGACGGCCCGGCCACCTTCACCGTCGGCGCAAGCGGCAATGAGACAGCAGTGACCAATGTGTTCTCCCGCAGCTCCACCACAGCCACCCTGAGCAATTCCATTGATCTGCCACCTGCTGTGCGGGAACAGTTTGAAGCTGGGGGCGGCGTAATTGGGGCGTCGATAAGCGCAGTGCCCTTCACTCTTGCCTGCCGTGACGCGGAAGCGGACGCTGGGAGCGAGGTCTACCGCCAGGCGCGCACCGTGCCAGCAGACGAAACGGCGACATTTGCCGGGGTACCCGTCGGCGCCCACTGTGAGGTCACGGCAGGGGCGCGCGGCCCGGTCGAGCTCAGCCTCGGTGAGCTGCGGGCATACCTGCGTCCCGAGGACGCGGAGTGGGCCGTCGGCGCCAATGCGGCAATCGCGCAGACAGATGCGGCCGAAACCACCTCGCCCGGCATCATTGCCAACGGGGGCACCGACGCCGCAAACCAGTTCGCGTTTAACCAGCGCTACGCCTATGAAATGGCCCCTGTTGCGCTGAGCAAGCGGGTGACCGGTCAGGCCAAGGACCTCGACCTGATAACCGATGAGACGCGCTTCAACTTCACCATGCGATGCGAGGCCATCGGGTATAGCAGCACCAACGTGCTGCCGACGTCACTGGCGAAGAGTGACTTTGACACCACCGGAGAGCAGTGGACCTACACTTCGGCTGCGGCTGAAATACCGGCTGGGGCGCTGTGCGAGGTAACCGAGACCGACCCGACCGCGCTTCCCGTCGAGCTCACCGCCACCGCCGAGCCGGGTAGCGTGTCTGGCCGAGCACCCCTGCCAGGCGTGAGCGAAGCCGCGGAGTTCGCCTTCACCAACACCGTGGAACGCCGCATGGCCCCGGTGCGCCTGGCACTGCTGCACACCGGCTACCTCGTCGGCGCAAGCCCCGCCGGTTACACCGCCCAGTTCGCCTGCGGGGACTACACCTTCACGCGGACGTACGCCCTCGACAGCGTCCCGAGCGGAACGTTGAACACAAACGGTCCGGCGCCGAGCACCGGCGATCTCGTCGATGTTCCCGTCGGCCTCGAGTGCACCGTCGACTTTTCTGCAAGCCCGGCCCTGGCCGCCCGCGGAGAAGTGGAAGTTGTCAACGGTGACCGCCGCCCGACCGTGCGCTTTGCCCAGTGGGAGGGCGACACTTATGTGGGCGCACCACATCCGCTCGGCTTTATCGCCCGGGCACTTTCTCCCGCTACCAGCGAGGAAACCACCTTTGCAGTGCCCGGCGACGC
Source organism: Corynebacterium mycetoides (assembly GCF_900103625.1). NCBI lineage: Bacteria > Bacillati > Actinomycetota > Actinomycetes > Mycobacteriales > Corynebacteriaceae > Corynebacterium > Corynebacterium mycetoides. Next base: position 1,348,307 of record NZ_LT629700.1, on the reverse strand, counting down.
CCCGAGCGACAGCCCAGTGGTCACTGTCGGCACGGAAATTACGCATACGCGCGCGCTTTACGACGTCGCGTTTAGCAAACTGTCCGAAGGCAACGCCGCCAACGCACCCACCTTCACCTTCACTCAATCCTGCAGCCCAGGCGGTGAAACCTTCACTCTCAAACCCGGCGGCACCCACATCATCAAAGACATACCCGTCAACCAGGACTGCACCGTCATCGAAACTGATGACGCACACCCCGATGTGGATTCCGTTTTCACAATCGCCCAGGTCGGCTCATTAACCAAGGACACCACTGAACCTGCGGCAGGAGGTGCATCCCGGCAGGTTAGCTTCGTTGCTCTCCCAACATCCGGGGAGGACACATCCACCGCAGGTGATCAGTGGTCCGTCACAGCACTGAACCGATTCCCCGGTCTCGAAGTAACCAAGCGCATTCCCGGCACGCCAATCAGTGTGGTGACTGGCGTTTTCGACCGCGCGATTTTGGGTGATGCTGCCGAGACGATGGAAATCACCTACACCGTGGAAAACACCGGTGTGTTCGATGCAGAGCTGGCTCAGGTGGTTGATTCGTCGCTGGCCGGGCGCACCATTAGCTCCGCGACCGGTGCCAGCGCGGTTGTCGGTGCAGATGGGGTGCTCACCGCTGAGGTGTGCCCGGCGCTCGCTGCCGGCCGCATCCTCGCCCCGGGTGAGAGCGTCACATGCACCATCAATGTCGATATCTCCGATCAACCGCGCAACGCCAACTACTCCTACTTCGGCGATGTTGAGGTCCACGCCACCTCCAACGGGCAGACCTTTACCGCCACCGACGGGTACGGGGCCTTCCGGATGAGCGGCCTGATCGGAGCGATGCTCCCGGACACCGGTGTGCAAACCCTTGTCTGGTTGCTCGTGCTCGGGCTGCTGCTTTTCGGAGTCGGTGCCTGGCGCTACCTCCGCCGCGACGATGCCGAAATTGAGGCAGGTGAGAGCGTTGAAGCAAGGTAAGGTCGCGCGCTACATGAAACGGCTGTTCGGCATGACATAGAGCACCGCTGCACAACCACCCCCCCAAAAAACCTCTCCGAGAAAAGGAAAACATCATGTCTCACATGTCCCAGAAGACCCTCGCGATTGTGGCTGCGGCCGCCTTCGCCACCGCAACACCGCTCGCCCTCGCCCCGGCAACCGCGCAGGTGGCGGCAACTGCTGCCGCTGGTGTCGACATCGCCGCCCCCGCATCGTTGACCATTGACAAGCGTATCGGTGAGGTCGGTCCCGCTGCGCCGACAGCCACCGAGACCTTTGACTTCACCGTTGAGCGCATCAATCTGACCAACAACCTCGACACCGCCGCCGGTTGGGACGAGGTGCAGGCCATCATTGCCGGCACCCAGACTCCGACCGTCGCGTCCACCACCACCATCACCACCGATGCAGTATCCGGCCAGGGCACCGCGAACCTGCCGGTCGGCCTCTACCGCGTCACCGAGGTGCAGAACGGCAACTACACCGTGGCAGCTCCGTTCTACGTCACCCTTCCGCTGACCGAGTCTGGCGGAACCATCAACTACAACCCGACGATCTCCCCGAAGAACCAGGAGCTCAACCCCACTAAGGCTGCCGATGACACCAACGTCGGCGTGGGTGACGCGATCACCTACACCATCAAGGCACCGGTGCCGGTGGGCGATGCCTTCCGTGACGGCACCCGCTCCATCAGCCAGTTCCGGATCGAGGACCCCCTCATGGCCGAACTGGCCTACGTGGCGGATTCTGCGGAGGTCACCCTGCTCAACGCCGGCGGCGCTACCCTCGCGCCCGCCGACTACACCGTGACGCCCGGTGCGAACAACACCCTGATTGTTGACTTCACCGAGGCTGGCCGGGCGAAGCTCGCAGAGCTGCGTGCCACCAATCCGGGCCTGACAGCACAGGTCGTCTTCGATGCCACTGTTCTGCAGATCCCGGCAAACGGTGAGCTGCGCAATGAGGCCAATGTCTACATCCCGAACGCGGAAGACCCGATCAAGACCACTCCGGAAGATCCGACTCAGCAAAACGGTGACAACGGCGCAACTTCGACGCAGTACGTCAACGTTGCCATCACCAAGACTCTCGACGGCGCCGACTCTGCCGACGCTGCAGGCGCTGAGTTCAACGTGGTTGCCTGCACAGCCGACGGCAACGGCCGCTACACCATCGATGCGGACTCCACCCCGCTGGTGAGCACCAACCCGGAGGGAACCCAGAAGGTTACCGGCCCGATCGCTACCGTTGCCACCGGTCAAGCCGCCATCGCAACCGGGTACGGCATGCAGTTCACCCGCGAGCAGGACTACTGCGCCGTGGAGACGAAAGCTCCGGCCGGGTACCTGATCAACCCGGACCCGACCCCGCTGAACCTCAGCACCCCGAACGCTGACGGCCGCCCCGTCTACACCGCCACCGTCAACAACGTGAAGGACAACCTCTTCGGCCGCTTGCCCGCCACCGGTGAGACCACCATGCTCGCCCTGCTGGCCCTCGGCCTCGTGCTGTTCGCCGGCGGCGCCGCTTACCAGCTGCGTCGCAAGAACGCCTAGCAGGTCGACCACAAGGAAAGGACGCCCCACATGACTCCACGCGGTGGACTGCTGTGCACAGTCGCGGCAGCGGCGCTCGTTGCGCTTGCCCCGGCGGCGACGCTTCCCGCTCTCACGCCTGCGGCGTACGCGCAGGAGACCGGGACGATCACCGTCAATCTCGTGGAGTCAGTGGGGGCGGACTGGTTCGCCGAGATCGGCGACCGCGACGTGGTGGTGCGCCGAATTCCGGGTATCGACCCCACCACGAGCGCCGGGCAAGAGCAGCTGAATGCGCTCGACATCCCCCTGCTCGTCCGCGACGGGGTCACATTCCCCGAGGTCGCGCGCACTACCACCTCAGACGGAAAAGCACAGCTCACGGGCATCGCACCGGGCGCCTACCTTGTCGAAGTTCTGGATAGCCCCGGCACGCACGACGCGCGGGTTTCGTACTCGCCCGCCGTTGCCGTTCTGGTGCCCGGGGCGATGTCGCGCACAGTCGCCCCGAAGGCACAGGTGCTCGGTGCCGCGTCCAACCCGCTGACGGCATGCACAACGCCGCGCTGGCTGGACGCCTCGGCGCCCGGCAAGTACGTCGAGTACGACTATGCGTTCAATGTGCCCAACCCGAGCACCGACGGGACCATCTCGACATACGAGGTGACCTTCGAATTCTCCCCGGGGCACACGGTGAAATGGGAGGCGCAGCCCGTTGTCGTGCGCGCAGCCGCGGCGGGCATTGGGCCCCTCCAGTTCGAGGCGGCGGGGGAGACCATCACCCTCGAGGCGCGCGCCCCGTGGTGGAAGACACTCATCCCGGACACCCGCGAGACCACCACGGTGGTCAAACTCACCCGCCCCACGCTGACGCTCGTCGGCGCGGGGAAGGAGACCGCGCTGCGCGAGGGCAGCGACTACACCGTGGACGTGCAGGGCAACGATAGCGCCACGTTCACCCTCACCGCGCCCGCTCTGACGGCACTTGCCGCGGCACGGGTGGTCGACCCACGCGCGCGCCTCGAGGTCAGCGTGCCCGCCCTGACCAACATGACCGGCCCGTGGGGAACGGTCGCGCGCGGCGAGGTGCTGGGCACGCTGGAGACCACCGCGACGCTGCGCACGGACGGCATGGATGCCCAGCGCACCGCCGTGGAGGTGTCCAACACCAGCCACGTCAACGTGGTGAGCCGCAAGGCGTGCGACCCGTCAACGGACGGGGGGACGGACTCTGGCGACACCTCCATCGGCGGAACCGGTTCCGCCGGTGCGCCTGGGTTGGGATCGTCGGGCGCGAACGCGTCCGGAGGTCACGTCCAGCCTGGGCAGCCGGGGCACCCCAGCCAGCCGGGTGACGGAAGGGACTCCTCCGGCGTTCCCGGGCAGCGCTCCGGTCTGGCGTCGACAGGCGCGGGAGTTATCGGCCTCACAGGGATTGCCCTGCTGCTGATCCTCGTGGGCATCATCCTGCGCTGCCGCAAGAACGAGGAAGACCAGGCCGCCTAAGTGGGAACCGCTCTCGCCGCACCACCCGCCAGGCACGCCGCCCCGAAGAAGAAAAATCAACGGGGCAACGTGGTCTCGCTCATCGTCCTGATCATCGGGGCGCTGCTCCTGCTGTACCCGGTGGTGTCGACGCTGTCGAACCACTACAAGCTCATCCGCCAAAACGAGGTGTACTCGGGCGCTGTGGAATCGCTTAGCGACGAAGACAAGGCCGAGCAGCTGCGCCTCGCCCACGAATACAACGCCTGGCTGCTGGAAACGGGCCCGCATGCGCGTCCGCCCGTGCCCACCGACGACGGTTTCGATTACTACATCAACCAGCTCACGCTGCCGGAAAACTTCGCGGTCATCGCTCGTATCCGCATCCCCGACATCAGCGTCGACCTCCCCGTCTTCCACACCACCGCGCCGAAGGTGCTCTACGACGGTGCCGGCCACATGTACGGTTCAACCCTGCCCGTGGGCGGGGACGGCACCAACGCGGTTATTTCCGCGCATACCGGCATGGTCAACGCCGCGATGTTCGACCAGCTGCCCATGCTCAAAGAGGGCGAGGACATCTACATCGACGTCATGGGCGAGCGGCTGCGTTATCAAATGACGGGGCGCGAGGTGGTCAAGCCGGAGGATTACGACCACGTCACGTACGAGCCCGGCAAGGATAAAATCACCCTGATCACTTGCACTCCCTACGGCCTGAACACCGACCGGTTGTTGGTGCACGCGGAGCGTGTGCCTCTAGACACGGACGCGCCTGAACCGTCCGTGTCAGGGTGGGCCTGGTCGTGGTGGATGATTGCCGTGGTCGCGCTGGTGTCGATCGTGCTCCTGCTCATTCTGTGGCGGGCGCTGGCGGCGCGGCGGCGTCGGCGGCGGGCTGCAGCGGCAGAACACACCGACCCGGCTGAGATGTCACAGTAAAGTAATTTGCTGCTGCGTTCTCCCAGGTGGTCACGGTGAGGAAATGCTTCGCCGTGACATCTGACTGCGCCTACCTAGGTTCGATCGGGTTGCCCTGCCACACGGTCGAGCCCGGCACCTGGTCGCCGCGCATCATCAGCGATCCCGGCCACACCGTCGCGCCGTCGCCGATCACGGCGGCCGGCAGGGCGACGGAGTGCGCCGCGAGAGTGGCGCCGCGCCCGATGGTAACCGTGTCCAGCGACATCACGCGGTCCTGGAACAGGTGCGTCTGCACCACGGTTCCGGGTCCGACGGTCGCGCCCGCACCGACGGAGCACAGGTCCGTCTCCGGGAACCAGTAAGAGTCGATCCACGCGCCGCGGCCGACGCGCACACCCAGGGCGCGCAGAGCGAGGTTCATCTCGCCCGTGCCGTAGGCGTGGGTGAAGAACCAGGGCGCGGCGACCATCTCCACGAACTGGTCTTGCAGTTCGTTGAGCCACACGAACCAGCTGTACAGCGGGTGCTCGCCGGGCGCGTGGCGGCCCACGCACACCCACTTGGCCAGCACCGTCATGGCGACGGCCAGCACGCCGACGGCCATGAACGCCAGCCCGCCGACGGCGTAGGCCCACCACCCCCACTGTGTCAGAGCAAGATGAACAAGCCCGATGAACGCGGCGGCCAGCACGGCATGTCCCATGGGTGCGAGCAGCCGCAGCGTCTCCACCGCACCGCGCTTGCGCTTGATGCTTGCCGACGGCCGGTACGTCAGCGCTTCCCCACCCAGAGCCGTGACTTCAACCCTGCGCATCCGCTCGGGCGGGGAGCCCCACCAGTTCGAGCCGGATTTGGACTTCTTCGGCGTCGACGACAACACCGCCACGAGGGAGTTCTTGGCCAGCTTGCGGCCCGGTTGGGTGATGCCGGAGTTGCCCACGAAGGCACGTTTGCCAATCGTGGTCTCGCCGGTGCGCATCCAGCCGTGGCCGAGCTCGTAGGTGCCCACGAGGGTGTCGTCGGCTAGGAATGCGCCATCCTTGATGGTGGTCAACTTCGGAATCATCACCGCGGTGGAAACTTCCACGTCATTGCCGACGGTGGCGCCGAGAGAGCGCAGCCAGGCCGGGGTGAGACCGCCGGCGTAGACGGGGAAGAAGCGCGTGCGGGCGTCGTCAAGCAGGCGCGTGATGGTCCATAGTCTCCAGCCCTGCGCGGAGCGCACAGGTGTCACGCCGGGTCGCAGACCCAGCGAGCACAGACGCACCCCGGCCCACGTTAGAGCCGCGTACAGCGCGAGGTAGACAAGCGCGCCGACGGGGGCGAACAGCAGCGCACCGACGTACGGGCTGCCGGCGGTGAGCCGGATCAGTCCCACCACGGCCGCCACGCCGGCCAGCGCGGAGGCGACCGGAACGGCGGCTAAGAGCAGCGCGGTTGCCCCGTACAGCCACGCCCAGTAGCGGCGTCGCGGCGGGTGGTAGTCGGGGAAGCGCTGTTTCGAGCGGCCCACCTTGCGGGCGGGGGACCCGGCCCAGCGCGCACCCTTCTTCACCGGCTTATCGCCGGTCACGGTGGAGCCGGGTTCGATGTGCGCGCCGGCGTGGATGTCCGCACCGGGCAGTAGGGTGGAGCGGGCCCCAACGCGCGCGTCTTTGCCGATGGTGACGGTCCCAACGCGCAGGATGTCACCGTCGAGCCAGTATCCGTTCAGATCCACCTCGGGCTCGATGGCGGCATTGTCGCCCAGGGTGAGAAGGCCGGTCACGGGCGGCACCGTGTGCAGGTCCACGCCGCGCCCGACCTGCGCCCCGAGCAGCCGCGCGAAGTACGCCACCCACGTCGAGCCCGAAATATTCAGCGCACCGGTTGCTGCGACCCAGCGCTCGGCCGCCCACAGGCGCACGTGAACCCGCCCACCGCGCGGGTAGTTGCCGGGTTGTAGCCGCCCGCGGATCGCGCGCGCACCGAGCGCTGCGAGGGGAAGGCGCCCCAGCGGGGTGCACACCACCACGAACAGCACCGCGAGCGCGACCCAGTTCAGCGACACCCAGCCCAGCGCGGTGGCGATGATCGCCCACCACGTGACAAAGGTCGCGGCGTGCAGTGTCATCACCGGGACCTGGATCAGAGTCTGCGCCACCCGCGTGGCGCGCCCGACCGGGGCGACATCGCGCGTGACCACTTCTGCGGCAACGCCGTGGGCGTCGATGACACCCGCGAGGGCTTCGAGGCGGGGGTGGTCGTAGAGATCGCGCACGGCGATCGTCGGCACGCGCTCACGCAGGCGCGCCACCAGCGATGCCGCCGCGAGCGAGGAGCCGCCGAGTTCGAAGAAGTCCGCGTCGCGCGACTCGGCCGGCAGACCAAGGACGTCGAGCCACACCTCGGCGAGCCACGACTCCGTCGGCGTCATCCCGGCGACCTCCACGGAGGCGGGCAGCGGCCAGGGCAGGGCTTTCTTGTCCACCTTGCCGGAGGTGCGAATCGGCAGCTCCTCCATGACGTGCAGGCGCGGGACGAGCGCGGCGGGCATGACCTCGGCGAGGCGCTCGCGCAACTCGGCGACGTCGAGATCCGTGCCCTGCTCTGGTGAGAGGTAGCCGACGAGCACCTTGTCGCCGGCGCCGGTGGTCTGCACAGCCACGGCGGAGTTGTACACCCCGGGCAGCGCGGCGACGTTGGCCTCGACCTCGCCGAGCTCGATGCGGCGCCCGCCGATCTTGACCTGGTCGTCGGCGCGGCCGATAAAGGCCAGACCGTCGTCGGTGAGGCGGACGTTGTCGCCGGTGCGGTAGGCGCGATCCCAGTCGAGGCCGGGCACTGGGGCGTACTTCTCGGCGTCTTTTACCGGGTCGAGGTAGCGCGCCAGGCCGACCCCGCCGATGATCAGCTCCCCGTCGTCGTCGACGTAGAGGTCCCAGCCGTCGAGCGCCCAGCCGATGGTCACGGGCTTGCCGGGCTCCAGCCTCGTCGCGGAGGCCACCACGGTCGCCTCCGTGGGCCCGTACGTGTTCCACATTTCGCGCTCGCCCGTGGCGAGGCGCTCCACGAGCTCCTGGGAGCAGGCCTCGCCGCCGACGATGAGCAGCCGCACGTTGTCGAGCGCCTCCGCGGGCCAGAGTCCGGCGAGCGTGGGCACGGTGGACACGACCGTGATGTCGCGGCGGATCAGCCACGGCCCCAAGTCCTGGCCGGAGCGCACCAGCGAGCGCGGCGCCGGCACGAGGCACGCGCCGTGCCCCCAGGCCAACCACATCTCCTCGCAGGAGGCGTCGAAGGCCACGGAAAGCCCGGCGAGCACCCGGTCGTCGGGGCCGAGGGGGGAGTCCTGGCAGAACAGGCGCGCCTCGGCGTCCACGAACGCGGCCGCGGACCGGTGCGTCACCGCCACCCCCTTCGGCGTGCCGGTGGAGCCGGAGGTGAAGATGATCCAGCAGTCGTCGTCAAGCTGCGGCAGCTCGGTGTCGCCGGGGTGGGCGGGGGCGAGCGCGCGGAAGCCATCGTCGGAGAAGAGGCCGTGGATGCCGGCCTCGCCGAAGACCAGCGCGGCGCGCTCCTCGGGGTCGTCCGCGTCGACGGGCACGTACGCGCAGCCCGCCCACATGGTGGCCAGGATTGCGAGGTAGAGGTCGCGGCTTCCCGACGTCATCCGCACGCCGATCCTGTCGCCGCGGCGAATCCCGTGGCGGTGCAGCTCCCCGGCGAGCGCCGAGACCTGGTCGATGAGCTCGGAGTAGGTGAGCACGTCGCCGGAGCCGTCGTCGATAGCGGCGGCACCGGGGTGGGCCTCGGCGGTGGCGCGGAGGATATCGATAAGCGTGCGCGGTTCGGGCGCCGCGTGGGCGCGGAGCAGCTTGTCGTTCATGGAAGCCAAGGATAGTTGGCGGCCCCCATAGACCAAATTCGTTGGTTTTTACCCAGTAGTTTCCGTGGAATCGCCGAGCAAGATGGCCTTGGACAGCTTCTTCAGACTCTTGAGCTGCTTCGTTGTGGACACGTCGAGGGCGCGCTCCTCCGCGGCCGCGACATCGGCCGAAAGCTGGGCATGCGCCTTCACGCCCTTCTTCGTCGGCGTGATGATCTGCCGGCGGCGGTCGCTCGGATCACGGTCGCGCTTGACCCATTCATTGCGCTCCAGCGAATCGATAAGGCGCACCATATCGGAGGCGTCGATAGCCAAAAGCTCCGCCAGCTGCGTCTGCGAGAACGGCTGGGTGGTCACGCACGTGAGGATCCAGAACTCGCGCATCGTCGTGCCCCTGTCGCTCAGCGCCCGCTCCACCTCGTCCTTCGTGTGGCGACGCACGCGCTCAATCTGGAACGAGGGGGATTTGAGCAGGGCGCTGGGGAGCTCGAAGAGAAAGGCCATGGCCTAATCCTAAATACTTACCCTTGAGCCGACAAACGATGGACGCGGCCCAGCTTCTCTACCCGCGCTCGTGCGGCAGATCCGCCTCCACCCAGGCGGTCGTGCCGCCGTCGACATTGATGACGTTGTCCCAGCCGCGGGACTGCTCCAAATACTCGGCGGCCTTCGCCGAGCGGCCGCCGGAGCGGCAGATGACATAGATGTCCTCGTCGGGGTTGATCGCGTCTGCCCGCGCGGCGAAATCGCTGAGCGGAAGGTTGACCGCTCCTGTGGCGCGGACCTCGGCAAACTCGTCGGGCTCGCGGACGTCAATGAGCTGAGCGTTTTCGGGAACTTCAGTAACTCGAACAGTTTTCATGCCCGCCAGTGTACGTTTTCGCCACGCCGCCCGGACGCCGCGTGCGCGGATCCCGGCTCGCGGGCGGCGGTCGAATACGCTGAAGGTGGCTTATGGGAGGTGAAACGTGTCGACGACCGCCAGGAGGGTGCATCCGCCGCACATCTACATGCGCCGCCGCGTCGCCGCGGCGGCGCTCCTGCTGCTCCCGCTCGCGGCCGTGGGCATGTGCGCCGCGCCCGGTGACGAGCCCGAGGCACCCACGCCGGTGGCGCCGGTGGAGGAGGTGGTGCCGCAGGGGCGTCCGGTGGCGTTGGAGGTGCCGTCGATAAGCATGCGCGCGGAGTTCGAGCCCGGCGACTGCCGCGTGAAAAACGGCGCCCTCAACCCCGCCACCATGGGCCTGGCCTGCGCGTACACCGCGCCAGGCCGCCCGTACCAGCTGCCCGGCTCGCACGCGGGCGACCTCGTGGTCATCGCCGGGCACACCGGCGCGGGGCTGCCGGGGGTCTTCGATTCGCTTTTCGACGCCCAGGCGGGCGCCCACACCGTCCAGCTCGGCGACGCCCTGTATTTGCGCACCGAGACCTCCGGCGACGCATGGCTCAAGTACGTGGCCACGGACCTGCACGAACCCACGAAGGACGCGCTGGCGCAGGACCCGGCGGTGTGGGGGACGGGGCCGATGCCCGGGCGGCTGCTGACGATCAGCTGCATCCAGCCGCTGCTGTCCGATTCCGTGCGCAACGCCGTGGTGGGGTGGCAGTTCGAGGCGGTGGTGGCGTCGGTGGGGTAACGATTTCGTGTTGACGCTTGTTGTTCCTGTTAATGCTGTTAGTCTTGTGGTGAAAGCTTAAAGTTGAGATTGAAACTTGAGACTCTGGAGTGACACCACCATGAAGCGCCACCGCACGAACCTCCTCGCCGCCGCTCTCACCGGTGCCCTCGCCCTCGCCATCTTCCCGGCGGCGCAGGCGCAGGAATACCCCGCCGTCACCTCCGACGCGCGCGGCAACCAATACTTCCTCAACCAGGAAGGCACCCACTACCTCCCCGAGCGCGAGCTCGCCTCAGTGGAGTTTTCCGCCCTCGCCTCCGAGGACCGCGAGAAGGCCGTGGAGGTCTCCCGAGCCGCGCTCGCCGGCCTCGTCTCCGCAGGTGAGGAGGTCGCCCCCTCCACCGCTACTGCCGCCGACGCCCGGGCCACCGCCATCCAGGACGCCCCCGCAACCGAGGTAACGCAGGAGGTTCAGCAGGAGCATGTCTTCGGCCCCGAGCACGTCGACCCGGCCTCCGACGACCCCGTCGCCGCCGGCCTGCTCTCCCTGCCGCCCGTGCTGACCATCGCCGAGACCACCTACTACCTCAACGCCGACGGCAAAACCTACGTCTCAGACATCGACCGCGTCCAGGAGACCCCGAGCGCCGAGGAAACCGCCGCGTCGCAGGCGCTGCTCGCCGACAACGGCGCCGAAGTCGCCCGCCAGGCTCTCGAGGCAGCCCGCGCCGCCGGCCAGCCGGTGGGCTACTCCGCCCAGGCCGACGCTGGTGCAGAAGCGGCGGGTGCCACCGGCGCCGGTGCTGTTGCCGGCGACAGTGCCGCGGCCGCCGCTGCCGCCGCCACTGAGCGTGGCATCGCCGCCGAAACCGGCAACAACACCGTCGCGAAGGCACTGTTTGCCCTGGTTGTCGCCTCCGTCATCGGTGCCGCCGCTTTCGCCTACGGTCGCCGCTTCCTGGTGTAGCGCCGGCCCTGTTCGACCGGAAGGGCTGAAAGGGAGCGTTTGGCGCCCCGGAAACGCGTTCCGGTCGAACACGGTTGTTCCAACCGTGCCGCTCCCCGGCACCACGGTGGCCCTGTTCGACCGGAAGGGCTGAAAGGGAGCGTTTGGCGCCCCGGAAACGCGTTCCGGTCGAACACGGTTGTTCCAACCGTGCCGTTCCCCGGCGCCGCGGTGGCCCTGTTCGACCGGAAGGGCTGAAAGGGAGCGTTTGGCGCCCCGGAAACGCGTTCCGGTCGAACACGGGTGCCCCAGCCGTGCTGTTCCCCGGCGCCGCGGTGGCCCTGTTCGACCGGAAGGGCAAAACAGCACGTTTGGCACCCTAAAAACACCTTCCGGTCGAACACGCACGCTCAGCTGAGCACCGGCCACGCGCCAAGCGCAACGAAGCACCCCAGCTAAGCACCACCCGCGACACGCACAACGCCCGGCCGCCACGCGGCAGCCGGGCGCAGGATCTAGCGGGAGAGACTAGTTCTCGGTCTTGGCTTCCTTCTCATCTTCCAGGCCCTCGCGGGAGTTGTCGCCGACCTGCTTGTACTGGTCGATCGCGGCCTGCAGGATTTGCTCGGCTTCCTCGCGGTTGCCCCAGCCCGAGCCGGATACTTCCTTGCCGGGTTCGAGGTCCTTGTAGTGCACGAAGAAGTGCTCGATCTCGTCTTTGGTGAAGTTGTCGATGTCGTCGATGTCCTTGAAGGTTTCGTAGCGGACATCGTCGAGCACGCAGAGCAGCTTGTCGTCGCCGCCGGCCTCGTCGGTCATCCTGAACACGCCGATGGGACGCGCGATCACGGTCACGCCGGGGAACACGGGCTCGGGGGTGATCACGAGGGCGTCGAGGGGATCGCCGTCGTCGGCGAGCGTGTTGTCGATGAAGCCGTAGTCCGCGGGGTACGCCATCGGGGTGAACAGGTAGCGGTCGAGGAAGATCTTGCCGGACTCGTGGTCGACCTCGTACTTGTTGCGCGACCCCTTCGGGATCTCGATGATGACCTCAATAGCCATGAATGCTCCTTGTATTCAACGGTGCGTGGATGAATCGTGCTCCATCATACGTGGGCTAAGGTTGTCGCCGATGAAATTGTGGACGTGGGTGACCAGCGCGGTGGCACTCGCCGCTGTGGCGGGTGTCGCGGGTTTCGGTGTGGTCGCGCAGCGCGAGCTCGGGGCGCTGGAGGTGGCTCCGGCCTACCAGCTGCCCGCCGCGGCGCCGCTGCTGGTGCCGGCGAGTCCCGAGCCCGTGGATGAGCGGGCGCGTGACGACGCGCTCGCGTCCCTGGCCGCCGATCCGGCATTGGGGACGTTCCACGCGCGCATTAGCGACGCCGCGACCGGCGAGACCGTTTTCGACATCCAGCCGGACGCGGCGCTGCGCCCGGCGTCGAGCACGAAGGTGCTGACCGGCGCGGCGGCGATCACGGAGCTCGGTGCGGCGGACACCATCACGACGCAGGTGGTGCGCGGCACCCAGCCGGGGGAGGTGGTGATCAAGGCGGCGGGGGATGTGTGGATGAACGCGGAAGGCATGGATGAGCTTGCCCGCCAGATCGGAGAGGCGAGCTCGGTGTCGATCGACACGTCGCTGTGGCCTGCGGAGACGATGCTGCCCGGCTGGGACCCGGCGGACATTGACGCCGGCTACGTCGCCCCGCTGGAGCCGGCGATGCTCAACGGCGGCCGCGGCTTAGACGTCACGGAGGGCGACGTGCCGCGTTCCCACACCCCGGCGCTGGACGTGGCGCAGGCGCTGGCGGATCGGGTCGGCGCCGACACGGTCGGGTTTGGCGCGGCCGCGCTGGGTGCCGAGGTGGTGGCGCAGGTGCAGTCGCCGGACCTCGTCACGCGGCTGCGCGCGATGATGAAGAACTCGGACAACGTCATGGCGGAGGCGATCGGCCGCGAGGTCGCGCTGCACCGCGGGTCGTCCGCGCCGCAGGCGACACTGGATGTGCTGGCGGAGCGCGGCTTCGACGTCTCGGGCACCACGCTCGCGGATTCTTCCGGTTTGTCCACCCTCAACCTCATCACCCCTGCGCTTCTCGACGCCGTGGTGCTCTCGGCGGCGCAGGGCAGCGAGCTCGCCGCGCTGCTGGAGGCACTTCCCGTCGCACACGGCGAGGGTACGCTCGAGGACCGTTACGAGCAGCTGCCGGGCCGCGGCTGGGTCCGCGCGAAGACGGGGACGCTGGATGACACCTCCGCGCTCGTCGGCACGGTGACCAGCCGCGCGGGCAACGTGTACACGTTTGCGCTGCTGTCGAACGATTCGGACATCCTGCCCGCGCGCCGCGCACTCGATACGCTCGCCTCCGCGCTCAGGGACTACTGATGCAGCCCTTCTGGCCGCGCCGCTCGCCGCATTTTCTTGCTTGTCGACGCTCCCTCGACGCATTCCACGGCCCCGCCGTCATCGGGCTCTCGGGCGGGGCCGATTCGCTCGCGTTGGTGGCCGCGGCGGCCGCGGAGCGCAAGGATGTGCGGGCCGTGGTGGTGGATCATGGCCTGCAGGCCGGGTCCGCCGCGGTGGCGGAGCGCGCCGCCGCGCAGGCGCGGGCGTGGGGGGTGGAGGCGTCGGTGGTGCCGGTGGAGGTCGTGGCGGAAGGGAACGAGGGGGAGAGCGTGGAGGCGCGCGCCCGCGAGGCGCGCTACGACGCGCTGTTGTCGTTCGGGGTGGACGTGTGGGTGGCTCACACCGCCGATGACCAGGCCGAGACGCTGCTGCTCGGGGCGTTGCGCGGCAACCCCTCCGGCATGCCGGTGCGCACGGCGCGCGGAGTGGTGCGCCCGTTTCTTAAGCTGCGCCGCGCGGACACGTCGGGCGCGTGCGCCGAGTTGGGGGTGGAGCCCTGGCAGGATCCGATGAACGACGATGAGGCGTTTCGGCGGGTGGCGGTGCGCAAGCGCGTGATCCCGCAGCTCAGCGAACTCATCGGCGGCGACAGCGTGCCGGCGCTGGCCACAGCGGCGCACCGGATCGCGGCGGACAACGAGTTGTTGGAGTCGCTGGTGGACGTTACCGCCACCTCCGACTGCGCCGCGCTCGCCGCCGCCCCGGGGCCCGTGCGCCGGCGCCGGCTGGCGGCCTGGCTGCACAGTTGCGGGGTGCGGGTCCACGGTGCGCAGCTAGGAGCCATTGAGGGCCTTGTCGTCCGCTGGCACGGCCAGGGGCCTATCGACGTCGGGGGCGGACGGGCGGTGCGGCGCGTCGGCGCGGAGTTGGTCGTGGTTGGTCGTGGCTGACCGTAGATAACCGTGGTTGTCCAAACCCCCGTTTAAGTGGCACAATGTGACGCTATGACCGAGCTGCATGACACGAAGGACTTCAATGTCCCGGCCAACCCTTACGGTGGCGATGTAGAGGCTATCCTCATTTCGGAGGCCGAACTGGCCACTCGCGTGCAGGAACTCGCAGATTTGGTCTCGGAGAAGTACCGCGACGCCGAGCAGGAGCTCATCTTGGTATGCGTGCTCAAGGGCGCGGTGTTCTTCCTCACCGACTTCGCCCGCCAGCTCGACATTCCTTGCCAGCTGGAATTCATGGCGGTGTCCTCCTACGGGTCGTCGACAACCAGCTCGGGCGTCGTCCGCATTCTCAAGGACCTGGACAAGGACATCGCGGGCCGTGACGTGCTCATCGTGGAGGACATCATCGACTCCGGGCTGACCCTGTCCTGGCTGATGAAGAACTTGGCCGGGCGCGGCCCGAAGTCGCTCAACGTGATCACCCTGCTGCGCAAGCCGGAGGTGCAGACGGCCAAGGTCAACCTGCTCGACATCGGCTTCGACATCCCGAACGAATTCGTCGTGGGCTACGGGCTGGACTACGCGGAGCGCTACCGCGACCTGCCGTACGTGGGCACCCTGCACCCGCGGGTGTACTCGGACGTGACCGAAGGGGAGCAGCCCACCCCGGGCCGCGACGAAGGCCCCGAGCCAGTGGAAATTTAAGCTCCCGAAACCCAGGAATACATGGAAAACAACAAAGTTTTGCGGTGGGGCGTTTTCGCCGCCGTCGCCCTGATTGTCCTCTACCTGTTCACCCTCATCGGTGACGACACCCGCAGGTACCAGCCGGTGGACACTTCCGTCGCCCTGGAGCAGCTGCAGGACAACAACGCCCGCGAGGTGCAGATCGACGACCGCGAGCAGCGCGTCCGCATCGACCTGCGCGAGCCGATCACCGTCGACGAGCGCGAGGGCGTGGAGTCCGTCATGGCCCAGTACCCCGCGCGGACCACGCCCGAGGTCTTTGACGCGGTGCGTTCCTCCGGGGCGGACAGCTATGAGACGAACGTGACGCAGGACTCGTTCCTGATGTCCTTGCTGGGCTTCATGCTGCCGATGATCCTCATCTTCGGCCTGCTGTTCTACCTGATGTACCGGATGCAGGCGGGCGGCGGCATGTTCGGCATCGGCGGTTCGAGGGCGAAGCAGCTGACCAAGGACAACCCGACGAACACGTTCGCGGATGTGGCGGGCGCGGACGAGGCCGTCGACGAGTTGCAGGAGGTGGTCGACTTCCTGCAGGACCCGGGCATCTACGAGAAGCTGGGCGCGAAGATCCCCCGCGGCGTTCTGCTCTACGGCCCGCCCGGTACCGGCAAGACCTTGCTGGCCCGCGCCGTCGCCGGCGAGGCCGGTGTGCCGTTCTATTCCATCTCGGGCTCGGACTTCGTGGAGATGTTCGTCGGCGTCGGCGCCTCGCGCGTGCGCGACCTGTTCAAGCAGGCCCGCGAGAACTCGCCCTGCATCATCTTCGTCGACGAGATCGACGCGGTGGGTCGCCAGCGCGGCTCCGGCACCGGCGGCGGGCACGACGAGCGCGAGCAGACGCTGAACCAGCTGCTGGTGGAGATGGACGGCTTCGGCCCGCGCGAGGGCGTGATCCTCATCGCGGCGACGAACCGCCCCGACATCTTGGACCCCGCGCTGCTGCGCCCGGGCCGTTTCGACCGCCAGATCCCGGTGACCAATCCGGACCTGGCCGGACGCCAGCAGATCCTCAAGGTCCACGCCAAGGACAAGCCGCTCGGCCCCGACGCCGACCTAGACGCGCTGGCCAAGCGAACCGCCGGCATGAGCGGCGCCGATCTCGCCAACGTGCTCAACGAGGCCGCTCTTCTGACGGCCCGCGTGGGCGGCAACGTGATCACGGCCGACGCGCTGGAGGAGGCCACGGACCGCGTGATCGGCGGGCCGCGCCGCAGCGCCAAGATCATCTCCGAGAAGGAAAAGAAGGTCACCGCCTACCACGAGGGCGGCCACACGCTGGCCGCCTGGGCGCTGGAGGACATCGAGCGCGTGTACAAGGTCACCATCCTCGCCCGCGGCCGCACCGGCGGCCACGCCATGACGGCGCAGGAGGATGACAAGGGCATGTACAACCGCGACGAGCTCTACGCCCGCCTCGTGTTCGCAATGGGCGGGCGCGCTGCCGAGGAGCTCGTCTTCGGCGAGCCCACCACCGGCGCGAGCTCCGATATCGAGCAGGCGACCAAGATCGCCCGCGCGATGGTCACCGAGTACGGCATGTCCAGCGTCCTCGGTGCGGTGAAGTACGGCACGGAGCAGGGCGACCCGTTCTCCCGCTTCGGCGCGGGCAACCAGTACGAGTACTCGCCCGCGGTCGCCGAGACCATCGACCGCGAGGTGCACGAGCTTATCGACGCCGCCCACCAGCGCGCCTACTCCATCCTCTCCGCCCACCGCGACTACCTCGACGCCCTGGCGACGAAGCTTTTGGAGAAGGAGACGCTGCGCCGGCCCGACCTCGAGGTGATCTTCGACGGCATCGAGCCGCAGCCCTCGGGCCTGCCGGTGGTGGACGAGCGGTTCACCGCGCAGGCCGGCCGCGAGCCGGTGAAGACCCCGGTCGAGCTAGCCGAGGAGCGCGGGGAGGAGCCGCCGAAGCGGGTGTCGCTGCTGGAGATGTCGCGAAGCGCCCGCGAGCGGCGCATGGCCGAGCGCGAGGCGAAGAATGCCGGAGCAGGTCAGCAGGGCGGCTCCACCCGCTGGCGCCCGGGCGGCCAGGACGGCGGCCAGGACAAACCCCGGATGCCCGAGTACGGGGGGCCTCAGCCTCCGGCCGGGTGGACCTACCCCGGCGCCCAGGGCGAGCACCCCGGCGTGCGCAACTACGGCCAGCCGGAGGAGGCCGCGCCCGCCGAGGCGCCGGTCGGTTTCCAGCTGCCCGTCAACGAGCGCCCCGACCACGAGTGGACGGACACGGCGCGGAGCGTCGGCAAGCATGCGAAGCCGGGCAGCACCGCGGTAGGCGCCGCTGAGGACGCCGCGGACGGGGTCGAGGAGGCGCCGAGGAGGGACGCCGCGGACGTCGCCAAGCCGAGCGATGCCGAAACCACTGAGATCCCGCGGGTGGGTGATGACCGTGACCGCTAAGTTCGATCGGGCCCGCGCCGAGGCAGCGGTGCGGGAGCTGCTCATCGCCGTGGGCGAGGACCCGGACCGGGAGGGCCTGGTGGAGACGCCCGCGCGGGTTGCGCGCTCCTACGAGGAGATTTTCGTCGGCCTGCACTCCGAGCCCACCGACGTGCTGGAGAAGACGTTCGCCGAGGACCACCAGGAGCTCGTGCTCGTGCACGACATTCCGATTTACTCCACGTGCGAGCACCACCTCGTGCCGTTCTACGGCAAGGCGCACATCGGCTACATTCCCGGCCCGGAGGGGAAAGTGACCGGGCTGTCTAAGCTGGCTCGCCTGGCCGACCTTTACGCCAAGCGTCCGCAGGTGCAGGAGCGCCTCACCGGCCAGATCGCCGATGCCCTCGTGAGCAAGCTAGGCGCGCAGGCCGTCATCGTCGTGCTCGAGTGCGAACACCTCTGTATGGCGATGCGGGGCATCCGGAAGCCGGGGGCGGTGACCACCACGTCCGCCGTGCGCGGGGGTTTCCAGCACAACGCCGCCTCGCGCGCCGAGGTGCTCAGCTTGATCAGGAGGTAGGTATCCGATGGTGAGTGTCGCAGAGCTGACGGTGCCGGGGCGCACCCTGGTGATGGGGATTGTCAACGTCACCGCGGACTCGTTTTCCGACGGCGGCCGGTGGCTCGACGTGGACGCGGCGCTCGGCCACGCCCGCGAGCTGGTCGCCCTCGGCGCGGACATCATCGACGTCGGCGCCGAATCGACGCGCCCCGGGGCCACCCGCGTGCCCGCCGAGGTGGAGGCCCAGCGCATCCGCCCCGTCATCGAGGGCCTGCACGCCGAGGGCATCCGCACCTCCGTGGACACGATGCGCGCCTCCACGGCGGCCGTCGCCGCGGAGGCGGGCGTCGACCTGATCAATGACGTCTCCGCGGGCCTGGCGGATCCGGACATGTACCGCGTCATGGCCGAGAGCCGGCTGCCGGTGTGCCTCATGCACTGGCGCACCGACGTGTTCGTGTCCGCCGCGGGTGCTTCTGACCACGGCGGCGACGTCACCTCCGACGTGCACGCCCTGCTTGAGCGCTGCATTGACGACGCGATCGCCGCGGGCGTGGAGCGCAGCCAGATCGTCGTGGACCCGGGCCTCGGATTTGCCAAGACGGCCGAGGAGAACTGGGCGCTGCTCGCGTCGCTGCCGGACTTCATTGCCGGGGAGTTCCCAGTGCTGGTGGGGGCGTCGCGCAAGCGCTTCCTCACGGCAATCCGCGCCGGCCGGGGGCTCGACCACGGGCCTATCGACGCCGACCCGGCCACCGCCGCCGTCACCGCGATCTCCGCGCAGATGGGCGCGTGGTGCGTGCGGGTGCACGAGGTCGCGGCCTCCCGCGACGCGGTCGACGTCGCGGCCGCCTGGAACCAAGCAGCGAACCAAGCAGCGAACCAAGCACGCGACCAGCGGGGCGGCGGCCGTGGCTGACCGCATCGAGCTGACGGGGCTGAAGGTCTACGCCCACCACGGCGTGCTGCCGCACGAGACGCAGCACGGCCAGGCGTTCACCCTCGACATCGTGTGCTGGCTCGACTTCGCCGACGCCGCGCGCGATGACGACCTGGCGAAGACCGTCAACTACGCCGAGCTCGCGCAGCTGGCCCACGACATCGCCACGGGCACCCCGCGCCAGCTGGTGGAAACCGTGGCCACCGAGATCGCCGACACCGCACTGAACACCTACGCCGCGCTCCACGCCGTCGAAGTCACCGTGCACAAGCCGCACGCCCCCATCCCGCTCGTCTTCGATGACGTGGCCGTCGTCGCCCGCCGCTCCCGCAAGAACCTGAGGAGGTAGGCGCCGTGCGCGCAGTACTGTCCGCAGGCTCGAACATGGAGGACTCCCGCGCCCACCTCGCCAGCGTGGCCCAAGAGTTTGCCGGCGAGCTCGTCGCGCAGTCCTCCCTCTACGCCACCGCGCCGTGGGGCGGGGTGGAGCAAAGAGACTTTCTCAACCAAACGCTGATCGTGGAGGTCGACCAGACCCCCGAGGAGCTCCTGCGCCGCTGCCAAGCGCTCGAGCGCAACGCCCGGCGGGTGCGCGACGTGCGCTGGGGCCCGCGCACCCTCGACGTCGACATCGTCGACATCGCCGGCTATACCTCCGACGACCCCGACCTCACCGTTCCCCACCCCCGCGCCCGCGAGCGCGCGTTCGTGCTCGTCCCCTGGCTGGAGATCGAGCCGGGGGCGCGGCTGGGCGGGGAGAGCGTTGCGGGGATCGTCGATAAGCTGGGCGACGAAGGGGTGAGAAAGCTGTGACCAGAACATCCATCGCCGCGCTGACGGCGCTTGCCGGGTTCATGGCCGCGGCCGCCTTCATCCTCGTGCGCCGCTTCTACGGGGCGCTGACCACCGTCGGCGTCACCGCGTCCCTGCCGCTGTGGATCGTGGCCGCGACCTGCCTGTTTATCGCCTACATGGTGGCCAAGCGGCGGGAGGAGGGCAACGTCGGGCTCGACCGCTCCCAGCTCAACCCCATGATGGCGGCCAACTTCATGCTGCTGGGCAAGGCCAGCGCCTGGTCCGGCGCGATCTGCGGCGGCCTGTTTGCGGGTCTGCTCATCTACATCGCCCCGCGTATCGACGTCCTCGCGGCCGCGCAGTCCGACCTCCCTGGCACCCTCTCCGGGACGTTCGGGGGCCTCGCGCTCGCGATCGCGGGGGTTGTGCTGGAGCGCGCGTGCGAGGTGTCGCCACCCACCGAGGGTGAAGCTGCCAGCTAAGGTGTTGGGCATGAATGCCGAGAAGCCGACCAGCGAGACCCGCGACAATTCCGCGCTGTGGATCGTCGTGCCCTTCCTCCTGGCCATCGTGGGCACCGTGGTCATGCTGTTCACCAACTCGGCGAACGTCCTGAAAATCTCTCTCGTCCTCGCGCTGTGGGCCGCGGCCGCCGGCGTGCTTGTGGCGACGCGCCTACGCCGCGACCGCGAGAACGCCGAGCGCGAGCTGGAGGCGCGTGAGCAGCGCTTTCAGGCCGAGCTCGACGCCGCGCAGGCCCGCGGGGAAGCCGACCGCGCGGCGCTCGCCCACGCGCGCGAGAACGAACGCCCCGCCGATCCCGGCGCGGACACAGAGGTGCTGCGCGAGATTCAGGCGGAGCTCGCGCGCCTGCGCGCCCAGCTGGAGGAGCTCGCCGGGCGGCAGTTCGAGTACGAGCCCGCCGCGCTGCGCGCCGAGGCTCGCCGCGTGGCGGAGCTAGAACGGTCGGGCGGGTCGACGAAGCGGGAGGCGCCCGTGGAGACGCCCACTGTGAAGCCCGCCTCGGGCCCGTCCACCGACGACACCGCGAAGATCAAGGTCGTGCGCCAGCCCGCCGAAAAGCCCGCCGAAACGCCGGCCCAGGAGCCGGCCCAGGAGCCGTCGCGCCCCGCCGGCGCCCCGTCTTTCGACGCGATCGCCGGACGGTTCGGGGGCAGTAGCCGTCTCAAAGACGCGCAGAACCCGCTGTCGCAGCTCATCAGTGAGCGCCAGGCGCAAAGCGCCGAGCCCGCAGCGCCGGCCCAGCCCTCGGAGCCCTCAGAGCCCTCAGCGCCCTCAGCGCCCTCAGAGCCCTCAGAGCCCTCAGAGCCCTCAGCGCCCGCCGAACCCGCGCCGGCGCGCGCGCAGGAGCAGCCGGTCACCGAGCGCCGCGGGGGCCGCCGCCGGCGCGACGAGCACGGCCGCAGCTCGCTGACCGTCGCCGAGCTGCTCGCGCGGGCGCAGAAGGAGACCGATTAGATGCCGCCTCGGCTCACCATCGGTGCGGTCGGGGGCGAGGGCGAGTTCAGCCGGGCCCTGGCGCGTGCCGGGCACCGGGTGCGTCCCTTGAGCCTCGACGCGCCCGAGGACGTTGCCAACGTCGATCTCGTCCTGCTCGACGCGGACGATGCGCAGTGGCTGGGGGAGGGCGTCGATACGCTCGCGCCCTACGTCCGGCCGCGGCAGATGGTCATCCACACCGCGCTGCTCGAGGGCACGCAGCTTCTCGATGCCGCGGAGACCCGCGGGGCCGTCGTCATGGCCGCGCACAATATTTTCGGCGCCCACTGGGTCACGTCCGCCGCGGACGAGCTCGGTGAGACCGTGATCGGCCTGCTCATCGCGGAGATCGGCGGGACCAACCACCCGATCGCGGACACCGCGCGCCCGGTGATCGCCGCCGCGGTCCAGCTCACGGCGATGGAGCGCACGGTGCGGTGGGACTCGTTCGAGCTGCTGCGCACGGCCGTCGAAGATGCCGACGCGTTCGAGGAGGACTACCTCGCGGCGCGCCCCGGCACGGCGCCCGCGGCGGGGCCGGCCGACATGGAACGGATGCACCGCGCCATCGCCGAGCTGGGGACGTCGCGGCTGTTCGCCGACATTGCACGCCGGCACGCGGAGCGCACCGGCGACGCCGAGGTGGAGCTGTGGGCGCTTTCGAAGACAGACAAGAATTGCAGGTAAGTGATGGCGTTTGAGTCAGGCCAGGCCGTTGTGGTCACCGACCCGGAGCGGCTGGCGGTGTACGGCCGCGCGTTTCGGAAGGTGGGCAAGTCCGTCGTCGTGGTGCCGCTGGGCGAGGGCATCCACGCCGGCCACATCCAGCTGATCCGCGCGGCGCGCTCGCTGCTGGGCGCGGTCGTGATGGTGACCTACCGCGGCGCCGAGGTGCCGGAGGTCTTCGCCGAGGAGAAGGTCGACGTGGTCTTCCATGGCGAGCTCGGGCGCGGGGTGTCGGTGCGCACGGGCATGGACCACCTGGAGGACGCGGAGGCGATCGCCCGAGATGTGGCTCATGTGCTCGCCGCAGCCCACGCCACCCACGCCACCGACATCGTGCTGGGGGAGAAGGATTTCGAGTTGCTGGTGGCAACCCAAAAGGCGGTCAGCGCGCTGCGGATGGAGGCCAGGCTGCACAGCGTGCCCACCGTGCGCGCTTCCGGGGGCGTGGCCATGTCGCTGCGCAACGCTGACGTACCCGAGGCCGACCGCGACGCCGCGCTGGCGCTGTCGGCCGCGCTGACGGCCGGGGCGCACGTCGCCGAGCGCGGCGCCGACGCCATCCTCGACACCGCGCGCGGGGTGCTCGCGGCCGCCGGGCTCGTCCCCGACTACCTCGAGTTGCGCGACCTCGCCTTCGGGCCCGCGCCGACGCGTGGCGACGCCCGCCTGCTCGGCGCCGTCACCCTCGGCGGCGTGCACTTAAGCGACAACGTCGGGGTGCCCGTGGGTGTGGGATTCAAAAACATCGAGGGGTAAGCGCCGAGACCAGGGTGCTCGCCACGCCCGCGGAGGCGACCGACTAGCCTATGTCAGTGTGACTACCCAGAGCCCGGACACCCACGACATCAGCGAGCAGCAGCAATTCCGACGCGCCAAGCGCCAGAAGCTTATCGACGACGGGCGCGGCGCCTACCCGGCACGCGTTGAGCGCACCACCTCGTTGAAAGACCTCCGCGCCGCCTACACTGTGGTGGTCGAAGGTGAGGGCGAGCCCGCCGACGCCCCGGGCGTGACCGTCCTCGCACCGGGCGAGGAGACCCAGGACACCGTCTCGGTGACCGGGCGCGTGATGTTCAAGCGCGACACCGGGAAGCTGTGCTTCGCCAGCCTGCAGGAGGGCAACGGCACGCAGCTGCAGGTCATGCTGTCGCTGGCCGAGGTCGGCGAGGACGCCCTGGCCAGCTGGAAGGACGACGTCGACCTGGGGGACATCGTGTCGGTGACGGGGCGCGTCATTGCGTCGAAACGCGGCGAGCTCTCCGTCATGGCGGCGCGGTGGCAGATGGCGTCGAAGGCGCTGCGCCCGCTGCCGGTCGCCTTCGCGGAGATGAACGAGGAGCAGCGGGTGCGCCGTCGCTACACCGACCTGATCATGCGCGAGGCGGCGCGCGACAACGCCATGACCCGCATCAAAGTCACCGCGGCCGTGCGCAAGTACCTCACCGGCCTCGACTTCGTCGAGGTGGAGACCCCGATGCTGCAGACACTGCACGGCGGTGCGGCCGCCCGGCCGTTTGTGACCCGCTCCAACGCGCTCGACATCGACCTGTACTTGCGCATCGCGCCCGAGCTCTACCTCAAGCGCTGCGTCGTCGGCGGCATCGAGCGCGTCTTCGAGATCAACCGCAACTTCCGCAACGAAGGCGTGGATTCCTCGCACTCCCCGGAGTTCACCATGCTGGAGACCTACCAGGCGTGGGGCACCTACGCCGACGGCGCGGAGATGATCAAGGGCCTCGTGCAGTTCTGTGCGGAGGAGGTCTTTGGCTCGCAGCAGGTCACGCTTGCCGACGGCAGCGTGTACGACTTCTCCGGCGAGTGGAAAGTCCTGGAGATGTACCCCTCACTCAATGAGGCCCTGGCGCGCAAGTTCCCCGGCCAGCCAGAGGTGACCATCGACTCCACGGTGGAGGAGCTGACCGGCATCGCCGAGGCGATCGGGCTGAAGGTGCCCGCCAACGCCGGGTGGCTGCACGGCAAGCTCGTGGAGGAGATCTGGGAGGAGCTGTGCTCCGACCAGCTCTACGAGCCCACCTTCGTGATCAACTTCCCCGTCGAGACCTCCCCGCTCACGCGCGACCACCGCGAGAAACCCGGGGTGACCGAGAAGTGGGACCTCTACGTCCGCGGCTTCGAGCTGGCCACCGGCTACTCCGAGCTGGTGGACCCGGTGATCCAGCGCGAGCGCTTCGTGGACCAGGCTCGCCTGGCCGCGCACGGCGATGACGAGGCGATGGTGCTCGACGAGGACTTCCTCGCCGCAATGGAGCAGGGCATGCCGCCGACCGCCGGCACCGGCATGGGCGTGGACCGCCTGCTCATGGCCCTGACCGGGCTGGGCATCCGCGAGACCGTGCTGTTCCCGATGGTCAAGCCCGAGGCGAACTAGCCTCTGCCCCTTTCGCGGGCCCGCTGAGCGGGGACCCACACAGCAGAACCGCCGGACGTGTGGTGCGCATCACTACGTACCCCTTTTTCTGGTCTCCGCCACCCCCGCCGATTGCCTCCGCTGTGGTGCGGGGCTTACCATCTAGATACATCTCAACCACAGGGTTGTTACCCGCTTGTGACAGCGGGGCAAGACCTGGAACTGGCGCATTGTCGCGTCCGGTTCCAGGTCTTTTGCATTCCCTGGCCACTTTTTCAGAAAGGATTGGCACAATGGCCACTTCCACGTCCAGCCTGCAGTCGCAGGCCGAGGACATTCTCGACGGCATCGGCGGCGCCGGAAACATCGCTTCCCTCACCCACTGCGCGACGCGTCTTCGCTTTGAGCTTAACGACGCCTCCCTGGCCGACAAGGCCAAACTCGAATCCGTCCCGAAGGTCATGGGGGCCGTCCCTCAGGGCGGGTCGCACTACCAGGTCATCATCGGCGGCGACGTGGCGAACGTGTACAACGCGCTCAAGGCGCTGCCGGAGATGCAAACCGGCTCTGACACCCGTTCCGCCGACGACATCAAGGCGGAGCAGCGCGCCCGGGTGAAGGGGAAGGTGTCCTGGCTGGACGCCTTCTTCGAGTACCTCTCCGACTCCTTCCGCCCGATCCTGGGCGTTCTGCTCGGGGCGTCGCTGATTATCGCGTTCGCCGCGGTGATGGACGCGTTCGGGGTGGCCGACTTCCGCGCGGAGGTTAAGACCCCGGGCTGGCAGTTCGTCGACGCCATGTGGCGCTCCGTGTTCTTCTTCCTGCCGGTCATGGTGGCCTACAACGCCGGAAAGAAGCTCAACATCGACCCGTGGGTTCCCGCGGTGGTCATGTTGGCCCTGTTCACCCCGGACTTTTCCGGGCTTGCCGAGCACCCCGAGGCGGTGACCCAGACGAACGCCTTGCTCGGCTCCGAGGTCTCCCGCGTCACCGTGATGGGGCTGCCGATGTACCTGCCTGACTACTCGGGCAACGTGTTCGTCCCGCTCATCATGGCCGCCATCGCGGCGGCTGTATACAAGGGCCTGCAGAGAGTCATTCCCTCGTCCGTGCACATGGTGTTCGTGCCGTTTTTCACCCTGCTCGTCATGATCCCGTTCACCGCCCTGGTGATCGGCCCGCTGGGCTACGCGCTCGGCGCCTGGATCGGCACCGGCCTGGCCTTCTTGAACACCAACGCTCCGTTCATCTTCGCCATCGCCATCCCGATGCTCTACCCCTTCCTGGTCCCGCTCGGACTGCACTGGCCGCTCAACGCCCTCATGCTCGTCAACATCCAGACGCTGGGCTACGACTTCATCCAGGGCCCCATGGGCGTGTGGAACTTCGCCTGCTTCGGCGCGACGGCCGCCGTCTTGGCGATCTCCATTCGCGACCGCGACACGGTGATGCGCCAGACCGCGGGGTCCGCTTTGGCGGCCGGCCTGTTCGGCGGCATCTCGGAGCCCTCGCTCTACGGCATCCACCTGCGGTTCAAGCGCATTTACCCGCGCATGCTCGTCGGCTGCTTCACGGGCGGCGTGGTCATCGCGATCCTCTCCGCCCCGTTCGACGGGGTGCAGACCAGCGCGTTCGTGTTCACCTCCTTGCTGACAATCCCGGTGTTCAACCCGGTGTGGGTGTACGTCGTGGCTATCGCGGTGGCGTTCTTCACCGCGTTCGTCCTCATCTACCTCAGCGACTACCGCACGGCCGAGGAGAAGGCGGCGGCGCAGGCGCTTGTCGACGCCCCGGCCGACGCCCCGGCCGAAACCCCGGCCGAAACCCCGGCCGCAGCGCCGGTGCAGGACGCCCCGGCCGCAGCCCCGGCCGCGGCCACGCAGCTGCTCGCCCCCATCGCCGGTGAGGCGGTGGCCATGGAGGCCCTGGGTGACAAGGCGTTCGCGTCGGGCGCGCTGGGAACGGCGGTCGGCATCACCCCGGCGGTGACGGCCGAAGGCACGGTCGTGTCCCCGGTGGCGGGCACGGTGATCTCGGTGGCCAAGACCGGCCACGCCTACGGCATCAAGACCGACGACGGCGTCGAGGTGCTGGTGCACATCGGCATCGACACCGTCGACATGAAGGGCGAGGGCTTTACCCCGCTCGTGGCCAAGAAGCAGGCGGTCGGCGCGGGTGATGCGCTGGCCCGCGTGGACTTCGGCGCCGTCGCTAGGGCCGGCCACGACGCGACGGTGATCACCACGGTGGTCAACACCAAGAGCATGGCCGGCGTCGCGGACATCGCGGACGGCACCGTCGGCGCCGGCGACCCGGTCCTGGAAGTGACCAGGTAGAGCCGCGCGTCGGTAGAATCAATTGACATGCAGATCCTGCGCGTGTTCAACAACAACGTCGTGCTCGCCCGTGGCGGCGAGGGCGAGGTTGTTGTCACGGGCAGAGGGGTCGGCTTCGGCGCGCGCCGGGGCGACGTCGTGGACGACGCCAAGGTGGCGCGCGTCTTCGTGCCCTCCGACGGGCGGGACCCGGACCACTCCGCGGAAATGCTCGCGCACCTGCCCGAGCACCGCATCGCCCAGGTGACGGCCGCGCTGGAGGCGGTGGGCGCCCCCGAGCAGCTGCGGGACAAGCTGACCTTGATCACGGCCATTGCGGACCACCTGGAATACGCCTCGTGGCGCGCCCGCACAGGGGAGGAGGCGACGTACCTGCTGCGCTCGGAGGTGATCAACCTCTACCCGCGCGAGTGGGACCTGAGCGTGAGGCTGCTCGCCGAGGTCAACCGCCGCCAGCCCGCCGACGCCCAGCTTCCCGACGCCGAGGCGACCGCCCTAGCTCTGCACCTCGTCAACGCCGGGTTCGCCACCGGCGACCTGTCCGACACGTACCGCATGACCGGGATCATCCAGCAGATGCTGGAAGTCGTCGAAGCGGAGCTTGGGGAAGCGTTGGACATGGCGTCGATAAGCGTGGCTCGCTTCATCACCCACGTGCGCTACCTGTTCGTGCGGCTGACCCGGAACCAGCAACTCGATCACGCGCACTCGCCCCTCACGCGCCAGCTTGTCGACGCCTACCCGCGCGAGATCGCCTGCGCGCGCAAGATCGCCGCGGTGGTCGAGCTGCGCTTCGACACCGCCCTGACCGAAGATGAAATCCTCTACCTCGGCCTGCACATCGTCCGGCTGGGTGAGACCGAAAGGAAGAAGAAATGACTCAACGCCTCGTCCTCCACGGAATCGGCGTCGCCGCCGGAACCGCCTCCGGCCCCGCCGCCGTTGTCGCCCCGGCCGTGGGCGTGGATGAATCCGAACCCGCCTGCACCGACGTGGAGGCCGACGGCCAGCGCGTGCGCGAGGTGCTGGCCGACGTCGCGGCGTCACTGCGCGAGCGCGCCGGGCACGCCAACTCCGAAACCTCGAAGGCGGTGCTCGAAGCAACCGCGGCGCTGGCGACGGACCGCGGCCTGGTCAAGGGCGTGGACAAGGAGCTGAAGAAGGGCTCCGGCGTGACCCGGGCGATCCACGACGCAGTGGAGACGTACGCGGCCAAGCTGCGCAAGGTGGGCGGCTACATGGCGGAGCGGGTCACCGACCTCTACGACATCCGCGACCGCGCGACCGCCCGCCTGCGCGGCGTCGCAGAGCCCGGCATCCCCGACCTCCCGGAGCCCGCGGTGATCGTGGCCCACGACCTCGCGCCTGCCGAGACGGCGACGCTGGACCCGGCTATGGTGCGCGGCATCGTCACCGAGGCCGGCGGGGCCACCTCGCACACCGCCATCCTCGCCGCCCAGCTCGGCATCCCCGCGGCCGTGCAGGTCAAGGGTGTCACCGAGGCGCTTGCAGGCGCGGCCCGGGTGGAGATCGCCATCGACGGCGGGGTCGGCGAGGTCATCGTCGCCCCCAGCGCGACCGACGTCGCCGAACTCACCGAGCGCTCCCGCCGCCGTGCCGTGGCGCTGGCAGGCTCCTCCGGGGAGGGCGCGACCCGTGACGGGCACCGGGTGAAGCTCCTCGCCAACATCGGAACCACCGACGACGCCGCCGCGGCCGCGGCACAGGACCTCGAAGGCTCCGGGCTCTTCCGCACCGAATTCCTCTTCCTTGAACGCGAGTCCGCCCCGAGCGTGGAGGAACAGACGGACACCTACACCGCGGTGCTGCGGTCCTTCGGCACCCGCCGCGTGGTCGTGCGCACCTTAGACGCCGGCGCCGACAAGCCGCTGAGCTTCGCCGACCTCGGGCCCGAGGAAAACCCCGCGCTGGGCCGCCGCGGGCTGCGGCTGTCGCAGGCGCGCGAAGAGCTTCTCGACGCCCAACTGGCCGCCCTGGCGGCAGCCGGCGCGGCCGTCCCGGACGCCGAGCTGTGGGTGATGGCCCCGATGGTCTCCACGGTGGAGGAGACGACCTGGTTCGCGGCCAAGGCCCGCGCCCACGGCCTTCCGAAGGTGGGCATCATGGTGGAAACCCCCGCGGCGGCGATCCGGGCGAAGCAGCTGCTCTCGCTGGTGGACTTCGCCTCCATCGGCACCAACGACCTCTCCCAGTACACGATGGCGGCCGACCGCATGCAAGGGGAGCTGGCGCACCTGCTCACCCCCTGGCAGCCGGCGGTACTGTCGATGATCCGCGCTACCTGCCAGGGCGGGGCGGCGACCGGCAAGCCGGTCGGCGTGTGCGGGGAGGCGGGAGGCGACCCGCTCATGGCGCTCGTGCTGGTGGGCCTGGGGGTTACCTCCCTGTCCATGGCGCCGGGGAAGGTCAGCGCGGTGCGCGCCGCGCTGCGCCTGCACGACCTTGACACGTGCCGCCAGATGGCCAACTACGCCGTGGATGCCCCCACCGCCGCAGACGCCCGCGCCGCGGTGCTCAACATCGCGGACCCTGTTCTGCGCGACCTGCTCTAAAACCCGCCCGCACGCGGTTCGTCCTGGTGTTCGCTAACGGTGAACATGGCCTCTGACGTGCGGGATTAGTGCCTATAACCTTTTGTGAAATGGAAAACGGGGAAGAGTTGTTCTAGCCGCGCGTTATGGTGGGGGACAACATTTTTACGATCATTCCAGCAAAAGGGGTTACCTGATGTTCGAGCGGTTTACCGACCGAGCCCGCCGCGTTATCGTCTTGGCGCAGGAGGAAGCGCGCGCGCTCAACCACAATTACATGGGTACAGAGCACATCCTCCTTGGCCTGATCAAGGAGGGCGAAGGCGTCGCCGCCAAGGCTCTTGAATCCATGGGCATCAACCTCGAGGACGTGCGCCGCGAGGTTGAGGAGATTATCGGCCACGGCACGCAGCCTGTGACGGGGTACATCCCGTTCACCCCGCGCGCCAAGAAGGTCCTCGAGCTGTCTCTGCGCGAGGGCCTGCAGATGGGCCACAAGTACATCGGCACCGAGTTCCTCCTGCTCGGCCTCATCCGTGAGGGCGAGGGCGTGGCGGCCCAGGTGCTGATCAAGCTGGGCGCCGACCTGCCGCGGGTGCGGCAGCAGGTGATCCAGCTCCTTTCCGGCTACGAGGGCGGCGAAGGGCAGGGTGAGGGCAGTGAGCAGGGCGGCCTCGCCGGCGCCGGCTCTGGCGCGTCCCCGCTCGGCGGCTCCGGCCCCCGCGGCGGGCAGCAGGGCGAGCGCTCCAACTCGCTCGTGCTCGACCAGTTCGGCCGCAACCTGACCGCCGCGGCCCGCGAAGGCAAGCTCGACCCGGTCGTCGGGCGCGCCAAGGAGATCGAGCGCGTCATGCAGGTGCTCTCGCGCCGCACCAAGAACAACCCCGTGCTCATCGGTGAGCCGGGCGTGGGCAAGACCGCCGTGGTGGAGGGCCTCGCGCTCGACATCGCCAACGGGAACGTGCCGGAGACGCTGAAGGACAAGCAGGTCTACTCGCTTGACCTCGGCTCGCTGGTCGCGGGTTCTCGTTACCGCGGCGACTTCGAGGAGCGCCTGAAGAAGGTGCTCAAGGAGATCAACCAGCGCGGCGACATCATCCTGTTCATCGACGAGATCCACACGCTCGTCGGCGCCGGCGCAGCCGAGGGTGCGATTGACGCGGCCTCCCTGCTCAAGCCCAAGCTGGCCCGCGGCGAGCTGCAGACGATCGGCGCCACCACGCTGGACGAGTACCGCAAGCACATTGAGAAGGACGCCGCTCTCGAGCGTCGTTTCCAGCCCGTCCAGGTGGACGAGCCGTCGGTGGAGGACACCGTCACCATTCTCAAGGGCCTGCGCGATCGCTACGAGGCGCACCACCGTGTCTCCTACACCGACGACGCGCTGGTCGCCGCGGCGAACCTGTCCGACCGCTACATCAACGACCGCTTCCTGCCGGACAAGGCCGTCGACCTCCTCGACGAGGCCGGCGCCCGCATGCGCATCAAGCGCATGACGGCTCCCGAGGGCCTGCGCGAGGTCGACGAGCGCATCGCGGAGGTGCGCCGGGAGAAGGAAGCCGCGATCGACGCCCAGGACTTCGAGAAGGCCGCGGGTCTGCGCGACACCGAGCGCAAGCTCGGCGAGGATCGCAAGGAGAAGGAGAAGAAGTGGCGCTCCGGCGACCTCGAGGAGATCGCCGAGGTGGGCGAGGAGCAGATCGCAGACGTGCTCGCGAACTGGACCGGCATCCCGGTGTTCAAGCTCACCGAGTCCGAGTCCTCGCGCCTGCTCAGCATGGAAGATGAGCTGCACAAGCGCATCATCGGCCAGGACGAGGCCGTCCGCGCCGTGTCCCGCTCCATCCGCCGCACCCGCGCGGGCCTGAAGGACCCGAAGCGACCGTCCGGCTCCTTCATCTTCGCCGGCCCGTCCGGCGTGGGTAAGACCGAGCTGTCGAAGGCGCTGGCGGAGTTCCTCTTCGGCGACGAGGACTCGCTCATCCAGATCGACATGGGCGAGTTCCACGACCGCTTCAC
This sequence comes from Corynebacterium mycetoides, assembly GCF_900103625.1. Classification (NCBI taxonomy): domain Bacteria; kingdom Bacillati; phylum Actinomycetota; class Actinomycetes; order Mycobacteriales; family Corynebacteriaceae; genus Corynebacterium; species Corynebacterium mycetoides. The sequence continues at coordinate 1,316,676 of NZ_LT629700.1, read as the reverse complement.
CGCCTCGCGCCTGTTCGGTGCCCCTCCGGGATACGTCGGCTACGAGGAGGGCGGCCAGCTCACCGAGAAGGTCCGCCGCAAGCCGTTCAGCGTGGTGCTTTTCGACGAGATTGAGAAGGCGCACAAGGAGATCTACAACACGCTCCTGCAGGTGCTGGAGGAAGGCCACGTCACCGATGGCCAGGGCCGCATGGTGGACTTCAAGAACACCGTGCTCATCTTCACCTCCAACCTGGGCACCAGCGACATCTCCAAGGCCGTCGGCCTGGGCTTTACCGGAAGCACCGCGACGGACGCGGACGCGCAGTACGACCGGATGAAGAACAAGGTGCACGACGAGCTGAAGAAGCACTTCCGCCCCGAGTTCCTCAACCGCATCGACGAGATCGTGGTCTTCCGCCAGCTGACCCAGGAAGAGATCGTCCAGATGGTCGAGCTCATGGTCGGCCGTGTGGACAAGAACCTCGCCGCCCAGGACATGGGCATCGAGCTGACCGGCAAGGCCAAGGACCTGCTCGCCCTGCGCGGCTTCGACCCCGTGCTCGGCGCCCGTCCGCTGCGCCGCACGATCCAGCGCGAGATCGAGGACGTCTTGTCCGAGAAGATCCTCTACGGCGAGATCGGTGCCGGTGAGATCATCACGGTAGACGTGGAGAACTGGGACGGCGACGTCGAGTCCGCCAAGCGCGAGCGCGGCAAGGTGGCGGAGGACGCGAAGTTCACGTTCACCCCGCGCCCGAAGCCGCTGCCGGCCGACACGTTCGACGTCGGGGAAATCGAGGACGTGCGCGACATCGCCCCGCAGTCGGAGGCGGACTCCCCGGTAGAAAACCCGGGCGGCACCACCGGGAACGGCCCGTCCGACGAGCCGGACGCCCCGGAAGAGGTGCTCGCTGAGGGCTCGGCCGACGACCGCGGCGAGGGCCGCGGCCCCGCCGGCGCCGGGTCGCCGCTGTAAGGCGGCAGCGCCCCGCAGACAACTGCCCTCCCCCCGCCAGCTCGGCGGGGGGAGGGCAGTTTTGTTGTGTTTGTTGAGGCGGCCTAGAAGGTGCCGCAGTTCGACGCCGCGGGGATTCCGTTGAACCGGTCGAGCATCCAGATGAACGACGGCGCGGCCTGCGTGAACATTCCGGCGGCGTGATTGAGCGCGTACTTCTTCCCGGGCGTGAACGCGGGGACGTTCTCGTTGAGCAGGGTCGAGTTGGCCCCGACGGCGCAGTAGTCGCGCGCCAGCGCGATCACCTGCGAGCTGGGCACCTCCGTGTCGTTCCCGCCGGTGGACACGAGGATGGGTGTCGTCGGGGCGACCCGGCCGAGCTTCTGGTCGTCGAAGAGTTTCGCGATGGCGGGCGCGTCCTCGACGACTTCTCGCAGCGACCTGCCGTCCTTGGTCAGCGTCCTGGTGTCGGTCATGGCCCACCTCAAGGCGTCGTCGGGGATGCACGAGTTGGCGGTGTCCGCAAAGAACGCGATCCCGCGGTCGTTGGAGATGTCGGACAAGAGGGTCTCGAACTCGGGGTAGCGCGCCAGCCAGCCGTTGGCTGCGTAGCCCAGAACGGCGGCGATGAGAGAGGTGTCCACGCCGTCGATGGTGGCCAGGAGGTCTGCGGGGGGAGCGCCCGCGAACGTGCCCTTGATGTTGAGCTCCGGCGCGTACGTCGGGTGCATTTCGGCCGCGGCCGCGGCGGCGCCCCCGCCCTGGGAGTAGCCGTAGAACCCGACGGGGTCGCCGGACGGGACCACGGCGCGCGCGGCGTCGAGCATCGCGTGGCCCTCCTCGTCGTGAAGCACGTAGGTGTGCGCCCCGGGGGTTCCCAGCCCGATGTAGTCCACCACAACCACGCGCATCCCCAGCAGGCTGGCGGCGTAGTAGGAGCCGAGCTCGTAGTTCAGACTGGCCGCGGGCTTCGTCGCATCGATCCGGGCTGTGAACCACGGCCCGCGCGAGGGGGCGCAGGCGTCGCCCGCCCCGCGGGTGCCGGGCGCGAAGACGATGGTCGGGGTCGGACCTTCGCCCTGCCAGGGGTTGGCGGGTTCGATGACGAACCCGGAAGTGGCCACGGCCTGCCCGTGGACGGTGGTGGAGGTGTAGAGAATCTTCGTGGCGGAGCCGGGGAAGTCGGGGCCGAGGACGTTGAGCAGGTGGGGGGCGTCCTGGGTGCGCAGCAGCGTGCCGGGCGCGCCGAGGTCGGCAACGGGCTCGTCGTAGAAGGGGTCGTAGCCGTGCAAGAGGGAGTCTGCGGCAGTTGTGGCGGCGTGCGCGACGCCGTCGACAAGCTGCTGCGGGCTCGGGTTGACGGAGCTTTGGGCCGAGGCTGAGGGCGCGGCGACCACGCTGAGCGCGAGAGCTGCGGCGGCTGCGGCCGTGCTGAGGCGGGGGCGGAGATTCATTTTTGTTACGTTAGTAAAACCACTAAGTTTCGGGGGCAAAATCAGCGAATTTTGATCAGGGGATGCCCCCGGCGTATCGCGCAAAGCAGGTTCCGTCAGTTGAGCGCGATGAGGCTGCCCGCCATCAGCGCCATGCCCGCGATGACCCCGTAGACGCAGTGGTGGTGGGCGCCGGTCGCGATCGCGCTCGGGAGGAGCTTGTCAAAGCTGATGAACACCATGATTCCCGCCACGGCGGCGAATGCCAGGCCGAGGGTCGCCGGCCCCATAAACGGCATGAGCAGCAAGAAACCGATGGCCGCGCCCAGAGGTTCGGCAAGGCCGGAGAGCGTTGCCCAGCCCGCGGCCCTCCACTTTTTTCCGGTGGCTTCCCGCAGCGGGGCGGCCACGGCGATGCCCTCCGGAATGTTGTGCACCGCGATGGCCACAGCGATGGGCAGCGCCAGCGTCGGGTCGCCCAGCGCGGCGATGAAGGTGGCTAAGCCCTCCGGGAAATTGTGGATGGCGATGGCCACGCCCGTCAGCAGGCCGGCGCGCATCATCGTCGTGCTCGCTTGCAGGCGGCCTCCCTCGTCCGGGAACTCGTGCGGGTTGATGGGCTCGGGCACCAGCCGGTCGATCACGGCGATGAGCAGCACGCCCCCGAAGAAGGCGAGGACCCCGTACAGGTCGCCGCGGTCGCCGTAGACTCCCGCGAGGTCGTCAATTCCGCCGGGCAGGAGCTCCATGAGCGAGATGTAGATCATCACGCCCGCGGAAAAGCCGAGGGAGCCCGCGAGGAAGCGGTTCGACGGATTGGATTTCAGCGCCACCAGGACGCCGCCGATGCCGGTGGAGATGCCCGCGAGCAGCGTGATGGTAAACGCCACCGCCACCGCCGAGGCGTCAAAGGTCGTTCCAATGTTCACGCCAACGCAGTGTAGGCGCTCCACCGTGCCCCGCGCACGAGCCGGATAGGATAGCCACATGGGAATCTACTTCCGCCAGAAGAAGAAGCTGGGCAAGAACTCCTGGCTCAACCTGTCCACGTCCGGCGGGTCCGTGTCCACCAAGGTCGGCCCCGTGACGGTGAATTCGCGCGGCGGCGTGTGGGTCAACCTGCCCGGCGGGCTGAACTACCGGGGCAAGTGGAAGTAGCCGTTTGCATCCTGGGCGGCGAGGCCGTCGTCAAGCAGGGAGTAGAGGGCGCGGGAGCGCTGGGCCGCGTCCGCCCACACCAGGTCGATGGCCGACTGGGGCACGGGCGCGTCGGCCTCCCGCAGGACCTTCATGATTTTCCCGCGCACCTGGCGGTCGGTGCCGGCGAACTTCTGCACCTTCCTGCGCGCTAGCTCCCCGGCACTCGGGGCCGGCCTTCCCGCCGCCACCCAGGCGCACTCCGCAATGATCGGGCACTGGTCGCACGCGGGGTTGGCGGCGGTGCACACGCGCGCTCCGAGTTCCATCAGCCCGGCGGAGAACACGGGCCCGTCGGTCGCGGGAAGCAGCGCGGCGACGTCGTCGATCTCGCCGGCCCGCGGCGCGCCCAGGAACGTCCCGGCAACGGCGCGGGCGTAGACCCGGCGCACGTTCGTGTCCACTACGGCGACGTTGGCGCCGTAGGCGAAGCAGGCGACGGCGCGCGCGGTGTACGCACCGATGCCGGGCAATGTGAGGAGCGTATCTACGTCGCGCGGCACCTCGCCACCGTGGGCGTCGACAAGCGTGCGCGCGCACTCGAGAAGGCGCAGCGCGCGGCGCGGGTACCCCAGCGACCCCCAGGCGCGCAGCACCTCGTCGGGGCCGGCCGCGGCGAACGCCGCCGGGGTGGGCCAGCGGTCGATCCACTCCTCCCACACCGGCGCGACCCTGGCGACCGGGGTCTGGTGGCTCATCACCTCGCTGAGCAGCACGCCCCACGCGGTCGTGCCGGGCCGCCGCCACGGCAGGTCACGGGCGTTTTCGCGGTAAAAGTCGCTCACCTTCGTCTGGATGCTCACAATAAGTGCCACAATAGTTGCCATGACTGACACCACCACTCCCGCCCAGGTGTGGGAGACGCTGCTAAGTGGCAACGACCGCTTCGCCACCGACAACGTCCTGCACCCCAACAGCACCGTCGAGCGCCGCCTCGAGCTTCGCGACGGCCAGGCACCCGTCGCAGCGGTGCTCGCCTGCTCCGACTCGCGGGTGCCCGTCGAATTGCTTTTCGACGCCGGCCTCGGCGACATGTTCGTCATCCGCACCGCCGGCGGCTGTGTGGACGCGGCGGTCTCCGGCTCCGTCGACTTCGCCGTGTCCAGCCTCGGCGTGAAGCTGGTCATCGTGCTCTCCCACGAGGCGTGCGGCGCCATCGGCGCGGCCTACACGGCGGTGGAGCAGGCCGAGGTCCCGCTCGGGCTGCAGCGCGTGTTCGTGGAAAAGATCGCCCCCTCCGTCATTTGGGCGAAGGGCCACGGCAAGGGCGAGCGTGACGATGTCGAGCGCGAGCACGCCCGCATCACCGCGCAGCACCTGATCGACCGTATTCCCGCACTCCAGGACGGGGCGGCCGACGGCACCATCGGCGTGGTTGCCGCCAGGTACAGCCTTGCCGACGGCCGCGTCGAGACCGTCAGCGAGCATTTCGCACGCTAAAGTCAATCCTGTGACGAACCAGCCCCACCGCAGCACCGACAACCGGCCCCTGCCGCCCGAGATCTACATGCGCCGCCGCGTGGCCGCGCTGGTAGTCATCCTCGTCCTAGTCGGTCTGCTGGTGTGGGGGCTGACAGCGTGGGCGCGCTCCGGCTCCGGCGGGGACGGCGCGGGCGGCGCGGGGGAGAGCACGACCTCCGCTGCGCCGACCGAGAACATCACCACGGAGCCGACGGTGCCGGCGCCGAGCGACGAGACGGAAGCGACGGAGGCTACCTCCTCGGCGACTTCTACTGCATCGTCGACCGCCTCGTCGACCGCCTCGTCTACCGCCTCCTCCACCGTCGATGCCGCCGCGAAGGACACTTGCGAGGTCGGCGATCTCACCATCGAGGCGCAGACGAGCGAGCCGAGCTACGCCGCCGGCGATCAGCCGGTGTTTTACATGAAGATCACCAACCCCACCAAGGCCGATTGCGTGATCAACTTGGACGACGAGCAGCTGCGGTTCGAGGTGTACTCCATGGGCAACAACCAGCGCATCTGGTCTGACGTGGACTGCTACCCGCCGGTCGTCGCCGGCGAGGAGACCTTCAAGCCGGGGCAGCCGCGCATGTTCGAGGCCCGCTGGTCCGCCACCGGCTCCCGGCCGGGGCAGTGCAGCAACCGGCAGCCCGTGCCCGCCGGGGCGTATTACCTGCACGCCGTGATCGGGGAGACCGCTTCCAACCCCGCGGACTTCACCATCCGTTAGGTGCCGCTAGGCGAGGTGGCGCAGCCCCTCGTAAATGTGGCGCGCCCACAGCGGGGAGACCCGTTCGGCGCCCGCCAGGCGCTCGGGGCTCGCTGCGAGGAGCTCCGCGAGCGAGCCGAACTCGGAGACGATCTGGTCCATGAGAAACTTCTGCACCCGGGGCACCCGTGACAAGGCGCGGTAGCCGCGCGGGGAGACGTCCTGCATCAGGTTCTCCTCCGAGGCGGGCAGACCGAGCGGGCGCGCCAGGGAGGCGGAATTGAGCAGCTCGGAGTCGGGCAGCCTGCCCAGGGCGGCCAACGCGTCCGCCACCTGCTCGTCCGAGGGGACGGTGGGGGACGTGATGTAGTCGCGCACGAGCATCTCGATGTCCTCGGTGATGCTTCCGCGCAGCTCGGTGAGCTGCAGCCTGAGCTGGCGCGAATCGACACCCAGCTCCACGATTCCTTCATCCATGTCGTTGGCCGCGCGTTCCAGCATGATCTGGCGCTGCAGCACGTTGAGGACGTCGGCGACGGTGGCGTAGTCATTCATCTCCGCGACGAAGAGGCGCTGGCCCGCCAGATCGAGCCGGGCGCGGTAGCGCTCCACCGTGGACAGGGCCTGGTTGGCGCGCGCCGAGAGCACCGCGGGCTCGTCCAGCAGGTGGCGCTGCCCGTGGGCGTAGAGGGTCAGGGTGTTCATCGACGCCGAGACCGAGACGGTGGGTACCCCGGTTTGCAGGGCGGTGCGTTCCGCGGCGCGGTGGCGTGTACCCGTCTCGCCGGTGGGGTAGGACGGCGACGGCACGAGCTGGACGTTCGCGCGCACGATCCGGGACCCGTCACTGGAGAGTACGACGGCGCCGTCCATCTTGCTCAGCTCACGCAAAAGGGTCGCCTGGAAGGGGACGTCGAACTCGATGCCGCCGTCGCAGATCTGGATCACCTCGGGGGTGTCACCCAGCACGATGAGGCCGCCGGTGTGGCCGCGCTGGATGCGCTCCAACCCGTCTCGCAGGGCCGTGCCGGGAGCCAGGCGTTCGAGTGTGCGGCGCAGCTGCTTCGGGTCAGCGGAGGGGTCGGTCATGGTGGGCAATTCTATCGCCCTTCGACAAGTGCGATGGCTTCGCCGAGCGTGGACACCTGGGCCACCCGCATCCCGGGCACAGAAAGCTTTTCCCCGGCCGGGGCAATGGCGTACTCGTACCCCAGCCGGGCAGCTTCCTGCAGGCGGCGGCCGAGATTGGGCACGCGGCGCAGCTCGCCCGCGAGGCCCACCTCACCCACGACGACGGTTTTCTCCGGCAGCGGCGATTCGTGCAGGCTCGACCACGTGGCCAGCGCGACAGCCAGGTCGGTCGCTGTCTCCGTGATCTTGACACCGCCGACGGTGGCTACGTAGGCGTCCTTGTCGTTCGTTCGCTGGTTGCAGCGCGCCTGCAGCACCGCCAGCACCATGGGCACCCGGTTGAAGTCCAGGCCGGTGACCACGCGCCGGGGGCTCTTGTTCACCGGGTCCACCGTCAGCGCCTGCACCTCCGCCAGGATGGGGCGCACCCCGTCCATGGCCACCGTCACCGCCGAGCCGTCGGGTGTGTTGCCGCGGTGCGACAGGAACAGCCCCGACGGGTCCGCCACCTCACGGATTCCCTCTGCGGTTTGCTCGAAGCAGCCGACCTCGTCCGTCGCCCCGAAGCGGTTCTTGATACCGCGCAGCATGCGCAGGCTGGATTGCCTGTCGCCCTCGAAGTTGAGCACCACATCCACCAGGTGCTCGAGCACGCGTGGGCCCGCGACGTTTCCGTCCTTGGTCACATGCCCGACGAGCAGGATGGGTAGGTTGGTTGTCTTGGCCAGCGTGGTCAGCGCGGCGGTCACGGCGCGCGACTGGGCGACACCGCCCGCCACCCCCTCCACCCCGGGGGCATGCATGGTCTGCACCGAGTCCACGATGAGCAGCGAGGGTTTCAGCTGTCCGACGTGCCCGAACACGACGTCCAGGTTCGACTCCGCGGCGAGATACAGCGTGTCGTGCAGGGCCCCGGTGCGTTCCGCCCGAGCGCGGACCTGGCCCGCGGACTCCTCGGCGGTGACGTAGAGGGCGGTGCGGCCACCCAACCGCGCCCAGCGCGAGGCGACCTCCAGCAGCAGGGTGGACTTGCCCACCCCGGGCTCGCCCGCCATGAGCACCACGGACCCCGGCACCACGCCGGAGCCCAGCACGCGGTCGAGCTCGCCGATACCCGAGGGCACCGTCTTCGTCGCCGCGGCGTCGACGGAGGTGATCGGCCGGGCCGGGGACGCCGGCGCGAGCGCCTGCACGCGCAGCGGCGCACCGCCGGCCGCTCCGGACGCGGCGGTCAGCGGCGTCTCCTCCTGCAGCGTGCCCCACTGGCCGCACTCCGGGCAGCGCCCGAGCCACTTCGGGGAGGAGTACCCGCACTCGGAGCAGGTGTGGATCACGCGAGGTTTCTTAGCCATGCCGACACTCTAAGACACGGCCTCGACATCGCCCGGCCCTCACAACAAAACCGCAGCTCGCGGGGCGAACTGCGGTGCGTCCGGGGAGGCGTCTACAAGCGGCGGCTAGGCGCTGTTAGTGGCTGTTGCCTTCGTGGCCCTCATGGCCCTCATGACCCTCGCCGCGCTCGGACTCGCCCGAGGGAAGCAGCGGCGCCGAGATCGCGGCGTCGACGGTGACCGTGCCGACGTCGAAGGTGAACGAAACCGGGACGTGGCCGCCGTAGGCGAACGCGTCGTTGTCCAGGGAGGTCTCGACATACTGGATGCAGTCCGACTCGGTCTGCGGAATGGCCTTGATGCCCTCGGCGGAGTCACCCACGACAGAGCACTGGGTCGGGATTTCCTTCGGCACCGGGCGCAGGTCGACGTCCTGGCCGTCCACGGTCACCGCCGTGAGGCGGTGGGCTGTCATCGACGGGTCCTGGTTGATGGCGGTGAACTTCAGGGCGGCGCGGCCGTCCTCGTTGAGGAGGACAGTGACGTCCTGGACGGCAACCTCGCCGTTTCCGCTGGTAGCACTCCCTCCGTCAACGGCCGCGACCTGGGAGGAGGTCTGCGTAATCTGGCCCGCGGAGCAAGAGGCGAGCAGGAGAGCGGACGCTGCGACAGCAGAGGCGGCAACCGGCTTCAGGGACTTCACTTCGATGTCCTCCATCATTAATCAGCACATGAGTTTTCCCGGCTAACACTACTGGGTTCATGCGGGTTTTTCCCAGTTTCGGGGTGTGGCGGGGGCAATACCGTGCGGTGAGGCCCGAAATCCCGGCAGGCGGGACGCTCGGCCCAGTGCCTGCGGGTACGCGAGTGGTATGGTTGTGGGGCTAAAACCCCCCTAAAACCCCGGCCTGGCAAGGAGAGACATGGAATTCACTGTCGGAGAAGTTGTCGTCTATCCGCACCACGGAGCGGCCCGCATCGCCGACATCGAACAGCGCGAGATGGGCGGGGAGACCCTCGACTTCCTCGTGCTGAAGATTCTCCAGTCGGATCTCGAGGTGCGCGTGCCCGTGAAGAACACGGAGCTGGTCGGCGTGCGCGACGTGGTCAACGAGGAGGGCCTGCAGAAGGTCTTTTCCGTGCTGCGCGAGACGGATGTCGAGGAAGCCGGGAACTGGTCGCGCCGCTACAAGGCCAACCAGGAACGCCTCGCTTCGGGCGACATCAACAAGGTGGCCGAGGTCGTGCGCGACCTGTGGCGCCGCGACCAGGGTAAGGGGCTCTCCGCCGGCGAGAAGCGCATGCTGGGCAAGGCCCGCCAGATTCTGGTGGGCGAGCTCGCGCTGGCCAAGCCGGTGGACGAGGCCAAGGCCGACGAGATGGAGGCGGGTATCAAGGAAATCATCGAGCGCCAGGTCGCGGCCGGGATCTCCGCCGACCCGCGCGACGCCTTCGACGACGATGTCGACTTGGACGACCTGAGCTTCGACGACGAGCTCGGCTCGGACGAGGACGACGAGAACTAGATGCCCACCCGTCGCGTCATCGCCCTTGTCGCGGCCGCCGGCCAGGGCACCCGGCTCGGCGCGGAGGTGCCCAAGGCCTTCGTGCCCCTGCGCGGGCGCACCCTCCTCGAGCGCTCCGTGGCCGCGATCGGAGCATGCGAGCTTGTCGACGCCACCGTGGTCGTTGTCTCGCGCGAGATGGAGCCCGCGGCGCGCCGGGCGCTGACCGACCACGACGTGCGCTTCGTCCATGGGGGGGCCGAGCGCGCCGATTCCATCTGGCAGGGCTTGAAAGCCATCGCCGACGAGGACGCCGTGGTGCTCATCCACGACGCCGCCCGCGCGCTCACCCCGCCCGACATGTTCGCGCGCGTCGTACGCTCCGTCGCCGGGGGCGAGCGAGCGGTGGTGCCGGTGGTGCCGGTGGCGGACACGATCAAGACCGTCGTCGGCACCGAGGTGACCGGCACGCCGGAGCGCGCGAGCCTGCGGGCGGTGCAGACTCCGCAGGGCTTCGACCTGCGCGCCCTTCGCAGCGCCAACGAGGCGTACTACGCCTGCTCCAACCCCGGTTTCACCGCCACGGACGATGCCAGCCTCATGGAGTGGCACGGCGAGCGCGTCACCACCGTCGAGGGGGACCCGCTGGCGTTCAAGATCACCACCCCAATGGACCTGCGTCTCGCTGCCTCGATCGTCGCGGATGCGGAGGCAGGGGCAAATGGCGCAGACGGAAAGGACTTCGAGTGAGCAACCTGCGCGTGGGGACGGCCTTCGACGCCCACCAGATCCAGGAGGGCAAGCCCTGCTGGATAGCGGGCATCGAGCACGACGGCGTGGACGGGTGCGAGGGCCACTCGGACGGCGACGTCGTCGCCCACGCGATCGTCGACGCGGTGCTCTCGGCCGCTGGTTTGGGCGACCTCGGCTCGTTCGTGGGCGTGAGCAAGCCCGAATACGACGGAGTGCGCGGCACCCAGCTGCTGCGCGAGCTGCGCGAGCTGCTGCGCTCCCGCGGCATCACCGTGGTTAACGCCTCGGCCCAGCTCATCGCCCAGACGCCGAAAATGGGGCCGGTGCGCGAGCGCGCGCAGCGGGTGCTCGGCGAGGCGCTCGGCGCCCCGGTGAGTGTCAGCGCCACCACCACCGACCACATGGGGTTCACCGGTTCGGGCGAGGGCCGCGCAGCCATCGCCACCGCGCTGGTCGCACTGTCGGAGGGTGAGGGTCGGGCTAACGGCTAGACTGGCGAGGGTGACTTCCGGGAACCAACGCATCTTTGACACGGCCACGCGCTCTCTGCGGGATTTCGAGCCGGTCCGCCAGGGCCACGTCTCGATCTACCTGTGCGGTGCCACGCCGCAGTCGTCGCCGCACATCGGCCACCTGCGCTCCGGGGTCGCGTTCGACATCGTGCGCCGCTGGTTCATGGCGAAGGGCTTCGACGTGGCGTTCGTGCGCAACGTCACCGACATCGACGACAAGATCCTCACCAAGGCCGCCGAGAACGGCCGCCCCTGGTGGGAGTGGGTGTCCACCTACGAGCGCGAGTTCACCCGCGCCTACAACACGCTCGGTGTGCTGCCGCCCTCGGTGGAGCCGCGGGCGACCGGACATGTCACCCAGATGGTGGACTACATGCGGCGGCTCATCGAAAACGGCTTCGCCTACGAGGCGCAGGGCTCCGTCTACTTCGATGTGGACGCCTGGGTGCGCGCCGCGGGCAGCGACTACGGGGCCATCTCCGGCAACCGCGTCGACGAGATGGAGCAGGGGGAGCCCGACACCTACGGCAAGCGCGGCGCGCACGACTTCGCGCTGTGGAAGGCCGCCAAACCCGGCGAACCGAGCTGGCCGACGCCGTGGGGCGACGGCCGGCCGGGCTGGCACCTCGAGTGCTCCGCGATGGCCACCTGGTACCTGGGCGCAGAGTTCGACATCCACGGCGGCGGCCTGGACCTGCAGTTCCCCCACCACGAGAACGAGGCGGCGCAGTCGCACGCGGCGGGCGACGGCTTCGCCCGCTACTGGATGCACAACCACTGGGTGACCATGGCGGGCGAGAAGATGTCCAAGTCCCTGGGCAACGTGCTCTCCATCGACAACATGCTCGCCGACGTACGGCCGGTGGAGCTGCGCTACTACCTGGGCTCCGCCCACTACCGCAGCGTGCTCGAGTACTCGCCGGAGGCCCTGTCCGAGGCCGCCGCCGGTTACCGGCGCATCGAGGACTTCGTCGCCCGCGCCGGCACCCCAGAGAAGTCGACCTGGACTCCCGGCTTCGAGCAGGCGCTTGACGACGACTTCTCGGTGCCCCGTGCCCTGGCGGAAATCCACAACGCGGTCCGCGAAGGCAACAAAGCCCTAGCCGCCGGCGACAACGCCCTAGCCGCTGAGATCGCCGGGCGCGTCCGCGCCATGGCCGACGTGCTGGGGGTGGATCCCGGGCACTGGTCCGAGCTCGCCGGCGGCGCTCAGGACAGCGAGAAAACAGAGGCTGCGATGCGCGCGCTCGACGTCCTCGTCGGGGCGGAGCTGGAGCGCCGCACCTCGGCCCGCGCGGCTAAAGACTGGGCGGCGGCCGACGAGGTGCGCGACCGTCTCGCGGCCGCAGGAATAGACGTGACCGACACCGCCGACGGCCCGCAGTGGGCCCTCAAGAACTAAGGAAATCTGACCCGATGGCGAAACCGTACCAGCGACCCGATGTGATCAAGACGTCCAAGAAGGCCGCCACCAAGGGCTCCGGCGGCCAGCGCCGCCGCGGCCTCGAGGGCAAGAAGGCCACCCCGAAGGCGGAGGATCGCGTCTACCACTCGGCGCACAAGCGCAAGCTGGAGCGCCAGCGCCGCGACTCCGGCCGCCACGAGCGCGAGAAGGCGGACCTTGTCGTCGGCCGCAATCCGGTGGTGGAGTGCCTGCACGCGAAGGTGCCGGCCGAGGCGTTGTACGTCGCGCAGGGCACAGCGCACGACGACCGCCTGTCCGAGGCCGTCACCCTGGCCAACTCCAAGGGCCTGCCGGTGCACGAGGTGCCGCGCCGCGACCTGGACAACATGACCGGCAACGGCATGCACCAGGGCATCGGGCTGAAGATCCAGCCCTACAAGTACGCCGACGTGTTCGACCTCATGGCGCAGGTCCGCGACCGCGCCCAGACGGGCATGTTCGTTGTGCTGGACAACATCACCGACCCCCGCAACCTGGGCGCGGTCATCCGCTCCACCGCGGCATTCGGCGGCCACGGGGTGATCATCCCCGAGCGCCGGTCCGCGCAGGTCACCGGCGTGGCGTGGCGTACGTCGGCGGGCACGGCGGCGCGCCTGCCTGTTGCAAAGGCCGTCAACATTACCCGCACCATCAAGGAGTTCAAGGACAACGGTTACCTAGTCGTAGGCCTCGACGCCGGCGGTGAACACACCCTGGACACCTTCGACGGCGCGACGGACCCCGTGGTCATCGTCGTCGGGTCGGAAGGCAAGGGCATCTCGCGACTCGTGCGGGAGAACTGCGACGTGATCTTGTCCATCCCCACCGAGGGCTGGGTGGAGTCCCTCAACGCCTCGGTGGCCGCGGGCGTGGTCCTCAGCGAGTTCGCGCGCCAGCGCCGCGCGGCCGCGGCGACGGCCGGCGCCGACGACTAAAGGCCGAAGAAGTCGCGCACGAGTTGGGCTCCGACGACCTTGTCGGTGCCCGGCCCGAGGCGCACATCCAGCTTTTTGGGGGAGGGCACGAGGTGTCCCATGCCCTCAATGGACCACAGCTCGACTGGGGCGGAGCCGGCGCCGCCGGTGAAAGCGTCCACCCGCACGCCGTCGCGCGGGTGCCGCGTTCGGTGGGCGCCGGCGTGGTTGAGCCCGGCGAGGTAGCGGGCCGAGTCCAGGGCGGAGCGGGTCAGCCCGCGGTTGCTCTCCGCGATGCCGGCCACCCCGCCGCCGTAGGGGACGATCGGGTCCGCCGTGCCTTGGACGGTAAGAATCGGTGTGGGGACCCAATTGTCTTCCGCGCAGAGCGTGTTGCCCGGGGCGGGGGCGGACGCGCCGAAGAGGGCGACGCCGTCCAGGGTGCGGGGGGCGTCGAAAAGCATGCGCAGGAGCATTTGCCCGCCGTTGGAGAAGCCGCAGCCGATCACGCGCGAGGGGGAGTAGAGACGAATGAGCTCGGTGAGGAAGCCGACGTCGTCGACGCCGAGGGTGCGGGCGGATTCGCCGAAGTCGCGGCGCAGGTCGTTGAAGTGTCGGTCCACCCCGTCCGGGTAGACTACCGTCGTGGTCTCCGAGGCGAGCTGGTCAAAGGTGTGCCCCGTGAAGTTGCGGGCGACGCTGCCCGATTGCAGGGAGCCGTGGAGGAACAGCACGAGGGTGTGCGGGTCAGCACCGGAGGAAACCTCGATGTAGCGGCGGGTGCGGCCCTGGTGGTGCAACGTGCGGCGGGTCGCGCTCACGCGGCGGCGTCCAGGCGATTCAGGCGTTTCGACCGGCCGTGCTCGACACCTCTGCAGACAAGGTAGATGCCGAACGAGAGGAAGGCGACCGTCACGCTGATCGGCACGCCGGGGGCGAGCGAGAGGATGAGACCGCCGACGGCGGCGACCTGTGAGAACACGACCGACCACGCGACGGCGGCGACGGGGTTGTCGGTGATTGCCACCGCGGATGCCCCCGGGGTGATCAGAAGCGCCATGACCAGCAGCGCGCCGACGACCTGCACCGCCTGCGCGGAGGCGATGCCCAGCAGGATGCCGAAGGCCACGGCGTACCACCGGACGTTCACGCCTCGCGCTGCGGCCATGTACGGGTCCACGGAGGCGAACAGAAGGGGGCGCCACAGCACCGCGATCGCGGCGACTACCAGCGCTGTGGAGACGGCCAGCACGATCAGGTTCATGTGGCTCACGCCCGCGACCTGGCCCGTTAAAAGGGCGAGCGCCACCGTCGAGTTGCCCGGGTAGAGGTAGATGCACAGCACGGAGACGCCCATGCCGAAGCTCATCACCGCGCCCACGGCGGAGTCGTTGCCGCCGCGGAGCCCCAGCAGCACAAACACGATCGCCGCGGAGATCGAACCGGCCACCGCGCCGAAGGAGAGGTTGATGCCGGCCACGAGCGCGATTGCCGCGCCCATCAACGCCAGCTCCGAGGTGGCGTGCACCGCAAACGCCATCTGGCGCATCACCACCAGCGGTGCGAGCACTCCGGAAAGGAACCCCAGCAGGGCGCACGCGAACAGGGAGTCGGTGACGAAATCGAAGGACAGCAGGTGGGCGGTGTCGGCGTAAAACCCGCGGAAGAATTCGGTCACACGATCACCGTCTTTCCGCGCACGGTAAGGACGTCGACACGCGTGCCGTAGAGCTCGCTGAGCACATTGGTGCGCAGCACCTCCTGCGCCGGGCCGACGACGTGCCCGTTCGGGCCGAGGTAGAGCACTTTATCCACGACAGGCATCACCGGATCGATCGTATGGGTGACCATCATCACCGCCGCATCGGAGTCCGCCAGTCGACGCACCGTCTCGCGCTGGCGGGAGGCGTCGAGGGAGAGCAGGGGTTCGTCGGCAAGCACGAGTTCGGGGTTGTTCCCAAACGCCTGCGCCTGGCGCACCAGCTGCTGGTGGCCGCCGGAGAGGGTTCCCACGCGGGCGTCGGCGAGGGGGCCCGCCCCGACGCGCTCCAGGGCCGCGTCCACATCCGCCCGGCGGGGGTACCGGTTTCGCACGGTGCCGTGTTTCAGCGTGAGCGAGACGACATCGCGCGCCCGCACGGGCATGTGCGGGGGAAACATGCGTTGCTGGGGGATGTACCCGACGCGCGCGGGCAGCTCGACGCTGCCGCCGGTAGGGCGGCGCAGCCCGAGCATGATGTTGAGCAGCGTCGATTTGCCCGAGCCGTTGGGCCCGAGCACCGCAATGAACTCGCCGCTTCGGATGTCGAGAGTGATGCCGGACCATAGCGGTTCGGCGGAGAGGTCGGTGAGACGGGCGATCACTTCGGAAATGTTACTTGAGGCCGGCGAGCTTCTCGGTCAGCGTATTCGCGACCTCGTCGAAGTAGTCGAAGAAGTCTTTCCCGCCCTGCGGGGTTTCGGTGATGTCGACGACGGGGACGTTGTGCTGCTCCGCCGCGGCGAGGATGCGGTCCGTCAGCGCGGACGGGGTCTGCGGGTTGTTGATGAGGAGGTCGACCTCGCCCCTCTCAATGAGTGTGAGCAGATTTGCGACGGCCGCGCTCGACGGCTCGTTGTGGTTGAGGGTGGCCTGGCGGTAGTCCTCCGGGGTGACGTCCTCGAGCGCGGTGTTCTCGACGATGGCGTCCGCGATCGGGTGGGTCTGCGCCACGCGCGCCGCGGGCAGGGCGGAGAGCTTTTCATCAACGGCGTCGAGGCGCTTGTTCACCTCGGCGGTGTCCGCGTCGACACCGTTTTCCTCGGCGGCCGCGGCCAGCTTGTCAGCCACCTCGCGCACGACTGTCGTGTCGTACCAGATGTGCTCGTTTTCCCCGCCGTGCTCCTCGTGCTCGTGCCCGTGGTCGTGCCCGCCCTCGGACAGGGGCAGCGCGCTAATCACGTTCTCCGGGTCGGCGGCGCTGTAGATTGCGTGGTCGTAGGTGCCGCCGTTGGCGACGAGCACCTTGGCCTGGGTAACCTTGGCCAGGTCGGCCGCGGCCGGCTCGAAGTCGTGCGGGTCGGTGGCGGGGTTGGAGATCACGGCCGGGACGTCCTCGCCCAGCACCTCGCCCGCGACGTCCGCCCAGACGTGCGTGGTGGCGACGACGGTGTCCGCGGCAGCGTCGGCGGTGGTGCCGGGGGCCGCGGAGTCAGTTGTGGTGGCGCCCGTTCCCCCGCCGGTGGAGCAGGAGGCGAGGAACAGGGTCGAGGCGAATGCCGCCGCGGTGGCGCGAAGGGTCTTGGTTGCAATCATGTCACCCATTCAAGCACTAATGAAAAACTGTTTCAATTAATCGCAGGTCCTGGGCGTATATACTTGCGGTCATGTCCCCCCGCCCGGCAAAGAGCAGCACCCTCGAATCCATCGCGGCCGAGGTGGGGGTATCGCGCACCACCGTCTCCAACGCGTACAACCGCCCGGACCAACTCTCGCCCGCGCTGCGCAAGAAGATCCTCGCCGCCGCGGCGAAGCGGGGCTACACGGGGCCCAACCCGACGGCGCGCTCGCTGCGCACGCGCCGGGCCGGCGCCGTCGGGGTGATTCTCACCGAGCACCTCCACTTCGCGTTCGAGGACCAGGCCTCCATCGACTTCCTCGCCGGCCTGTCCAGGCAGACGGCGTTCTCGCTCACGCTCATCCCCGCGGGCCCGGCCGAGGAAAACCCCGCGCTGATCTCGAACGCGATTGTGGACGGCTTCGTGGTCTATTCCGTGCCCGCCGGTGACCCACACCTGGCCGCCGCGCGCGAGCGGGGCATGCCGGTCGTCGTGTGCGACCAGCCCAAGGTCGCGGGCGTGCCGTACGTGGGCATCGACGACTTCTCCGCGATCCAGCCCGCCGCCCGCGCGCTTGTCGACGCCGGCCACCGCCGCATCGGCATTCTGTCCAAGCGCCTGTTCAGCTCCCCGCGCAACGGCCACGTCGCCCGCGGGGAGCTCGACGCCGCCGACTTGCACGTGCAGCGCGCCCGCGTGCGCGGCGCGCTCGACGTGTTCGACGCGGCGGGCATTGCGGACGTGCCGATTCTCACCCGCCACTTCAACGACCGCGCCTGCGCCGCCGACGCCGCCCGCGAGCTGCTGGAGACCCACCCCGAGATCACCGCCGTGCTGTGCACCACCGATTCGATGGCGCTGGGCGTGCTCGACTACTGCGGCGGGCGCGTCCCCCACGCCGTGTCGGTCACCGGCTTCGACGGCATCGACACGGCGCGAGCCGCGGGCCTGACCACCGTGGAGCAGCCGAACGTGGAAAAGGGCGAGAAGGTTGGCTCCCTCCTGAGCTCGCTTATCGACGCCGCCGCGGCGCCCCAGGACATCATTCTCCCGACCCGGTTTGTTCCCGGGCGAACCGTCGCCGCGCCGCGGCGAGATGGGTGAGCACGCGGGCCATCTCGTCGACCCCGGCCACGCGGTGGGGCGCGACAGTGGGTTTCGGGCCCACCTTGATGCCCACATCACCCTCGTCCAGGGTTTCCAGGGCCGTTTCGTCGGTGGTGTCGTCGCCGGCGAACAGCGTCGCCGCGAACTGTTTCTTGTACGAGGCCAGCCAGGATCCCTTGGTTATGTCGGTGGCGGAGAACTCCACCACGTTGTGCCCGCTGATGACGGGGCGCCCCGCCGTGTCCAGCTCGCGGGCGGCGTCCAAGATGCGCCGCGCCCGGGCCGGGTCCGTCTCCGCGAGCGCGGCCACGTGGACGACCCGCTGGTACGGCTTGACCTCCACGAACGCGGGCGGCACCGCGAGGCGCTCGAGGCGCGCCTCGATGTCGTCCAGGTACGCCGCGTCCTCCGGCTCGAGCGCGGGTGCCGCCCCCGACGCCTCGGTGGACGGCTCGGCGCCGTGGGACCCGACCAGCACCGCGGCGCCCCCGAGGGGAAGCACCCGGCGCAGACCTGCAAGGTGCCGGCCCGTCAGCACCGCCACCTGTGTGCTGGGTAGCTCCATGAGCGCCTCGAGCGCCTCCATCGCGCCGGGGTGGGGCCGCACCGCGTAGGCGTCCGGGCCGAGTTCGGCGAGCGTGCCGTCGAAGTCCAGGCACACCAGCAGCGTCTCGGCCGCGGCGGCGCGCCCCACGGCGAGCTCGAGCTCGGGCGTCACAGCGCCATCATCCGTATCGACGGCCGCTCCAGCTCCTCGCCCGCCCGCGTCAGCAGCGCCTCCCTCTCGCCGAACATGCGGATGTCGAACCGCGCGCCCGGCTCAAAAAGCCCCGTGAGGCTGTTGTGCACGTAGCGCGAGCCGCCGAAGCATTCTCCGGTATCGCCCACCTCGACCTGTTCGAACTCGAGCGTTTCCGCGGTGAGCTCCACCTTCGCCCGCAGCGGCGCGCATCCCGTCGTCGCGGTCAGCGACGACCCGGACACCCGCAGCTGCGCCTTGCCCGCCGCGTCCGCCGGCAGCGCGCCGGGCACCTCCGGGGAGGTGTGCAGGGCGACGACTTGCCACGTCTGCCCGCTCAGTGGCGTGTCCTGTGCGGCGGGGGCGCAGCCGGACAGGAGGAGCGTTGCGGTAAGCGTCGATAAGCAGGCTTTTCTCACAGCGCCTCCAGGAACGTCCGCGCCCACCGCGCGACATCGAACTCCATGACGCGGGCGTGCATCGCCAACATCGCCTCCCTGTCGCCCGCGACGGCCGCCAGGATCGCCTGCTGGATCGACTCGAGGTCGAAGGGATTGCACAGCTGCGCCCGGTTGAGCTCGACCGCGGCGCCGGCGAACTCGGAGAGCACCAGGGCTCCGCTGCCGTCGGGGTGGCAAGACACGTACTCCTTGGCAACCAGGTTCATCCCGTCCTTGAATGGGGTGACCAACATGACGTCGGCCGCGGCGTAGTAGGTGCCCAGTTCGCTTTTGGGCACGGGCCGGTGGACGTAGTGCACCACGGGGTTGCCCACGGTGCCGAAGCGCCCGTTGATCCTGCCCACGGCCTCCTCCACCTCCCGGCGCGTGAGCCGGTAATGCTCGATGCGCTCGCGCGAGGGCGTGGCCAGCTGGACCACGGCGACACTGTCCAGGGCCCCTTGCTCCAGCAGTGACTCGACCGCCAGCAGCCGCTGCAGGATCCCCTTGGTGTAGTCCATGCGGTCGACTCCCAGCATGAGGGTGCGGGGGTTGCCCAGCCGCTCGCGCAGCTTATCGACGTCTTCCCGCGCCCCGGGCCGAATCGCCTCCGGGTCGATCGAGATGGGAAAAGCCCCCGTGCGCGGGCACTGACCGTTGCCGCCCACCAGCGCGCGGAAATTCTGCTCGTCCTCCTCGCGCTGGAAACCGATGAGGTCGCACCCTCTAAGGCCCTCGATGATCTCCTCGCGCCACGGCAGCTGCCTGAAAATGTCGGGGGAGGGAAACGGGATGTGCAGGAAGAACCCGACCGTGAGGTCCGGCCGGGCCTGCTTCAGCAGGCCGGGCACGAGCTGGAGCTGGTAGTCCTGCACCCACACGGTCGCGCCCTCGGCGGCGACCTCTGCGGCGGCCGCGGCGAATGTCCGGTTCACCGACTCGTAGGCGTCCCACCACTCGGGCGCGTAGCGGGGCGCGACGATGAGGTCGTGGTAGAGGGGCCAGAGCGAGGAGTTGGAAAATCCCTCGTAGAAGTTCTCGACATCGTCGGCGCTGAGTGTTACCGGGTGCAGCGAGATTCCCTCGAACGCGAACGGCTCGACGTCCACGTCCGGCTCGCCGGGCCACCCGACCCAGCATCCGGCGTGGGCGCGCAGCACCGGCGCCAGCGCCGCTACGAGGCCCCCAGGGGACGCCTGCCACCCGGAGGCGGTGCGGTCCACCGGCAGCCGGTTGGCGACAACCACGAAATCGTTGCCCCCCGCCATCGCTAGCGCTTACGCCTCATCCGGCGGAGTAGAGGTAGCCTTCTTGGCCACCTTCTTCGTGGCCTTCTTGGTGGTCTTCTTCGCCGCCTTCTTCACGGCCTTCTTCGTCGTCTTCTTGGTGGCCTTCTTGGTCGCCTTTTTGGTGGCCTTCTTGGTCGCCTTTTTCGTCGTCTTCTTCGCGGCCTTCACCGGAGCGTCCTCCTGCTCCGCCTCGGCCTCACGCTCCTCTGCGTACTTCTTGTACACGAAGCCCTTCGGCTCGACGCCGAGCATGGACATCAGCGTTACACCGTCGAAGA
This sequence comes from Corynebacterium mycetoides, assembly GCF_900103625.1. Lineage (NCBI taxonomy): Bacteria > Bacillati > Actinomycetota > Actinomycetes > Mycobacteriales > Corynebacteriaceae > Corynebacterium > Corynebacterium mycetoides. The sequence continues at coordinate 1,296,175 of NZ_LT629700.1, read as the reverse complement.
AATCCTCCGCATAGGTCGCCACGATCCGGCGCGCCCCAGCCGCCGTCTGCTCCTCGACCGTGTGAATCGCTTCGGGGGAGGGGCGGGAATCGGTGATCTTGGGTGGCACGTCAGGTTTCTCCTTGATCCGGGTTGTGACTGGAAGAACACCATCTTACGTCACAGGCTCGGGGGTGCGCTGCCCCCGGCGGGCGGGCGGGCCAGCTTGGTGGACCCGCCGCGCTTCGGGCGGGCCGCGGTCGCCCGGCGCGCTACGAGCTCGGCGCGCCTGATCTGCTGGAACGTCACCCGCCCGGCGCGCTTGAAGGCGGCGTACGGCTTGAATAGCTGCGGGCGGCGGATGCGGCGCACCATCCACTCCCCGAGGATCACACCCCCCGCCAGCGCCATGCAGGTGCCCACGGCCAAAAGCAGGTTGGTCAGGCCCACGACCATTTGTTCGTTCATGATCGCGTACATGCCGCGGTACACCCCGGAGCCGGGAAGGAACGGGGTGACGCCGGCGACGGCGGTGATCACCGGGTTGATCATGAAAAACCGCGAGATCAAACCGCCCGCCAGGCCAACGACCACAGCGCACGCCGCGGTGGCCAGCAGGCGTTCGGTGCCCAGGGGCAGGAGAAAGACGTAATACATCGTGGAGCCGGCGAACGCGGTAGCGGCGGAGACGACGACTGCGGAGCGCTCGGCGAAGCACGTCACCGCGAACGCGGAGGCGGCGACGGTGCCGCCCAAAATCCGGGCGATGGCCGAACTGAAGCTCGGCGTGCCCAGCATCGTCTCCAGCGGCGGCAACCCCACGCCGAAAAACTCCCCCAGCGTTATGCCGGTGGCCACCCCCGCCACGATCCCGCCCGTGAACAGCATCGTCTGGAAGAAACGCGCGGATGCGGTGACGGGGGACCCCGTGATGCCGTCGAGAAGCGACTGCACCAGTGTCAGGCCGGCGAGGAGCACCACGATGCCGGTGGAGATGACCTGGCTGGGCACGATCGGGTGTCCGATCTGCGCCGAGAAGTTGTAGAACAGCAGCGCGGGAATCGTGGCCAGGAGCCCGCCGATGACGCAGTGGAAGAAATAGGGCAGGTCGTTGCGGGAGAGCACCTT